>DATAYT010000158.1:0-3239 GCA_036272395.1 Xanthobacteraceae bacterium
ATCGCCTGGGGCGCGTTGGGCGCCGCCGAATTCTGCTGGCATCGCGCCCGCGACTACGTGCTCGCGCGCAAGCAGTTCGGCCGGCCGCTCGCGGCCAATCAGCTCGTGCAGAAGAAGCTCGCCGACATGCAGACCGAAATCACGCTCGGCCTGCACGCGGCCCTGCGGCTGTCGCGGCTGATCGACGAAGGCAAGGCGTCGCCGCCGGCGATCTCGATGCTCAAGCGCAACAATTGCGGCAAGGCGCTGGAAGTGGCGCGGCTCGCCCGCGACATGCATGGCGGCAACGGCATCACCGACGAGTTTCACGTCATGCGGGTGATGTGCAATCTCGAAACCGTCAACACCTACGAAGGCACGCACGACATTCACGCGCTCGTGCTCGGCCGCGCGCAGACCGGCATCCAGGCGTTCATGTGATTGTGTCGGCGTCTCCCGTGCGTCATTCCGGGGCGCGGCTGCAAGCCGCGAGCCCGGAATCCATAGTCACTGCCCTAGCAAAAATATTTCGGTTTATTCCGTATCTTACGCGCCGTGATTATGGATTCCGGGTTCGCCCTGCTGGCGCCCCGGAATGACGGAAAGGAAAACAAATGTGCCGTAACATCCGCACGCTGTTTAATTTCGCGCCGCCAGCGACCGAGGAAGAAATCCGCGCCTCGGCGCTGCAATTCGTGCGTAAGCTCTCCGGCTTCACCCATCCGTCGCGCGCCAACGAGGCGGCCTTCGACCGCGCCGTGGATGAAGTGAGTGGCGCGGCGCGCCGGCTGCTCGATTCGTTATCGACCGCAAGCCCGGCGAAGAACCGCGAAGCCGAAGCGATGAAAGCGCGCGAGCGGGCGAAAGCGCGGTTTGCTTGATTGCGATGTAGGATGGGTAGAGCGCAGCGAAACCCATCGTGAATGAAAGATGGGTTTCGTTTCACTCAACCCATCCTACACGTCTACACGTCAGTCGAGCGCCGCTATTATGGATCCCGGGTTCGCCTAGCGAGCGCCCCGGAATGAAGCTCACAAAAAACTCTGCGGGTCGATGTCGATCTCGAGTTTGATCGGGCCGCGCCGCTTCGGCGCCTTGGCGAGCCAGCGGCGCAAATAGGCCCCGAGATCGTAATTGCGCGGCGCTTTGATGAGTAATCGCATGCGGTGGCGGCCGCGCACCAAAGCGAGCGGCGCTTCGGCCGGCCCAAGCACGCGCACGCCGTGCGTGGCGTTCTCGTTGAGCGGCGCGGCGCGCGCGAGTTCGCGCGCATAAGCGGCGGTGGCGTGCTTGTCGGAGCCGGAGACGACGATCGAGGCGAGCCGGCCAGACGGCGGGTAACCGCTCTTCTCGCGCGAGGCGATTTCGGCGGCATAGAACGCCTCGCGATCTTGCGCGATCAGCGCGCGCATCACCGGATGGTCCGGCTGATGCGTCTGGAGGAGGCCGAGGCCGACGCCGGCGTCGCGGCCGGCGCGGCCGATCACCTGGTGCAGGAGCTGAAAGGTGCGCTCCGCCGCGCGCGGATCGCCGTTGCTCAATCCCAAATCCGCGTCGACCACGCCGACCAGATTGAGCATCGGGAAATGATGGCCCTTGGCGACGAGCTGGGTGCCGATGACGATGTCGAAACGGCCGGCGGCGACCTCGGCCAATTCCTCGCGCATCCGCTCGATGGTGGCGACGAGATCGCTTGAGAGCACCAGGATCCGCGCCTCCGGAAAGAGCTGCCGCGCCTCCTCTTCCAGCCGCTCGACGCCCGGGCCGACCGGAACGAAGGAATCGGCCGCGCCGCACTTCGGACAGGTCGGCGGATGCGGCATGCCGAAGCCGCAATGGTGGCACACAAGCTGGCGGCGGAAGCGATGATCGACCAGCCAGGCATCGCAATTCGGACAGGCAAAGCGGAAGCCGCAGGCGTGGCACAAGGTCAGGGGCGCATAGCCGCGGCGATTGAGAAACAATAAAGCCTGCTCGCAGCGTTCGAGCGCGGTCTTCACCGCGGTGGCAAGCCGCGGCGCAATGAAGCGGCCGGGCGGCGGCCGCTCGCGGCGTAGATCGATCGCTTCGACCGTGGGCAGGCGCTGGCCGCCGAAACGCTCCGGCAGCGAGAGCCGCGCATAGCGGCCGCGCCGTGCATTGACTTCGCTCTCGATCGACGGCGTCGCCGACGACAGCACGATCGGAATGCCGGCTATATGGCCGCGGACCACCGCCATGTCGCGGGCGTGATAGCGCACGCCGTCTTCCTGCTTGTACGCGGGATCGTGCTCCTCATCCACGACAATCAGCCCGAGATCGCCGTAAGGCAGAAACAAAGCCGAGCGCGCGCCGACCACGACGCTGACTTCGCCGTCGGCGACGGCGCGCCAGGTGCGCGCGCGCAGCCGCGGCGACAATTCGGAATGCCATTCCGCCGGCCGCGTGCCGAAGCGCGCGGCGAAGCGGTCGAGAAATTGCGTGGTCAGCGCAATCTCCGGCATCAGGATCAGGCTTTGCCGGCCGCGCCGGATCGCGTCCGCCACCGCCTCGAAATAGACTTCGGTCTTTCCCGAACCGGTAACGCCGTCGAGCAAAGTGACGGAATAGCCGCCCTGCGCCACGGTTTTTTGCAAGGCGGCCGCGGCGGCGCGCTGATCGGCGGTGAAATCGGCCGCGATAAAATCCGGATCCGGCGGCTGCGCCACTGGTTCGGGCGGCAGCACCACGGCGGCAAGCGTGCCTTCGTCGATCAAGCCATCGATCACGCCGGCCGACACGCCGGCCTCGCGCGCGGCGTCGGTCTTGCCGCGCACCACGCCGTCGGCGAGAAGATCGAGGACGCGCCGGCGCGCGGCGGTCAGGCGCTCGGGCGCCACGCCGGCAAGCCGTACGCCGATACGCTCGCGTTCGGCGCCGAGATGCTCGCCCATGCGCAAGCACATGCGCAGTACCATGCCGCGCGAACTGAGCGTGTAGCTCGCCACCCATTCGACAAACCGGCGCAGCTCCGGCTTGAGCGGCGGATAATCGAGCTTCTCCTCGACGTCCTTGAGCCTGTTATCGAGCCGCGGATTCGGATTGGCGTTTTCGGCCCACACCACGCCGGTGGTTTCGCGCGGCCCGAGCGGCACGGTGACGATGTCGCCGGGCGCAAGCTCAAGCGCCGCCGGCACGCGATAGGAATAGGCCCGGTCCAGCGCGACCGGCACCAGCACATCGACCACCCGTCTGGTCATTTCCCGATTCTCGGCCGATTCTCACCGATTTAGGAAGGGTAA
>DATAYT010000159.1:0-4637 GCA_036272395.1 Xanthobacteraceae bacterium
CATTTGTCGGTCAGCGCGATCACATGGGCGTCGCCGTGGTTGACGGAAAAATCCACGCCATCGCCGGCCGTATGGATTCTTATGACTTCAACACCGGCTTGAACGCCGTCTACGATCCCAAAATCGATGGCTGGACCTTCCGCGCGCCATTGCCGACGCCGCGCAGAGGCGTCTCTGCCGAGCCACCGGTCGCGTGTTCGGCACCAATGAAGCCTATGACCCGAAGACCGATACCTGGGAGGCGCTCACGCCGATGCCGATCCCGCGCCATGGCCTGCACGGCGCCACCGCCGCGGTGATCGTCAACATGGTGCATGTGCCGGGCGGCGGTCCGCTTCCCGGCGGCAGCGTGCAAGGCGCCTACCACGACGCTTTCACATTCTCCTGATCGGCGCCGGGCGCACAGGCCGATGCCACAAACCGTCGCCTTCACAATCAACGGCCGTGCAGTGAACGTCACTGCGCCGCATGACGACACGCCTTTGCTCGATGTGCTGCGCAATCAGTTGCGGCTGACCGGCACGCGCTTCGGCTGCTTTCTTGAACAATGCGGCTGCTGCATCGTCTTGATCGACGGCAAACCGGTGAAATCCTGCGGGCGCGCGATCGCGAGCGTCGCCGGCCGCAGCGTAACGACGGTCGAAGGCCTTGGCACGCCGGAAAAGCCGCATCCGCTGCAGCAAGCCTTTCTCGAGGAGCAAAGCGGGCCAATGCGGCTATTGTCTCAGCGGCATTCTCATTTCGGCCAAGGCGCTGCTCGACCGCGATCCATCGCCATCGAGGGCGGAAATCGCCCGCGCGCTTGACGATAATATTTGCCGCTGCGGCGCCCATAACCGGATTTTGCGCGCCGTCGAAAAGGCCGCGGCCCGCTTGCGCGAAGGTGCGCGGCCATGACGCTGCCGAGTGCGCTGCCAAACGCGCTGCCGAGCGTGCTCGCCGACAATCCCCGCCTCGATCGATGGCTGAACTTCGCCGCAGCGGGCAAGGTGGAGCTTGCGACCGGACGCGTCGAACTCGGCCAAGGCGTGCTCACCGCGATGACGCAAATCGCCGCCGAAGAGCTCGATGTCGCGTTTGAGCGGATCATCATCCGTTCGGGCGACACCGATCGCACGCCGAACGAGGGCTATACCGCCGGCAGCCAATCGATGCAGGCGGGCGGCATCGCGCTGCGCGCCGCCTGCGCCGAGTCGCGCACGCTGTTTCTCGAAGAGGCCGCGCGGCGCCTTGGCTGCGCCGCCGCGGAACTCGTGGTGCGCGACGGCCGCATTCTGCGCAATGGCGCAGCGACGCAGTTTGATTACTGGTCGCTCGCGGCATCCGTGAATCTCGCGCGCGAGGCGACCGGAACGGCGGCGCGCAAACCGGTTGCGGATTATACGATCGTCGGCCGCAACGCCGCGCGCGTCGATTTACCGGCGAAACTGTTCGGCAAAGCCACGTTCGTTCACGACATGGCGATTGAGGGCATGTCGCATGCGCGGGTCGTGCGCCAGCCCAATCGCGGCGCCACGCTCGGCGCGATCGACGAAGCGGCGATCCGGCGCGCGGCGCGCGGTCCGATCAGCTTCCTCCGCGACGGCAATTTTCTGGCGATCGTCGGTGACGATGAAACCGCCGTTGAAGCTGCCGCCACCGCGGCGGCCGCCCACGCCACCTGGCGCGGCGTCGAGCAGTCGAGCGGCTTGCAGCAGGAAGCGAATTGGCTCCTGCAACGCCCCAGCATCAACCGCACCATCGGCGCGCCGCCATCGGATTCCAGGCGCGGGCTGCAAAGCTACGAAGCGGTTTACACGCGCGGCCATCTCGCGCATGCCTCGATCGCGCCCTCCTGTGCGCTCGCGCTTTATCGCGACGGCCATCTGACGGTATGGACGCACTGCCAGGGCGTCTATCCGCTGCGCGCGGCGCTTTCCCGCATGCTCAAGCTCGAGGCATCGGCAATTTCAGTGCGCCACGTTCAGGGGCCGGGCTGCTACGGCCACAACGGCGCCGATGACGCGGCCGCCGATGCGGCAGTCATCGCCGTGCGCCTACCCGGCCGCCCGATCCGCGTGCGCTGGCGCCGGCAGGAAGAATTTGCGTTCGAGCCGGTGAGCCCCGCGATGGTGGTCAAGGTGCGCGCCACGCTCGACACCGCGGGCCACCCGGTGGACTGGACCACCGAAATCTGGAGCGGCACGCATCAGGGCCGCCCCGGCGGTGGCGCCATGCTGCTCGCTGCCGAGGCGCTGCCCGATCCGCCGCCCGTTCCGGCGCCGATCGATGTACCGGAAGCCGCCGGCGGCGGCGCGACGCGCAATGGCGAACCGCTCTACGATTTTGCCGCCAAGCGGATCATTCATCATCTCGTGCCGGAGGTACCGCGGCGCACCTCGGCGCTGCGCAGCCTCGGCGCCATGCCGAATGTTTTCGCGCTTGAATCGTTCATCGACGAACTCGCCGAACGCGCCCAGCAGGACCCGATCGCTTATCGGCTGGCGCGGCTGTCCGACCCGCGGGCGCGGCGCGTGATCGAGCGCGCCGCGGCCATGGCGAACTGGAACGAAACCGAGCGGCGAGCCGATCGTGATCAAGCTCATCGCGCCAAAGGCGTCGGCTTCGCCCAATACAAAAACCGCGCCGCCTATGCTGCAGTGATCGTCGAGCTCGAAGTCGAGGAATCGATCCGCCTGCTGCACGCCTGGTGCGCCGCCGACGCCGGCCTGGTCGTCAATCCGGACGCCGTGATCAACCAGCTCGAAGGCGGCATCATCCAGTCAGCGAGCTGGGTGCTCAAAGAGCAAGTCCGGTTCGACACGGCAAGCGGCGGGCCGATCGACTGGGAGACCTATCCGGTGCTGCGGTTCAGCGAAGTTCCCGAGATCGCCATCGATCTCGTCGCAAGCGACAGCGACACGCCGCTCGGGGTCGGCGAAGCGACCGCCGGCCCGACCGCTGCCGCGATCGGCAATGCGGCCTCACGCGCGCTCGGCATCCGCATGCGCGATTTACCGCTGACGCGCGAGCGCATCATGGCGAGGCTGCTGGCGTGATAAGTCCCTGTTTCCCGGACGCGGTGCAGAGCGCAAAAGCGCGTCAACGCGCGTGAACGCGCTATTGCTGGTGCACCGCAGATCCGGGATCGGTCCAAACTCCGCGTCTGGAAAGGGCCGGGTTCAGCAGCGCACCATTTCATGCTGCGCTGCGCCCAGGACACGGTGCAATGTGTCTTGGCTAATCTGAAACCTACTTCCGCAAAAGCTTCATCGCTTCGTCGGCGAACAGGCCGCGGGTGATCTTGATCGGATTCCATTTGGCCCGCGCCGCCACCTCGGCGCTGGCGATCATGATCTGATGGGTCAGGCTGCCGATCTGCGGCACCGAGGCGGCAAAGACCAGCCGGCCGATGCCGCACCAGACAATCGCGCCCATGCACATCACACACGGCTCGCCGGAGGTGTAGAGCGTGGCGCCGCGCAAGCTTGCGCTGCCGTGATCGGCCAGGCAGCGCCGGATCGCCACCATCTCGCCATGAGCGGCCGGATCGTCGTTGGTTTTGCCGAGATTGTGTCCGTGTGCGATCACCGCGCCATCGCGCGTGATCACGCAGCCGAAGGCATAATCGCCTTGCCGCGCTTCATCGAGCGCCATGCGCATGAAGCGCTCGTCTTCGGGCGACGCTTCGGATTTCGCGAACGCAGGACCGGACGACGCTGCCGCGGCGGAGGCGAGCGCGACGACGATGGTTCGCCGGCTGGGCAGCTCCGCCGGCTTTCCCGGTTCGATCGTCGCATGCGTGTGGCAGTGATCGCTGGTGTGGATCATCAGTGCGGCCTCCCCTCAATGCGGTTCGGCGCAGAGTAAAACAATTTTGCGCGGCGGAGCACAAAGGTATTCGGACGAATTCTTTTCATTTCCCCTCCCCCGCGGAGCGGTTAGGAGGGAAGTGCCGCACATTTATGATCGGTCAAGCGGGGTCGTGAGGAGGAGCGCGCGTCAGGCCGCATTCCCCGCGAGCACGATCACTTTGGTGCCGACCGACGTGCGCTCGTAAAGATCGATAACGTCTTCGTTGCGCATGCGGATGCAGCCGGCGGACACGTCATGCCCGATGCTCTCCGGCTCGTTGGTGCCGTGAATACGGTAGAGGGTGTCGATTTTGCCCTGCCACAGATAGAGGGCGCGCGCGCCGAGCGGATTCTCGGGGCCGCCATGCATGCCGTAGCCGCTTTGCAGCGGCACCATGTATTGGCGGATTTCGGGCTTGCGATCGAGAATGTCGCGCGTCGGATACCAGTCCGGCCATTCCTGCTTGTTGTGCACGGTCGCGATGCCGGACCAGCCATAGCCCTCCTTGCCGACGCCGACTTCGTACTGCACCGCCTGCCCGTCCTTTTGCACCGAATAGAGAAAATGATTGGCGGGATCGACCACGATCGTGCCGGGCCGCTCGCGCGTCACATAGGTGACAAGCTTCTGGGTTGGCCCGTAAGACACCGGCTGCGCCGGGCGCGTCGCGCAGCCGGCAAAAACGAACGCGCCAGGAACCAACGCGACAAAGGCGCGGCGATCAGGCCAGTGACCCTGCTTGGGCGGACCCTGTTTGGGCATGAACCAGCGTCCCCAGCCGTCCAAATCCGTCGAATTGTCGC
>DATAYT010000160.1:0-3932 GCA_036272395.1 Xanthobacteraceae bacterium
CTGACGATCTTGGTCTTGACTGGCTCGATCAGCTCGAGTTGATGGTACTGATCGAAGATGAATTTGTTGGCGTTGATTTTTTCGCGAACACCACAGCTACGCAGATTGAACTAGTCGGTGATCTAATCCGACTGATTGAACGTCACAATGCCGCGCCAGTTCGCCGCTCGGCAGCTTAAAGCACATTTTTAAATGCGGCGAAGCCACTCACACGCGATGAGGCGGCGAAGGGTCGCGGCAAACATCGCCAAGCTGCCGGAGCTGTTGCGCAAGTCCTGATAGAAAGTCAGTCTCGCCAAAGACGGTAACAGTCACTGAACCCTCACTGTGCGCCTCACCTATAGCCAACCCGCCGGTTGCAAAAAGCAAGAGGCGATCGTTTTTTTCACCCATGGCGCATGTCCGCTTTGGGTCAAAAGCAGACATTCTTGGAACTTTGCCCGATGTCCGCTTTGCCCCCGGAAGCAGACATCGGCTGAGGCAATGCGTCGCCCAGGTGCTCGCGCAGCAAAACACCAAGCCCGCCGAGGGGCGTTCTGTTCATCATCTTCAGCGCGTGCCACAAGCTGACCTGGTTCGTCGTCAGCACGGGTTTTCCCAGATCAAGCTCCAGTTGATCGATAATGCTGAACGTACTCCAGTTACCACACGCTAGAATAACCGCGTCCGCTTCCGCCCTGTTCACACGGCGCCCAACATCCAAGGCAGTTTGCGAATCGAGGAGGCCGATCTCGAGATTGCGGATGAGCCCTAGCGCCTCCTGGGCGAGGACTTTGACTCCGTTTGCTTCAAGAAACGCAGCGACGGTCTGATTCACGGGGGCGCTCCAGGGCGCGCCGAGAACAATTCGTTTCACAGAAAGCACGCGCAACGCTTCAAGCAGCGCGGTTGAGGCCGTGGTGGCCGGCTTGCCGCTTGCCGCGCTTATTCGCTTGATCAGCTCCTGATCATATCCAATGCCGTTGCGCGACGAGGGCGCAGTCGCTGGAAAAACGATCACGTCAACGTCCACATCAGCCAGCTTTTGGCTCTCGCTCTCGATTTCCTGGACGATCCGCAGCGTTGACTCTGCTTCCACGTTGCTCAATCGCATTCGCGCCACGTGGAGCGTGATGTCTTCCGGTAGTACTCTGGCGAAATCCCGCTCCTGTACCGAGCTTGAGGACGGCAGGAGTAATCCGATCCGCCGAAAGTCCTGTCGTCGCGCCATGGAAACCTCGATTTTGACAATGGATGCGACCGCAGCCGAAAACTTCACTCCGCCGCCTTCGCTGCGACGTGCTGGCGGAATTTCGGCATCACCTCTTGCGCGAGAAGCCGCATCGACTCGCGCTCCCATTCGCGGTTCGGGCCGCTCCAGTCGAGCCCGGTCATCAATAATGTGCCGAACGGGCCGGCTTCGTCGCGCAGCGCGACGAGCTTGTCGAGAAAAGTCTTCGGCGCGCCGTAGAGCACCGAGCCTTCGGTGATGACGTCGACGGTCGCTTCCGCATCGCTTATGTCGGGGTCGGGCTTCAACGAGCCGAGCAGGCCGACGCGCGAGAGCACTTCGCGCATGTAAGTATAGAAATACCGGTTCGAACCGTGTTCGCCGAAGACACGATCGCGCGATTCGGCTTCGCTTGCCGCCACCATGACATTGCGCGCCACGCGCCAGTTCTCGCCGCGCGCCGGCTTGCCGGCCTCGGCGCAAGCCTTGCTGTAGGTCTGCCAATGCGCCGGCAGGGCCGGGCGCGGCACATTATTGGCCGAAATGATACCCCAGCCGCGCTGCGCGGCGACGCGCGCGGTCGGCGAATTGCGGCTCGACACCGACATCGAAATCGGCGGGCCGTCTTTGCGGTAAGGCTTCGGCATATAGCCGATGCCGAGCTCGGGAATGATCGCGTCCTTGAGCCGCACATTCCAGAACTCGCCCTCGAGTTCGTAGGGCGGATCCTGCGCCCAGATGCGCTCGATCATGCCGATCGATTCCATCACTTTGCGCTCGCGCACCTTGCGGTCGCCATTGTCGAACAATTCGAAATCCGAATAGAGCCCGCCAATGCCGATGCCGAGCATGAAGCGGCCGCGGCTCATGTGATCGAATTGCGCGACCTCGGCCGCCACTTTGACCGGATGATGGTTGGGCAGGCAGATCACCGCGGTACCGAAGATGAGATTCTTGGTGCGCGGCACGAGGCCGGCCATGAACATCAGCGGCGACGGAATGGGCTCGGTGGTCGCGGAGAAATGCTCGCCGAGCCATAGTTCGTCGAAGCCGAGCCGGTCGGCATAAATCGCCTTTTCCTCGTCCTCGGCGAGCGTTTCGGCGAGCACGCGTCCCGGCGGATGCACCGGCATCATGAACAGTCCGAGGCGCATCAGTTTTGCTCCGCTCTTGTACCGTCACCCTGAGGCGCGAGCGCAGCGAGCCTCGAAGGGCGACGGCCGAGGCCGTGCATCCTTCGAGGCGCGCCTACGGCGCGCGCCTCAGGATGACGGATAGGGTCGGAGCCAAAGCTACGATCCCCCATGCATCTTGACAACGCGGCGGCGGCGGCGCGAATGGCGAGCCAAGCGGGGAGGAAACAGCCAATGAATGCGCAGCTGAATGCGTCTGCCGGTCAATCCACCAATCGCGTCTATCGCGTCGCCGTCATTCCGGGCGACGGCATCGGCAAGGAGGTGGTGCCGGAGGGCGTGCGCGTGCTCGAGGCCGCGGCCAAGAAGTTCGGCTTCGAACTGCGGCAGGATCATTTCGATTTCGCCTCCTGCGATTATTACGAGAAGCACGGGCGGATGATGCCGGAAGATTGGAAAGATAAAATCGGCCGCCATGACGCGATCTTCTTCGGCGCGGTCGGCTGGCCGGCCAAGGTGCCCGATCACATTTCGCTGTGGGGCTCGCTGATCCTGTTCCGCCGCGAATTCGATCAATACGTCAATCTGCGCCCGGTGCGGCTGATGCCGGGCGTGCCATCGCCGCTTGCGGGTCGCAAACCCGGCGACATTGACTTCTGGGTGGTGCGCGAGAACACCGAAGGCGAATATTCCGCGATCGGCGGGCGCATGTTCGCCGGCACCGAGCGCGAAGTCGTCGTTCAGGAAACCGTGCTGTCGCGCATCGGCGTCGATCGGGTGCTCAAATTCGCCTTCGAGCTCGCCCGCAAGACGCCGAAGAAGCATCTCACCTCGGCGACCAAATCGAACGGCATCGCGATCACCATGCCGTATTGGGATGAGCGCGTCGAAGCCATGGCGAAGAGTTTTCCCGACATCAAATGGGACAAGTACCACATCGATATTCTCTCGGCGCTGTTCGTGCTCAAGCCGGATCGTTTCAATGTCGTGGTCGCCTCGAACCTGTTCGGCGACATTCTCTCCGATCTCGGTCCGGCCTGTACCGGCACCATCGGCATCGCGCCGTCCGGCAACATCAATCCGGAGCGGAAATTTCCTTCCGTGTTCGAGCCGGTGCACGGCTCGGCGCCGGATATCGCGGGGCAGGGCATCGCCAATCCGATCGGCCAGATCTGGTCCGGCGCGATGATGCTCGATCATCTCGGCGAGCCCGAGGCCGCCGCCTCGATCGTCAAAGCGATCGAGCACGTGCTTGCCGAACCGAAGCTGCGCACCGGCGATCTCGGTGGCGGGGCGAATACGCTGGCCTGCGGCAAGGCGGTCGCGGCCGCGTTGGGATGACAAGCGGATCGCAACTTGCTGCGTTCCGTTCACCCTGAGGCGGCCGCGAAGCGGCCCTCGAAGGGCGACGGCCGCATCCTTCGAGGCTCGCTTCGCTCGCACCTCAGGATGACGGAATTCAACCGAGGGCGCCGCTAACTCTTGCCACCGGTCAGCCAGACGGCGTCGGCGGACAGCTCGGGCCAGCCGATGGCGCGGCTGGCGCGAAGAGCCGCTTCCGCCGCCGGAAGGTTCTTGTCCCAGCGCGC
>DATAYT010000161.1:0-15169 GCA_036272395.1 Xanthobacteraceae bacterium
GCCGGGTTATTTTACGGTCGAAAAGGTTAAAAACTCGCCACTGCGGCGGCTTTCTCGTCACAGTCTTCGATATATCGCCCCGAGGCGGGCCGGTGCCGATCAACGGCTTTGCGGCAAATTGGCAAGCTGCAAGCTTGCCGCGGCCGAGCCACGGTCGGCGGCAAGCTGGTACCATTGTCGGGCCTTCTCGACGTCGGGTCTGACCATGATCGCCCCGAGCCGTTTGATGACGTTCGGGTCATAGGTCGAACCGAGCGCCAGCGCCGCTTCGGCGCTGCCGGCGTTGCCGGCGCGCTCAAACAGCACCCGCGCCGCGGCGAAATCACCGTCGTTGAGCAGGTTTTTGCCGCGCCTGATCAGCGTATCGATCTCATTTTGGTCGAGCGCGATTTCGGGCTTGGCGACGCTTGGCGGAGCGGCTTGAGCCGGTGAGGATTGGACTGGAGCGGGCGGGGGCGCAGGATTGACGTCAACCGGCCGCGGCGCCGGCTCGTTCATGGCCGGCGCCGGTGATGGCCTGATATCGGCTGGCGCTGAGTCTGGCGCGGGAAGCGATGCGAGCTGCTGCGCCGGCGCTGCGGGCTCCGCCGGTTTTTCCGGTTGTGGCGGCGGTGTGGCGATCTCTCCCTCTCCAAGCTGCGCCGGGGCCGCGGCTGCGATCTGCGCCTGCGACATCTGCGGCGTTGGCGGCGTCGTCACGGCGGCCGGTGGTTCGGCGGCCAGGGCCGGGACCTCGCGCGAGGGTTCGATTGAAGACGGCGCGGCATCGTCGGCGACACTTGGCGCCGAGGCGTCGGCCTGCGCGATCTTGTGAGCGATTTGTTTCGGGTTGAACAAGAACACGACCGCAGCGGCGACCAGCGCGGCAATGCCGCAGACAGAGCCCAACCGCAGCATCATCGGCCAAAGATTCGAGGACCCGGCCGGCGGTGCGGGAACCAGTTCAGGCTCCAGCGCGCGCTGATGCCAGGGCCGATCGTCACCGAAACTCCGGCTTTCCGGATTGTTTGGCGCCAGTTGCTCGGTTGCAGCTCCGGCGCTTTGCCGAAGCGTGGCGCGAAACTGGTCGCGTGTCATCTGTTCGCGCGGCGCCGGCTCGCGTGGGGCCTGCTCGCGTGCGCCCTGATCGCGTGTGCCCTTTTCGCGCGCAATCTGCTCACGCACCCACGGGGGCGCGTATTCGAGCTCGGACCTTACCGGATCCTTGTCATCGGGCGAGGTCATGATCGCCGTCTCGCGCTTCGACGCCGCTGCAAGCGACTGTTATCCGATTTGCTCCCTACCGGTGCTGTCCTTGCGCCTGCCATTGCAGAAACTTGCGAAACAGGTCTTCACGATCGGCATCGCTCACAGGCATTTTAGGCTGATTGCTGAGGAAAGTCTCGAACGCAGCCCGCTGTTGCTGCTTCTGCTGCTGCTCAACCTGCATTTGCTGCAACAGCTGCTCTGCCACGCTGAACCTGGTCCAGCCGGGCACGGTGGCCGCCAAATTCACGTCGCGCCATTTCGGATGGTATGGCGGATGCTGGAACGTATCCCAGCGGCTGAACAGATATTGGATGAACCGTTCGACGCGGTTGTAGCGATCCGAGTTCTTCTGCCAATTGAATACGGCGAGCACTGCCGGCACCGCGATCGTGTCGATGCGGTCCTGCCCCTGGAGCAGATTCGGGTAGTCCTGCTTGGTAAACTCGCCAAGCGTGTACAAGTCCTCGAACGTCTTGGTGAACGGGATATTCACCAGATGCAGCCCCGAGTTTGCCGGGATCTTGCCGAAGAAATCGATCGGCTTGGGGATCACCCGGGCGATGGCGTCGACCTGGCCGGACTGCAATTTCTGCAATGCCGTCGGTTGATCGATCATGACCTGATCGACATTGATCCCGAGCCGCTGAAATACGATGGTGCCGGTGAGGCTTGCGCCGGTGCCGGCTGGACCGAAGTTGACCTTCTTGCCGCGGAGATCCTCCAGCGACTGAACGTCGCTGCGCGCCAGAATGTGCAATTCCGAGATCGGCATCCGGATCACGTACTGAACGCGGCGCTCAAGATTGGGCGTTTCGCGCTGGGTGCAGAAATATTCGAACACGTCCGATTGGGTAACCGCCGCGTCGACGCCGCGCAGGTATAACAGATCGTCGAGATTGGACGCGGCGCCATAGGATACGATCGGCAGAATCCGCAAGTTATCGCCGTCGTTGAGCACCGACGCCATTTCGTCGACGAAGCGCATATAGGTGCCGGAAAGCAGCCCGCCGACGATGCCGACGGTCCAGGCATTTTTCTTTTCGCGCAACACCGCGTCGGTGCCCCCCTCCTGGATGGATCGAGGTATCACTTGCGCGGCGAGATTGAAGCTGAATAACCCGATCACCAGCGCCACAACGCTGGCGAGAATGACGCGATTACGCATATACCGCCCCAAACCTTTGGAAGACGGCCCTCGCGGGGCCGATTGATGCGCACCGTGCACAAGATCAGGAGTTATTTGTGGCCGCGGTCAACAAAACGCCTCGCCGATCGCCACAACTTTGTCGCCCATCTGTCCACGTGACACATTTATGTAGGCAGAAGCATCTTGCTCTCGGCAGGTACATTTTTCAGCAAATTGATTTTTCGGCGAGTTTGACGATGACAAAAAATCTGCCTCATTCTCACCAGAGTTTCTCGTTCTGACTAGGATAGCTTGACTAGGACAGCTGCTGGCGCTCCGGACGCATCCGTCGGTCACGCCGGGGCTTTTTGAAGAATCAAGCATTTGCCGGCGCAAATGCCGCCGGCATTCGGGACGAATTGCAAAGTTAATGACACGGGCGCGTCGCTGCATGGCGCGCGGCAGCGCGTGCGTCGGCCCGTGAGGAGGGTGAAATGCTGACAAGACGAAATATCATCGTGCTTGCGGGCTTGCTCGTCATGCTGGCGGGCGTGCTTGCGGCGCTGGGGCTTGGGGCGATGAAGGTCGCAGAGGCCGACCAGTGGCCAACCCGGCCCATTACCATGGTGGTGCCGTTCGCCGCCGGCGGCCCGACCGATGTCGTCGGCCGCATTCTGGCCGATCGCTTGAGCGACGCTCTTGGCCAGCAAGTGATCGTCGAAAATATCGGCGGTGCCGGCGGAATGAACGGCGCCCAGCGCGTGGCAGTAGCGAATCCCGACGGTTACCAGGTTCTGCTCGGCACCGTGGGGACGCAGGCCTACAATCAGACGCTGTACAAGAAGCCGCTCTACAACGCCAACGATGACTTCGCGCCAGTGGTGTTGATCGCCGAGCAGCCGCTAGTTCTGGTTGTGCACAAGGACTTCCCGGCGGATTCGCTGAAAAGCTTCGCCGATTACGTCAAAGCCAATGCGGCGAAACTCTCATTCGGTTCCG
Source organism: Xanthobacteraceae bacterium (assembly GCA_036272395.1). Classification (GTDB taxonomy): domain Bacteria; phylum Pseudomonadota; class Alphaproteobacteria; order Rhizobiales; family Xanthobacteraceae; genus BOG-931. Next base: position 3,374 of record DATAYT010000161.1, read on the forward strand.
GCGGCAGCGGTTCCGCTACACATCTTGGCTGCGTGTTGCTCAACAGCGCGATTGGCGTGAACGTGCAACATGTGCCGTATCGCGGCTCGGCCCCTGCATTGCAGGATCTCGTCGCCGGCCGCATCAATTACCTATGCGACGCCGTATCCACCGCACTGCCGCAGATCAAGGCTGGAACGGTCAAGCCGCTGGCCGTGTTCGCGCGCCACAGGTCGGCTGTGCTGCCGCAGGTTCCAACGGCGCAGGAGCAGGGGCTGCAAGGCTTCGAGGCCAATAACTGGATCGGTTTGTTCTTCCCGCGCAAAACGCCGGAACCGATCGTTCGCCAGCTGCATGATGCGACGATCAAAGCCATGAACGTGCCGGCGCTGCGCGTTCGCCTGGAAACGATCGGGACTGATTTGGTCACTCCCGATCGGACCAGCACCGATTATCTCAAGCGTTTCGTCGGCACCGAAATCGAAAAGTGGGCGGCGCCGATCAAAGCCAGCGGCGTGTCGGTCGACTGAGCTTTCGCGGCTGCGGCGTTTCCGGCGGCGGCGGTCACTCGTCTACGCTTTTCACCGGTGTTTCCGGGGTGAGCCCGGCGCGGAGTCGCGCCAAGCTCTCGCGGCCGGTCTGTTCCCACTGGCCGGCCACCGCGCGCGCGGCGAAGGTGTCCCACACCGCGTCCCAGTCGCCGAGCGAATAGCCGTGCCAGGGCTGCCGTGCCGTGATCGGCGGCAGCTTCAGTTCCTCCCAGATCGCCCGCGCGCGTTCCATGAATTCGCGCTTGGGCAGCGAAATCGGCGGATCGGGCGTTTTCTGGGTGGCGTCGATCAGCATGGTCGATTCCACACCGCCGCCGCCTTCCGATTTCGGGCCGTGCCCGGCGGAGCGATAGGGCGCAATGTGCGCGTCCTCGATGGGATTAGCGCGATAAGCGAGCGACCAGAACACGGCATCGAGATTGTCCGGATCGATGTCCTCGCTCACGCCGATCACGTATTTGCCGATGTCGGCTTGCAGCGTCGCCGCCCCGTGCAGGGCGCGCCAGATCTCGGTGCGCGGCACGCCGGGCGCAAACTGCACGAACAAAATCTTCCGCAGATTGCTCAAGGTCTCGTGCATGACGACGCGGCGAACGCCTTTGATCGCGAGCGTGTCGCGCAAGTGCGCGAGGTAGCGCGGCTCGTAGGCGACGCGCTTCATGACGCTCGACTCGCTCGGCGTCACTTCGCTGAGAATCGAAAGCCAGACCGGACTGCGCTTATGCGTGATCGCGATGACCTGCATCGACATATTGTAGCCTTCGAGCGCCACATGCCCGTGGCTCTCGCCGAACGGCCCTTCCGGTTCGAGGAGTTCGGGGTCGATAAGGCCCTCGACAACGAACTCGGCATCCGCCGGCAGGTCGAGATCGACGGTGAGCGCCTTGACGGTGCGGATCGGCGCGCCGGCTAGCGCGCCGGCGACTGCCATCTCGTCGCAATCGATCGGCAATTTCTGCGGCCCGGTGAACATGACGACCGGCGCGCAGCCGACCACGATTGCGATCGGCATCGGCTGTTTGAGTTTGCGGTATTTCTGCCAATGCAGATAACCACCGGCGCCGCCCGGGCGCGCCGCCATGCGCACGCCCAGCCGGTCGGTGGCTTTAAGCTGGGCCCGATAGGTGCCCATATTGCGCACGCCGGTTTCGGGGTCGCGGGTGATGCACAAAGTCGCCGTCAGGTACGGCGCCGCATCGAAGCCCGGTGTCGAAATCGGCACCGGCAAAGCTTTAAGGCCGCCGTTCGATCGGCGCAGCGCGTCGCCGCGGATGACGACGTCCTGGCAGGCGGCGGTCGCCACGCGCGTCGGCGCGACGGGATTGGCGATGGCGCGCAGCCAGGCGTCGCCGATGTCATCGACCGGCCGGCCCATGCCGACTGCGTAAATGCGCGCCGAAGCCGCCAGCGCGCCGACTGCGACCGGAACGTCGTAACGGCGACCGCTGCCGTCGACGACATTGGTGAACAAAAATGCGCGCCGCTCGTCCTCGCGCAGCCCGCCCTGAAACTGCCAGCGCACCAGCGGATGCAGTTCGCTGTCTTTGTCGATGGCGCGATCGATGCGAAGGAGCAGGCCTTCGGCTTCAAGCCTGCGCAAATGCTCCTGCAGGTCGAGCGGCGGGCCGCTCGCCTTCACTGCTGCCTCGGCTGCGCGTTTGTCGAGCATCGGCGGACTATTTGGCTTTCTGGTGCTCGGCAATGATCGGCCGCGCCACGCGGAAGCAGTCGACGCCGATTGGCGCGCCGCAATAGATCAGGATTTGCGTCAGCGCGGCGCGGATCTCGTTGGGCGTCAGCCCGTTGTTGAGCGCGCCGCGGACATGCGTGGCGAATTCTTCCATCTTGCCGAGCGCCGCGATCATGCCGAGATTGAGTATCGAACGTTCGCGCGGCGCCAAGGTTTCGTCGCCCCAGGTCTCGCCCCAGCAATATTCGGTCAATATCCGCTGAAAGTCGCGATTGAAGTCGTCGACATTTTGCAGCGCGCGATCGACATAAGCGTCGCCCAACACCTTGCGGCGCATGGCGAGGCCGATCTCATAACGTTTCTGGTCCATGGTGTTTCCTCTGTTGCCGCTAGTTTATTCGTCATCCTCCGCTGGTCCGCCACCCTTCCAGCGCTTGACAGTACCGATGTCGATTCCGAACAGGTCGAGCAGCCGGCCGCAGGTGTGATTGACAATGTCGTCGACCGTGCGCGGGCGATTGTAGAATGCCGGCACGATCGGTGCGATCACCGCGCCGATCTCGGCAAGCACGGTCATGCTGCGCAGGTGGCCGACATGCAGCGGCGTCTCGCGTAGCGCCAGTACCAGCCGGCGCTTCTCCTTCAACACCACGTCGGCGGCGCGCGACAACAGCGATGCGGTGACGCCGCTTGCGATCTCGCTCATGGTGCGGATCGAGCAGGGGACAATGATCATGCCCATGGTCGGGAACGAGCCGGAAGAAATCGCCGCGCCAATATCGGTGACTGGATAGTGCACCGAGGCCAGCGCACGCACGTCTTTTGGCTTGTAATCGGTTTCGTAGGCGAGCGTCATTTCCGCCGATCGGCTCATTACCAAATGCGTCTCGATTTCGGCTTTGCGCAGCATTTCAAGAAGTCGCACGCCGTAGACGGTGCCCGAGGCGCCGGAAATCCCCACAATCAGCCGCGCGGCCGCTTTCGCCATGCCCAACCTCGTTTATTCAACGTTTCCCAACGACTTGTGCCATGGGGCGAGGTGCGGTGCCAGTAGGGTCAGGGCGCGGCGAAATCCCCGAATTTGATGGCGTCGAAGGCGCGCACGAGGCGATCCACCGCCGGTTTTGCAAAGCGCGCACCAAGGAGGCTCTCATAGGCGGCGAGGTTCGCCCGCGCCGCAGCCGGTGGACGAGCCGTGCTGCCGCGGGAGCCGGAGCGGCTGCGGGCATAGAGCGCTTCCTGCTGCAGGCGTTCCGCTTCAAGCTCAATCGCTTTGACCTTGGTGCGGAACGCCTCCTGCTTGCCGGCATCGACCAAGGTCGGCGCGGCTTTGAGCTTGCGGCGGATTTCGCGGATCGGAATGACGGTGAGGTCGCGCCAAGTCCGAACCGCTTGGTCGAGCTCTTTTATATTGTCGAGCGACAATTGCCGCCCGTTTGCTGCCAGCCACAACAGAAACAGCATGAGATTGACGTCGACGCCGCAATCGTCCTGCAGCGCGATGCAGGCTTCGGCGACGCCGGCCTGCCGATAGAAGTTCAGCGAAAAGCGCCAGAACGGCGTGTCGGTTGTCGTATGCGACGGTTGTTCAGCCATTACGCCGTCTTGATGCCGAGGTCGGCCATTTCCTTCGCATAAGCCGCGTCCATGCGCGGCCCGATGCCGTGCCGGGCGAGTTCCGCCGCGAAGATGCGCCGGATTTCCGGTTTCTCGTCGATATAGTCGATCTGATCGCCGCCGGCGCGCTGGCTGATCCACGCCTTCGGCACGCCTTGGGCATTACGGATGGCGACGCCCTCATGTTTGAAGGCAAGATAACGCGCCGGCGTCGCTCCGGTGTTGAAGTGCTGATGAAACCACATGTTCGGCGGCACAATCAGCGTGCCGACTTCCCAATCATAGCGTTGCGGCTCCTCGCCTTCGGGCCACATTAACGAATAGCCGTCGCCCGAAAGCACGATGACGTGTGCGCCCGGCCCGTGCGCGTGACCCTTCTTGTAAGTGCCGATCGGAAACTGCGAGATGTGGCTGTTCATCGAGCCCTTGGCCATGTTGAAGCGAATATGGCCGCCGCCGGCGCCGCGCTCGGTCGCGGTGATCAGCGGAATGTTGACTGCGTCGGGCACGAAATTCGTGGTCAGCAAGAAGCCCTTCTGCTCGCCTTTGGAGGAGAAATAATCGGGCTCGCCGGCGAAACGGTCCTTGAAGTCATATTTGGTGTTGAAGATGAAATCGAGGTCTTCGTAGAGATTGATGACCGGCGGCGCGTTCGTCACCGCGACGTAGCGCGCCGGCTCGCGCCCCGATCCGTTGAAATGCTGATGATGACAATTCAGCGGAATCGCGAACAGCGCGCCTTCTTTCCATTCAAACGTGATCCGCGCGCCGGCGTCGTTCCAGACCGTGGTCGAGCCGCGGCCGCTGAGCACGAGAACCATCTCTTCGTACAATTGCCGGTGCGGCGCGAGACTCTTACCCGGCGGAATCTCCATCACGTAACAGTCGTTCGAGGTACGCGAGGCGTCGTGGTTGAGAAAGATAGCGCTGCCGCCGCGACGCGCCCATGGTTTGAGCGCTACCGTTCTCAGATTGCGCACATAGAATGACGGAATGATATCGAGCCCCTTGGCCTTCACCCAACGCGTATACGGCGTTTCCTTCTCGGTCTTGAACTTGTTGGCCAGCTCGTCGGAAACGAGCGCATTCTTTTTGGCAGTCTCGGCCATTGGGCATTCCTTTATATGTATTGATCTAAAATCGCGCAGATCGGCCGCAAAATCCAGATAGCTCTAGATCCCGTGCTTGTGAGGCGCATGAGCGTGGCTGTGCGCGTGCTCGTGCCCGTGCGAATGTTCATGGTCATGATCATGGACGTGCGCATGATCGTGTTCGCGGTGGTGCAGGCGCTGGCGCGGCCGTGGACCGCGCGGATCTTCGCTGAACACCAGCGATTTGATCGTGACCGGCACGGTGTAGGACGGCATGCGGATGCGGCCGAGATCGATATAGTCGAAGTCCCACAGCACCACGCCGTCGATGACCAGAAGATCGCCGCCAATGTGGCATTCGTCGCGAAGAAGGTGCCCGAGCGTGTGCGCCACGTCGCCGTCGAGCATGATGTAGAGCGGCAGGCGTTTGGCAATCCGCTCGGCGAGACCACGTTTGATGCCTTCGGCGAAAGCGGCAAGCCGCGGGTGGGACGGTGGCCCGCTCCAGCGCAAGGCGAGCGCGATGTCGCGCTCGGTGTCACCAAGGTCGAACGCGGTGATGTGATTGCGGATCGCGCCGGCGAGCGCGTCCGAATCGATCCGCTCGACAGAGACAAATGGCGGCTGCAGCACCTGCAGATTGCGGCGCGGCAATAACTTGCCGGGCGCGGAAATGTAGCTGGTATTGCCGGAAAGCTGCACGCTGTATTCGGAGGCGCCGAGCGCGGTGGCGCGAATGCACTCGCCGGCCGGCAGCACCGGCCAGGGCAAGGCGCCGACGTCAAGGCGCGCCCGAATGGCGTCACCGAGGCGGCGGCCGAGATCGCCGAAATCCCGATCTTCGCGCTCATAAACGTACTCGGCGACGCCGCCGGAAAACATTACCGCGTCGATGTGACCAAGATCGGCGATCGGGTCGGTCAGATAAAGCCGGGCGATGTCGGGCGGCAATGGCCGCATGCGGATGGCCGCGACCAGCGCATCGGCCATTGCGTCGGCGACTTTCTGCAAGTCCGCGACCTCGACACTGTCGCCGCGTTGCCACGCGAAACCGGCGCGCGCGGCGTGATGTTTCCCGGCCGGATCGAGCCGCGCGACCCGGCCTTGCTCGACCACCTGCAGCCGCCCGCCGATATGGATCGCGGCGGTGGCGATGACCTTGCCGTTTTCGACGAGGCCGAGCTTGGTGGTGCCGCCGCCGATATCGACGTTGAGAATGCGCTTTGACTGATCGCTCGATATACGCGCCGCGCCGGAGCCATAGGCGGCGAGCATCGCCTCCATGTGATGGCCGGCGGTGGCGGTGACGAACTCGCCAGCTTTCTCCGACAAGATCGCCGCGATCCTTTCCGCATTCTCGCGCCGCAGCGCTTCGCCGGTAAGGATAACGACGCCGGTATCGATCGTCTCGGGCGGCAGTCCGGCTGCGACATAGGCGTCGTCGATGATCGTGCCGAGCTTTAAATCGTCGATGCGCTCCTCGCTCTGATAGGGCGTGAGCGTCACCTGCGATTGAAACAGCGTCTCGCGCGCGACGACGTAATAACGGCTGGTCAGATCCTCGGCGAGGCGCCGCAAATGCACCCGCGAGAAAATGACTTGCGTGCCCGACGAGCCGATATCGATGCCGACGGTGGTCAGCGCGACATTGTCCTGCTGCCACAGCGGATTGTCTTCAGTCGGGCCGTCATCGTCGAAATCGTGGTCGTGATCGGCGTCGTCGCCATGCACATGCGCCACCTCCCGGCCATAGAGATGATCGGCCAAGGTGTGCGGCGGTTTGGGCTTTTCCTCTTCGGCCATCCGGTTCGCTGTTTCGCGTCTTCATCCCCCGCGCCGGATCGGCCGTCAATAGTACGACGGGGCAAATCCCGAAACGCGGCTGGGCAATGCAGGTTTGCCGGAAATTGTCGGAAAAATCGCCATGTTTGTCGCACAGGATGCGGTGTCTGACAGACGCGGGCAGCCGCACGCGTTACGCTGTCGATGAAAATCGATAGGCTGCGGCGCCGCCGTCGCCGGCACGGTGCAACTAAATGCTGGCCCACAGGGCGGGCGAGGCTTTAACCTTGGCATGAAATTATCTCAGCCGGATCAAGGCTGCGCTGCCGGGTCACGCCGGCAAGTCGTTGAAATTCGCGGAGCTTTTCCAAGTCCGCGATGTTCCGCCTGGTGCGGGGAAGCGTAAAATGCGTAGTCAGGGCTCAAAGATCGCCTCGACAAAGCAGGGCCTCGAAGCCTTCGCCGAGATTGACCAAACCGTACTCGACGCGATCCCGACAGGCTTCTGCGTCTGCCGGGCCGATGGGGCGCTCCTTCGCTATAACAAGCGCGCGGTCCAGCTGTGGGGTCGAGCGCCACGAATCGGCGATCCAACCGAAATCGCCGACCGCAATTTTCACCGCTACACGGCCGAAGGTGTGCCGTTGCCATTCGCCGCCACGCCGGTCGCGGTGACGCTGCGCAGCGGTGTTCCGGTGCGCGGCGTGGAGCTGTTGATCGAGCGACCGGATGGTTCGCAAGTCTCGGTCCTGATGAACGCCGCGCCGCTGCAGGACACCCAAGGGCGAATCGATGGCGCGACCTGCAGCTTCCAGGAACTGACCGAGCGCAAACGTGCCGAGGAGGCGCTGCGCGCCAGCGAGGCCGAGCTGCAATCGGTCATCAATCGCACACCGTTCATGCTGGTGCGTTGCGGGCGCGATCTGCGCTACCGCTTCGTCAGCGAAGCCTATGCCCATCTCATCGACCGCGACCGCGATGCAGTCATCGGCAAAAGCATTGACGAAGTCATCGGCCCGCGTGGTCTGCGCACCCTGCAGCCCTATATCGATGCGGTATTGAATGGAGAATCGGTAGACTTTGAATGCGACCTGGAATTTCCCCACAGCGGCCCGCGCAGGCTCGCCATCGCCTACCGGCCAGAACGCGACGTCGACGACAACATCGAAGGCTGGATCGCTTCGCTTCTCGACGTCACCGATCAACGCAGCGGCGAAGAGGCGCGCCGTCAGCTCGCCAGCATCGTGGAGTCGTCCGACGACCCAATCATCAGCGAGGATCTCACCGGGCGCATCGTCAGCTGGAACCCGGGCGCCGAGCGCCTGTTCGGATATTCTGCCGAAGAAATGATCGGCATGCCAATCGTTACCATCATTCCCGATCATCTCAAGGACGAGGAAGCGCAGTTCCTGGAGCACATCAAGGCAGGCGCGCGCATCGAGCATTACGAGACCATGCGGCGCTGCATGGACGGCCGGCTGGTTGACGTTTCCCTCACCGTATCGCCGATGCGGGACGAACACGGCACGATCGTCGGCGCTTCGAAAATTGCCCGCGACGTGACGGCGCGCAAGCGCGCGGAAGCGGTCGTGAGCAGGCGCGCGGACGAACAGGCGGCGCTCTATCGCTTCTCCAACCGGCTCTACCGCGCGGAGTCGATCAAAGATGTCTATGAGGCGACGCTCGACGCGATCATGGACGCGATGCACTGCAACCGCGCCTCCATCCTGCGCTGCGATTCCGACGGCGTGATGCGTTTCGTCGCCTGGCGTGGCTTGTCGGAGGGCTATCGGCGCGCCGCCACCGGGCATTCGCCGTGGGCGCTCGACCACCCCAATCCCGAGCCGGTCTGCATGACCGACATCGATCGCGCCGAGCTCGAGGCGCCGCTCAAGACCATCGTCAAGCAAGAAGGCATCGGCGCGCTCGCCTTCATTCCGCTGATGGCCGAGGGCCGGCTGGTCGGCAAATTCATGGTCTATTACAGCGCGCCGCGAGCGTTCGACGGCGAGGCAATGGAGCTGGCGCTGACGCTGGCGAGGCAGCTCGGCTTCGCCATCGAGCGCATGCGCGCCGAACAAGCGCGCCTGAGCATCCAGGCCGAACTGCGCATGCTCAGCGAACGGCTCGAGGAGGAAGTCGAACGCCGCACGCTCGAGCGCGATCGCATCTGGAACGTCTCGGAAGACCTGCTCGCCGTGTCGAATTTCGAGGGTTATTTCCTGTCCATCAATCCCGCCTGGACGCGGCTCCTCGGCTGGAGCGAAGACGAAATCAAATCCATGCATGTGAGCGAGCTGCGCCATCCCGAGGACGCGCCGGCCTCGATTGCCGGCCGCGCCCAACTCGCGCATGGCGCGACCACCGTGCGCATGGAAAATCGTTTCCGGCACAAGGACGGATCGTGGCGCTGGTTGCAGTGGACCATGACGGCCAGTAAGGGGCTACTCTATGTCGCCGGCCGCCATGTGACCGCCGAGAAGGAAGCCGCCGCCGCGCTCGAGCGCGCGCAGCGCCAGACCGCGAATCTGCAGAAAATGGATGCCATCGGCCAATTGACCGGCGGTATCGCACATGACTTCAACAATTTGTTGATGATCGTCAGCGGCCACGCGCAGAGCCTGAAAAAGCGACTCAAGGACGCCAAGGACGTTCGCGCTTTGCAGGCGATCGAAATGGCGGCGACGCGGGGGGAGAACCTCACGCGTCAGCTGCTGTCGTTCTCGCGCACGCTGCCGCTGTGCCCAACCGTCATCAATCCCGCAGAGGCTATTGCCGCCATTCGCGATGTGCTGACGGGCTCCATGCACGTCAATATCCAGTTCCAGATCGACGTGCCGAAGTCGACGTGGTCGATTTGCGTCGACAAATCCGAGCTTGAACTGGCGCTGGTCAATCTCGCGGTCAATGCGCGCGACGCCATGCCCGAGGGCGGGCGGATCACGATCGCGGCGGAGAACGCTCATGTCCGTCCCGGCGACGTGCCGGAAGACATCGACGGCGATTTCGTCGCGCTCAGCGTCGCCGACACCGGCAGCGGTATTCCGCCCGACCTGGTGTCCCGCGTGGTCGAGCCGTTCTTCACCACCAAAGCGCCGAACAAGGGCACCGGGCTTGGCCTGTCGCAGGTTTACGGCTTCGCCCGCCGCTCGGACGGGACGGTCGCGATCACCAGCGAGGTCGGTCGCGGCACCAAAGTGACGGTGTACCTGCCGCGCAGCCACGCGAAGCTGGCGGCGCCGCTGCCGTCGGACGAGGCCGATTATGCCGCGCTCGACCGGCGCACCATTCTGGTCGTCGAAGACAATGCCGATGTCCGGCGCGTCGCGGTCTCGCTGCTCGAGCAGCTCGGCTACCGCGCGATCGAGGTGGAGACGGCCGCGGCCGCGCTCGACGTCATCGCCGCAGGCAAACACGTCGACCTCGTTTTCAGCGACGTGGTGCTGCCCGGTCCGGACGACGGCCTGGCGCTCGCGCGCACGCTGGCCGATCGCTGTCCACATATGCCGGTGGTGCTCACCACCGGCTACACCAAGGTGTTCGACGCCAATCCCGAATTCCCGGTTTTGCGCAAGCCCTATCAGATCTCGACGCTTGGGCGCGTGATCCACGACGCGCTCAATCCGGCGGTGCCGTCGCCGTCGATGGTGGCGAACTGACACTATCGCGTAGTCAAGTGGGCCCCGTACGAGATCAAGCTCCCAAATTATGGAGTTCACTCCGGTCGGCTCTCGTGTCGAGGCTAATGCGATTTCGCAGACCCTCGCGCTCCGAGCAGCGATGACGGACAGTCACTTGGTGCGTGAACTATCAGTCAGTTTGAGGTCATGGTTTCGCTTCAAATTAATCGTGTCTGACAAAGAATTTGATCCAAACGAAAGCAGGAATTTCAAGATGACCGCATTCGGACTCGCAGTTCACAAAATGCAGCGGAGGATTTTACCGGCCGGCGTCTTAATCGCCGCGATGCTTTCCGTTGCCGCGGCTCAAGCGCAGACTGCGGAGCCGAGATCTCCGGCGCAAGCGCGGATAGTCGTCGTCGGCGAAGGCAGCGTCGCCGCGGCGCCGGACTATGCCCGCATCAGAAGCGGCGTCACGAGCGAGGCCAAAACCGTTAAACAGGCGAGCGATAGCAACGCGAAACTGATGACGAATGTCATAGCGGCGCTTGCGGACGCCGGGATCGCAAAGAAGGACATTCAGACGTCGCAATTTTCGATCGAGCCGATTTATACGTCGCAATCCAAGCTTAGCGGGTCTGTAGAATCCAAGCTCTCCCGTTATCGGGTCTCCAACCAGGTCAACGTGACCATCCATCAGATATCGCAAGTGGGCGAGATTCTCGACCGTCTGGTCAACGCGGGTGCGACCGATGCCAGCAACGTGGCGTTTCTCATTTCCGATCGCGAAAAGGCGCTCGACCAGGCGCGCGAAGCGGCGATTGCCAATGCCCGGCACACGGCCGACCTCTTTGCGCATGCCGTAGGCGTCACTCTCGGGCGTGTCGCCTCGATCACGGAGGGTTCCGATTTTGCACCAATGTCTGAAACGGACGGCAGGTTGAAGCAGGTGTCACCGGCGCCAGCGCAGCCAATCGAAGCGGGCGAGGTCACAATTACGGCCCGCGTCACGGTCGGCTTCGACATCGCCCAATAGGTGTTGCGATCAGGCCCCTCCGCCTCTGCCGATGCGCGAAGGGTATAAGGCGACGCCTTGCCCGTCCGCCCAGCGGCCGCTATATCGGGTGCGCCGTCGCCCCGCGGCGGCATGTTTTCGCTGGCGCAAGCTAACCCCGGCGAATTGGTGGAAGTGCCTAACCTCTCTCTGGTTCCTCGGTTAGGGCGCATAGCTCAGTTGGTAGAGCAGCTGACTCTTAATCAGCGGGTCCAAGGTTCGAGTCCTTGTGCGCCCACCACAGAATCAACGAGTTAGCACAAAGCCGCGGCGTCATTCCGACAATCCGAATACATTCATTCCGACAAATCGCCTGCTTTTGTTCTCTTTTCGCGCGTTCGTTGTTGAGGTGCTGGAGATCCGAGTTGAGCGTGTAGCCCAAGACAGACCTTTGCAACCGCGCGCTATCACA
>DATAYT010000162.1:0-22122 GCA_036272395.1 Xanthobacteraceae bacterium
TTTTTTACGCAGACGCTACGACTACTGAACGCAGACGCTACACACGCAACGAAAAACGTCGGCGCTCGGTACGATTACAGTTGTCCGTATTTGCGGAGCACAGCGCGGCACTCGTTGCCGACGCGCCAGCTGTGAGCGGCAAGCGTTGCCCCGCAGCGCAACAGGTTGGTCCAAGTCATGCCACCCGAATGATCGCACATCCGTGCCGCAGCCGGCTTGCATGGCGCAAGCTCGGCAAGATCGATGGCTTTCGCGGCAGAGCCGGAAAGCGCGAGCAACGGACCGATCAACAGGCATGCGAATACCACTGGCTTCATCCTCAATCGTCCCTCGCCGTTTTTGGGAAGGGCTCTGGATAATGGTTTTGTGACTGGAATACCAGCGATTTTGTGCAACGCACAAACGCAGCTTAGTGAGTTGAAATTACAATGTAATTAGCCAAACAGCCGTATGAATTTTGGCACCCTTGCCGCGTTTATGCCGCAATTGACGCCATGGCTCGTCATTGCGAGGAGCCCAATGGGCGACGAAGTAGTCCAGAGGTTTCTATCAAAAGGGCTGGATTGCTTCGCGGAGCCTGTCATCGGGCCAGCTACTTCGGGCCGGACTCGTGGGCTCGCAATGATGCGGTCCTACCGGCACACGCCTTGCGCGCGGGCGTTGCTCAACGCAGCGGAGGCGATCAACCAATCGGGCATCCCGATCACAATTTTGGTCCAGCCGACGCCCCAGGGGGTGCTTGCGCTGTCCCACCAGATCCGGCACCAGCCGTCCTCAAAGCGCACCAGCGCGTAATCGGCGCGCGCAGGGGAACCAGCGAACGCGATTGTCAGCACGGCAAGAGCAAAGGCCAATCGTTTCATCGCCAATCTCCTTACGCGCCGAGTCGCATGGACGTTGTGCGGAGCGCAGCAATTCCCCCCTCCCTCCCCCGCAAGCGGGGGAGGGTTAGGGAGGGGGCCAATCAGGCCGCCGCCGCCAGATTACCGAAGCGCTGTAGATTCGCTTTCTGCTTCTCATTGCGCGGCGGCAGCTTGAAAAGCCGCGCCGCGGTGCCGCCGAGAATGTTGTGCTTGCCCTTTTCCGACAGGAACGGCAGGTCCCAGATCGTCGACGGCAGGTCGAAATCCCAGTGCGGATAATCCGACGAATAAAGCAGCTGCGTCTCCGCGTTCATCATGCGGAACGTGCACTCCATCGCCTGGTAATCCTGAATCTCCATCGGCTGTGACGAGTAATACATGTCGCGCATGTAGTCGGACGGTTTCTTTTTCAGAAGCGGCGCTTCCGACGGCCGCAGCATGTATTCGTGATCGAGCCGCTGCATCAGGAACGGCACCCAGGAGATACCAGATTCGATCCAGATCACCGGCAGTTTGGGGAAGCGCTCGCCCATGCCGTTGATCACCCAGTTCGTGCACTGCAGGACGTTGTACCAGGTGAACCCGAGCGCGTGCGCGGAGAGGAAGCGGTTGCAGCTCTTGTAGATCGGCTCGCCCCAGTTCGGCCCGGAATGGAACGACAGCACCAGGCCGCGCTCCTCCAACGCCCGATAAAGCTTCATATAAGCGTTGTCGTAGACGGCCATGTGCGAGCGCACGGTCGTGACCATGAAGCCGCCGACATGTTTGCGGTCGCCGAACGTCTCGACGTGGCGCAGCGCCGCTTCCGGATCGGAGAACGGCAGGCACAGCATGGAATAGAAGCGCCCGCCGGCTTCGGGCAGAACTTTTTCGGTGAGCCAACGGTTATAGGCCCAGCACAGCTCGACCTCCATTTCCTTCTGCGGATGCATGCCGATATTGAGCATGCCGGTCGGGAACAGGCAGGAATAATCGACGCTCATCGCGTCCATCCAGCGATGGCCGAGCTGCACGTCGCGCAGCGAGCCCTGCGCTGTCTTTTCCGTCGAACGCATCGAATAGCGCGTGACGCGCCCGCCCATGTCCTGATAGCCGATCTGGACCGGTGCCACGTTCGAACGGTTGCGGTTGCGGCCAGCAATGGTGAGCTGGCGAAATACGTCGTTTTCCATATACGGCAGGAATTCGTCGTAGTTCTCATTCTCATAATGATGCGCGTCGACGTCGACGATGAGAACGTCGTCGAAACTGCGCGCATGCGCCTGTTTGCGCGCATGCGCCAGGAGCCGGCTGGTGTTGAGTTCCTCGATGGTGACGCGGCGACCGCGATCGGCAATCAGATCCATGGAATGTCTCCTGGCGTTCTAGTCTCTTTGTGCTCTCGTCATTACGAGCCAGCGACGCAGTCGCGACGCTCCTCGCAATGACGCTCGTTCATCGTCCTGTCCAACTCTGCCACATGCCGAGCTCGAAGACCGCGAGATCGGCGGCGCGTAACAACCCGCTTGCCGTCAGCATCACGTCGGTTGCGGAAATCGAATGTTTCGGCACCGGCGTGAATTGCTCGCCGGCCTCGGTGCGCGCGCTATAGACCCGGCAGGCGGCGGCGATCAGCGCTTGCAGCGCGTCGGCGCTGACCAGATCGAGCTTGCCGTCGGCGATGCTGCGCTCGAGCGTCGCCGCGAGCCGCTTGGCGTCCACCGAAGCGCCGTTGCCGGCCGGCTTGGCCGGCGCCGCAACGGTTTGGCGGCGCGGCCTCTTGCCGGCGCCCTTGCCATTTGCCCGTCGGGCGGCCGGCTTCGCCGCGCGTTTAGGCGACGACATAAAGGTCATCTCCCTTTTGCACGGTCTTGTATTTCTTTAGCCTCAGCTTGCGATTGGCGACGCACTCGCCGGTCCTCATGTCGTATTCCATGCCATGCCACGGGCAGACGAAGTGCATTTCGTCTTCGGAGAAATACAAACCCATCGAGGTCTTGTCCGGCCGCAGCCGCTCCTCGACCTTGGCGATGGTCAGGCCCTCGCAAGCGGGGCCGCCCTGATGCAGGCAGAAATTGCTGTAGGCGTAGAATTCGCCGTCGTGCCGGAACACGCCGATCTCGTTGTCGCCGACAAAGACAATGCGGCGGTCGCCATCTTTGAATTCGGAAAGTCTCGCGACGAATTTTTCGGCCATAAGCGTCACACCCTGGGTTTCATCCTACGCGCCTGATTGGCTTCAGGCTGTTGTTTATTATGGCTTTTTGGCGTGCCCCAGCCGTCTTCGGTTAAACCAGGCCCGCAGCATGTTTCTACCACAGAGCAACAACGCGCGCGACGGGCTTAAGGCTATTGCTGCTATGCGACTCTCTCCCCGCTTGCGGGGAGAGGGCATAGGCCGCCTCCGGCGGCCGTTCTTAGGTCAAGAAGGCCGATGCAAGCACCGGCTATGGTGAGGGGGCAAGCCGTTGCGCCCAGAATCGCGGCCACGCCCCCTCACCCGGTTTGCTTCGCAATCCGACCTCTACCCTTGCAACGGCGAGAGGCACTTGTCTCTGCCTCACACCATCCGGTTCTCGATCTCGCCGATCTTTTCGATCCAGAGCTTGACCACGTCGCCGGGTTTGAGGAATTCGCCGCGTCCGGCGCCGACGCCGGCGGGCGTGCCGGTAAGAATGACGTCGCCGGGATGGAGCGTCATGCCGGCCGACAATTGCGCGATCTGCTCGGCTAGCGTGAAGATCATCTCGCTGGTATTGGAATCCTGCTTGAGCACGCCGTTGACCCACAATTTGAGCCCGAGCTTCTGCGGATCGCCGATATCGCTTGCCGGCACGATCCAGGGACCCAGCGGACAAGACCCGTCAAAGGTCTTGTGCTTGGTCCAGTCCCATTTGAACGGCGAGGCATCGGGCATGTTGGCGCGGCGGCCACGATCGCGCGCCGAAAGATCGTTGGCGATGGTGTAGCCGGCGACAAAGCCGAGCGCCTTGTCCTGCGGCACGTCCTTGGCGGTGCGGCCAATCACCGCCGCGAGTTCGATCTCCCAATCCATCTGCTCGGAATAGCCGGAAATCTTCACCCGCGCGTCGGGATCGGCGATCGCGCGCGGCGCCTTGATGAAATGCCACGCTTTTAGCCCCAGCGTGTGCGGATCCGGCGGCGGAGGGCGATTATCGCGCGCCGCCATTTCCGCGGCGTGATCGGCATAGTTCGAGCCGGCGCAATAGATCGCGGAAGGAAAGCGCACCGGCGCGAGCAATTTGGCCTTGGCGAGAGGTCGGCTTTTCGCTTTGCCACCGCGCTTGCCCGACCCTTTGCCGACGCTTGCCGAGGTCTTGCGCAAGGCCGCTTCGGCAGCGCGCCAATCGGCAAGGATTCCGAGCACGCTGGCATAGGCCGGCTTACGGGTCAGCGCCGCCGCGTCGAAGACCTTGTCTTTGATAATGAGCCCGGCGCGCGGCCCGTCGCTCGCTTGGTAAGTCGCAAGTTTGTAGCCGGCGGATTTCGCCATTGCCCCCTCCCCTTTTGAAATTTGGACCGCGACCAAACCGCGATCGGAGTGACTTGGCAAGGGTCTCTCTGTCATTCCGGAAGCCGCGCAGCGGCTGTCCGGAATCCATAATCACCCACCTTCTCGTTCAAGCGGCGAGTATGGATTCCGGGTTCGCGGGCTATGGCCCGCGCCCCGGAATGACGACGCGAGCGCCCTTGTCTCGCTCGCAACACAGTGATTGATTCACACCAAACCAAAACCAAGCGGCAGGTTGGAGAGAAACGATGATCAAGCCCCGGCGCGTCGGCCACGCCACATTCGAAACGCCCGATATGGAGCGGATGATCGACTACTACACCGAAGTGGTCGGCCTGGTTCTCGCCGAGCGCGAGAAGGATCGCGCGTACCTCGCGAGCAAGGTCGGGCTCCTCACCGTGCAGATCAACAAGGGCGCCGCCGAGCGCTGCACCTCGCTGTCGTTCGAGGTCGCGCCGAATTCCGATTTCGGCGAACTCGCCCGCGAACTCGAAAAGGACGGCATTAAAAGCGAGCTACAAAACGATTCCACGCCCGGCATCGGCCCGGTGCTCACGTTCAAGGACAACAAGGGCACCACCATCGCACTGTTCAAGGAATGGAGCTATCTCGGCAAGCATCTGCAGCACCACGGCGTCGGGCCGCTCAAGCTCGGCCACGTCGCCTTCGTGGTCGAGAACCCGCAGAAGACCGCGGAATTCTATTCCAGGGTGCTCGGCTTTCGCGTCTCCGACTGGATCGACGACTTCTTCGTCTTCATGCGCTGCAATACCGATCACCACACCGTGAATTTCATCCGCGGCGGCACCGTCAAACTCCATCACATGGCGTTCGAGTTAAAAGATTTCATTCACTTGCAGAATTCATGCGACCTGTTCGGGCAAAAAAAAATTCCGATCATCTGGGGACCGCTACGCCACGGCCCGGGTCACAACATCGCCACCTATCACCGCAATCCGGACGATCAGGTGATCGAATTGTTCTGCGAGCTCGATCAGATGAAAGACGAGGAACTCGGCTATTTCGAGCCGCGGCCGTGGCATCAGGACACCCCGCAGCGGCCGAAGACCTGGGTCGCGGGCAAAACCAATATCTGGGGCCCGCCGCCGGGGCCGGATTTCAATCGCTCGGAGAGCACCGCCGGCGTCGCGCGCAGCGGGCTGCACGCGGGTGGTCATGCTTGAGCGACGCGTAGATGAAACGCCGCGCTAGGCCTGCTAGCTCAATTTTAACCTGCCCGCCATCAGCTCCTTCTGCTCGCCGTAGAGCCAGTCCATGCCGGTCACGGCGTCGTCCGGCGTGCGCGAACCGAGCATGAGATTGCGCAGTTCCTTGGCGACGCCCGCGGCGTGATAGAATTCGCCGTAGACGCGCGCCATGATCTGCACCCGGCCGGTGCGCAGATAACGCGCCGCCTGATAGGCGCGGAATGCGGCGGCGTAATCGCCGTCGGCCGCGACCGCCTGGTCGGCAAGGCAGACCGCGTCCTCGACCGCCATGCAGGCGCCCTGCGCCAGATATTGCAGCATCGGATGCGCGGCGTCGCCAAGCAGCGTGATGCGGCCTTTGCTCCAGTCCTTGATCGGCGGCCGGTCGCACAGCACCCACATGCGCCAGCTCTCGATCTTGGCGAGCAGCGCGCGCACCGGTGCGCAGGTCGCAGCGAAACGTTCGTGCAGCTCGGCGGGATCGCCGTAAGAATCCCAGCCTTCTTCGTAGCGGTTGGAATGAAACACGGCGACGAGGTTGTAGAGTTCGCCGGTGCGCAACGGATACAGCACGAAATGCACCTTCTCGCCGGCCCACAAGGTCATGTCGCGCCAGCGATACTGTTCCGGGACTTCGGACGTCGGCAGCACGGCGCGATAGGCGATGTGGCCGGCGGGCTTCGGCTTACCGTCGCCGACCACGATCTCGCGAATGGTCGACCAGAGCCCGTCGGCGCCGATCAAAGCGGCGCCGCGATAGTCCTTGCCGTTTGCGGTTTTCGCGGCAATGCCGCCATTGGTTTCCTTGACGTCGACGATCTTCCGCGCTGCGTCGAGCTTGATGAGATTGGACTTCTGGCAGTGGTCGAGCAGCACGCGGTGGAAATCGGCGCGATGGATCAGCGCATAGGGATAATGAAATTTGTTGCGGAACGCGTCACCGAGCGCAATGCGGGTGACTTCCTCGCCGCTGACCGAATCCAGCATCACGAGATTATTGGGAAACACCGCGAGCGCGCTGATCGGCTCGGTAAGCCCAAGCCGCTCGAACATCCGAAACACGTTGGGGCCGAGCTGGATCCCGGCGCCGATTTCCTTGAACGCGGCAGCGGACTCGATCACTTGCGAAGGAATGCCTTGCCGCGCCAGCGCCAGCGCGGCGGTCAGGCCGCCGATGCCACCGCCCACGATCAGGACTTGCTCGTCTTTCCAGCTGCTCACCGCCGTTTTCTCCGCAGGTAGTCTACTTCACCTCCCCCGTAGGGGAGAGGTCGGATTGCGAAGCAATCCGGGTGAGGGGTTCGGAAGCAAGAACGATAGCCCGGTACCCCCTCACCCCGACCTCTCCCCAATGGGGAGAGGGAGCGCGCTCCGGCGCGCTGCGCCCAGTAAAAGCGAGTCACTTTCACTATTTTGGCAGCGCCGCGAGCACGCGCTCCGGCGTGATCGGCATCTGCGTGATCGGCGCGGCGCCGAGCGGGCGCAGCGCGTCGTTGATCGCGTTCGTCACGCAGCCCGGGGCGCCAGCGGTGCCGGCCTCGCCCGCACCTTTGGCGCCAAGCTCGGAATCCGCCGTCGCCGTCACCACATGGCCGATCTCGATATCAGGCATCTCCGCCGCCATCGGCACCAGATAATCCATCATGTTGGCGTTGAGCATCTGGCCGTCGGCGTCATAGAGGCAGTGCTCGAACAAAGCAGCGCCAATGCCTTGCACGATGCCGCCGCGGATCTGTTCGTCGACGAGCTGCGGATTGATCACCGTCCCGCAATCCTCGACGCACCAATGCTTGAGTAATCTCACCTCGCCCGTTCTGATGTCGACTTCCAGGTACGAGGCCTGCACGCCATTGGTGAAGGCGAAGGGATAGGCGCGCGGCACGTAATGCCGCGTCGCCAAAAACTCGGCCTGAAAGCCGGGCGGCAGCGTGTCGGGGCGGAAATAGACGATGCGCGCCACTTCTTCGAGCGGCATGCGCTCGCGGCCGGTGTCGGCATCGACGACAACGCCGTTGCGAATATCCAGCGTTTGCGGATCGGCCTGGAGGATCGAGGCGGCGGCGGCGAGCACGTTGCCGCGCAAGGCCTTGCCGGCCTGCCACGCCGCTTCGCCGCCGATGCCGGCGGCGCGCGACGCCCAGGTGCCGCCGCCATAGGGCGTATTGTCGGTGTCGCCGGTAATGACGCGCACGCGTTCGATCCGCACGCCAAACGAAGTGGCGACGCATTGCGCCAGAACCGCTTCGGCGCCCTGCCCCTGCTCGGTGACGCCGGAATGGCAAAACACCGCGCCGGTCGCGTCGAGCCGCACCGTGGCGCCGTCCTGCGAGGAGATGCGCGCACCGCCAACGCCATAGAATGCCGCCGAGGGATTGGTCACTTCGACGAAGGAGGCAAAGCCGATACCGCGGTGAATGCCTTGTCCGCGCAGGCGCGTTTGCTCGGCGCGTAAGCCTTCGTAATCCATCATGCGCAGGGTCTTATCGAGCGAGGCATGATGCGACAGGTTCTCGAATTTCAGTCCCGCCGCGCTCGTCGCCGGATATTTGTCGTCGGGCAGAAGATTGCGCCGCCGGATTTCGGCCGCATCCATGCCGATCTTCGCCGCCGCCAATTCGACCAGCCCCTCGGTCACGGCCGTGGCGATCGGATGGCCGACGGCGCGGTATTGGCACAACACGTTCTTGTTCTGAAACACGACGCGGGCGCGAGCGCGGTAGTTCGGACAGGTGTAAGGACCGCCGACCAGATTGACGACCTGGTTGGCCTCGATCCCGCTGGTCCGCGGATAGACCGAATACGGCCCGATCCCGGTCAGATCGTCGATCGCGAAGGCCGTGATCGTGCCGTTGCGTTTGACGCCGATCTTGGCGTTGACGCGATGATCGCGGGCGTGAATGTCGGTGACGAAACTTTCCAGGCGGTCGGCGATGAATTTGACCGGCCGCTTGAGCAGCTTTGATAGCGCCACCGCCGCCATTTCGTCGGCATAGATGTGGACCTTGATGCCGAACGAGCCGCCGACGTCCTTGGTGACGACACGGACCTGGTGCTCCTCAAGCCCGAGGTGCTTGGCAAACAAATTCAGCGTCATGTGCGGCGCCTGCGTGCCCTGATAGACGGTCAGGCGCTGCTCGCCGGCGTTCCAGTCGGCGACGATGGCGCGCGGCTCATTGGTCACGCCGGTGTGGCGGCCGAACACAAAGGTGGTCTCGACCACCGCGTCGGCCTCTGCGAAACCTTTGTCCACATCGCCGACATTGAGCGCGCGTTCGAAGGTGAGATTGTCGCCAAGCTCGGGATGGATCACCGGCGTTTTGGCGTCGAGCGCGGTTTCCGGATCGGTCACCGCCGGCAGAACTTCGTATTCGACTTCGACCAGCGCGCAGGCATCCTCGGCCTCGGCGCGGCTTTTCGCCACCACCGCGAAAACCGCTTCGCCCTGCCAGCAGGCGCGCTCGACCGCGATGGCGTACTGCGGCGCCGACTTGATGCCCTTGAGATGCGTGAGCACGCCGACCCAGGGCGTGATCACCTTTGCAAGCTCGACGCCCGTGACGGCCGCGATCACGCCGGGCGCTTTGCGTGCTTGTTCGGCGTCGATCTTGACGATCCGCGCATGTGCATGCGGCGAGCGCACGAAGGCGACATGCACCATGCGCGGCAGCACGACGTCGCTGACATATTGGCCGCGCCCTTGCATCAGCCGAGTGAGATTCGGTCGCGGCACCGAGCGGCCGATATAGGAATTCGGCCGGTCGAGCGCGGTGAGACCGGACGGCTGGTCCTCGGCGATTTTCATGGCGACCTTTGGCGAGTCATTCCGGGACCGAGCGGAGCGAGGGACCCGGAATCCATATTCACGAAGCTGAGTTTATGGATTCCGGGCTCGCGGGCCAATGGCCCGCGCCCCGGAATGACGGCTAGAGAAACCGCGTCGGCCACATCAGCGTGCGCCACATATGGGCGGACGGCGAGTCGTCGAAGCCGAGACCTTCCTCTGGCTGACGGAAATTGCGGCCGATGATGTCGACGAAATCGTTGAGGTCGACCTTTGCGTTGGGATCGAACGAATAAATGTCGTTCACGCAGATCAGCCGCGACGTCATGTAGTACTTATGGTTCCGGGCCCGCTCGTATTCGCGCACGATGTAAGGCTCGGGTTTATAATCGGCGCCGAAATATTTGATGTACATTTCGGGATATTCGTAACCGACCGACGGATCGGGGAAGAAGCGCAGCGCCTGATGCGTGCGCACCGCCCAGCTCACTTCTTCGTCGACATAGGGCTCGATCATCTGCGCGCCCCAGTAGCCGTGATCGGCGCGGATGAAGCTTGCCACGCCGATATCGTGCAATAGGCAGGCGAGAACGACCTTCTCGCTATGGCCGCCTTTGAGCGCATGGGTTGCGCTCTGCAAAAGGTGATTGAGCGAGGCGAAACGATTGTTGAAGAAGTCGATCAACGTCGGCTTGGCCGGCATTTTCCGCAGCCGCGGATCGGCGCCCATCAGAAAATATTTGTCCGGATTGGCCGCTTTGAGCGCCGGGCCGTTCGGCATCTCCACCTTGCCGTCGGCGATGTTGAACAGCGTCGATTTGGTCGCGATGCGTTCGCCGAGCTCATGCATCATCCGCTCTTCGAGCTCGTCGGCGCGCTCGGACAACGTCAGCGGTTTGGCGTGTTCATTCATGGGTGGGCCCATTCATGGTTGAGTCTCTATCTTTCGCGCCCGCATCTGGGCGACGGATTCGATCGCGTCGACGATCGCCTGGTAACCGGTGCACCGGCAGTAATTGCCGGAAAGGTGTTCGCGGATCATATCACGGCTCGGCACCCCGCCGCGCGACAAAAGTTCCTGCGCGCCGATCAGCATGCCGGGCGTGCAGAAGCCGCATTGCAGCGCGTTGCGCCGGCGAAACGCGTCCTGCAGGTCGGCGACGACCCCGGAATCGGACAAGCCCTCGATTGTCTGTACATGGGCACCATCGCATTGCACTGCAAGGAGCAAACAGCCGCGCACCACCGCGTCACCGAACAGCACGGTGCAAGCGCCGCATACGCCTTGTTCGCAACCGATATGCGTCCCGGTCAGTCCGAGATCGTCGCGCAGGAAATCCACCAGCGTTTTGCGGGCTTCGACCCGTTCGCGAACGTCCTCGCCATTGACACGCAGTTCGATGTTGAAAAATCGCTCAGCCATGCGCTCACGCTCAAGGCTCGATGTTTTTGCTTCCGCTCATTCGCGCGCAAGCGGGAAGCCAGTTATTCGGAAAACAACCTGGGTCCCCGCCTTCGCGGGGACGAGCGGAATATGCGGAATATAAAGCCGATTCAACCAAGAAACAGCCCATTTACGCTGTCTTGGCGACGATATCGCACACGATATCGATGGCGCGGCGCAGCAGCGTCATCGAGGCCTCGATGGTGCGGAACGCGGCATGGGCGGACAGCGTGACATTCTCCATGCGCGCCAGCGGGTTGTCGGGAGAAAGTGGCTCGGCATGAAACACGTCGAGCCCGGCATGGCGGATCCGGCCGGTGCGCAACGCCGCGATGAAGGCCGCCTCGTCGACCAGCGCCGCGCGCGCGGTATTGACGAAAATCACGCCCGGCTTCATGCGCGCGAACTCGGCGGCGCCGAGGAAGCCGCGCGTGTCGTCATTGAGCGTGAGATTCATCGAAATGACATCCGATCGCGCCAGAAGCTCCTCGAGCGCGACCAGCGGCGCGCTCGGGCGCGGCGACCGGTTCCAGGCGATCACCTCCATGCCCATGCCGCGGCCGATGCGCAGAACCTCGCTCCCGATGCCGCCGAGCC
Organism: Xanthobacteraceae bacterium; assembly: GCA_036272395.1. Taxonomy (GTDB): domain Bacteria; phylum Pseudomonadota; class Alphaproteobacteria; order Rhizobiales; family Xanthobacteraceae; genus BOG-931. Next base: position 11,405 of record DATAYT010000162.1, read on the forward strand.
CGATCACGCCGAGCGTCTTGCCGAGAAGTTGCACGCCTTCGTACGGCACCCAGGTGCCGGCACGCACTTCGCGATCCATCCGCGCCACTTCGCGGCATGCGGTGAACATCAGCGCGATCGTATGTTCGGCGACAGCAGTGTCGCCGTAATTCCTGATGATGTGGACCTTGATGCCGCGGGCGGCTAGATCGCTCAGACTCATGTAGCTCGCCGGTCCGGTGCCAAGGAAGACGACGTGCTTGAGCGCGTCGCAGCGGTCGACCAGGTCGGTCGGCAAATAGGAGTGATCGTCAATACAGATGTCGTAGCCTTTGAGCACCCGCGGCAGTTCGCCTTGCGGGTAGGGTTTGCGATTGACATCGATTGGCGGATCGTCGGGCCGCACGACCCGCTGCCAGACCGGCGCCAGCTGATCGTTGCAGTCGAGAAAAAGCGCTTTCATTCTCCCCCTCGCCCCGATCCCTCACCCGAGGGATAAGCGTTGACGCTCCGTGCCCGGGCTTCTAACACATCGCTCGCAAAAGTGGGGGAGCACGAGATGCGTCTTGCCAGCTATGCGTTGCGCGGCCGGCCGAGTTTTGGAGCGGTTGCCGGCGACGGGATCGTCGATCTGCGGCCTCGCCTGCATCGCTTCCAAAGCCTCAGCGAGGTGTTTCGGGCAAACGCCCTCGACCAGGCCAAAGCCGCATCCGACGGCGTGCGCCCAGACGTGCCGCTCACCGAGGTGGAGCTGTTGTCGCCGCTTGCCGCGCCGGAAAAGATCCTGTGCATCGGCATCAATTACGCCAACCGCGGCCAGGATTATAACGTCACCAACAATCCCAAATATCCGAGCATGTTCTATCGCGCGCCGAACTCGCTCGTCGGCTCGGGACAGCATCTGGTGCGGCCGAAGATCTCCGAACAGCTCGATTACGAGGGCGAGATCGCGATTGTGATCGGACAGGATTGCAAACACGTGCCGAAAGACCGTGCGCTGGAGATGATTGCCGGCCTGACTTTGTGCAACGAAGGCACGATCCGGGACTGGACACGGCATGGCCAGTTTAATGTCACGCAGGGCAAGAATTTCGATGCCTCCGGCGCGATTGGACCGTGGATCGAAACCAAATTCGATCTCGACAAGCCGCTGCAATTGATTGTGCGCAAGAATGGCGAGGTGACGCAGGAAGATACGACGGCGAGCATGATCTTTTCCTTCGCCGACATCATCGCCTATACGACGAGCTTCATGACGCTCAAGGCAGGTGATGTGATCTGTACCGGCACGCCGGTGAAGAAGACCGGCAAATCCGATCCGCCGGTCTGGTTGAAGCCCGGCGACACCATCGAGGTCGAGAGCCCCGCGATCGGCGTCTTACGCAATTCCGTAGTGGACGAGGCGTGACGCGTGCCCGCGGCTTGCGTCATCGGCTGGCCGGTCGACCATTCGCGTTCGCCGCTCATTCATAATTATTGGCTCAAGGCCTGTGGCGTTGCCGGCGAGTACCGCCGCGAGGCCGTCCCGCCGGAAGAATTTCGGGATTTCCTGCAATCGCTTGCTGCGCGCGGCTACGTCGGCGCAAACCTGATTTTCCCGCACAAGGAAGCGGCGCTAGCCTGCTCGGAACCGGACGATCGCGCGCGCGCGGTCGGAGCCGCCAACACGCTATGGCGCGACGGCAGTGTGCTGCGCACCACCAATACCGACGTCGCAGGCTTTTTGGACAATCTCGATGCCTGCGTTCCGGCTTGGGACCGTGACGGCGGAACCGCCGTCGTACTCGGCGCCGGCGGGGCGGCGCGTGCGGTTGTTTACGGTCTGTTGGAACGCGGCATGCACCGCATCGTTGTGATCAATCGGACGCCACGCCGGGCGCAAGCACTGCAAGCGTGGTTCGGCGCGCGCGTTGTTATTGCCGCATGGGAACAGCGCGACCAACACCTTGCGCAAGCAAGACTCTTTGTGAACGCCACTAAACTCGGAATGCCGGGCCAACCTGAACTTGTTCTCGACCTTTCGCGTTTGCCCGCCCATGCGGCTGTCGCCGATCTGGTCTACGTGCCGCTGGTCACGCCATTGTTACGCGCGGCAATGGCGCGCAACCTGCGCACCGCCGATGGTCTCGGTATGCTGTTACGTCAGGCGGTACCTCAATTTCAGCTGTGGTTCGGTAAGAAGCCGGAAATCACCAAGGAATTGAGGAGCCTGTTGGAACAGAACCTCTCGGTTCCGCAGCCGCGAAACCCGGAATAAGACAGGTGCGCTTGGGGTTCTATCCCTGGGCGAATTAATCGGAATTACGCGCAGGGAGGATCATAATGACGATGTGGAAAGTGCTTGGCGCCAGCGCCATTGCTTTGCTGTGTGCCGCATCGATGCAGCCGCAACAGGCGGCCGTTGCCCAAGGCATGATGCAGCAGACGCAAGCCGCTCCGCCCCCGGTGCGCATGCGAGCAACCATTACCAAGATTGACGGCGGCGTTCTGACCGTAAAGGCACGCGACGGCAGCGAGATGACGGTCAAGCTTGCCGACAATGCCCCGGTTAACGAGGTCGTCAAGGCCTCGCTGGACGACGTGAAGACCGGTGCTTATGTCGCGGTCACCGGCATGCCGCAGCCCGACGGTAGCCAAAAGGCTCTCGCCGTCTTCATCTTCGCTGATGCCCAGCGCGGTCTCGCCGAGGGTCACCGGCCTTGGGATTTTGCACCCAACAGCACGATGACGAACGCAACCGTCGACAGCCAGATCAAGAGCGTGGACGGCCAAACGCTTACGGTGAAGTACAAGGACGGCGAGCAGAAAGTTCTGATAACACCCGCGACCGAGATTACCGTCGCCACCAAAAAGACAGCCGCCGATCTCAAGCCAGGCCAGAAGATCTCGGTCTTCGCTGCCAAAAAGCAGCCGGACGGCACGCTGGAGGCGCCAAATATCTCATTTGGCGATTACGGCGTGTGGCGCTGATGCGATCGATCTTCATTCGGACATGAAACCGGCGCGAATGGCGATCGCGGCTGCGCTGCTCAGCGCAGCCGCGATAGGCGCTGCGGTCGCACAACAGGCCGCATCCCCACAAACGATCCGCTTGCGCGGCACGATCGAGAAGCTCGACGGTCGCGCCGTGTTGGCAAAATCAAGCAAAGGCGAGGGGCTGACGCTCAAGCTCGCCGACAAGGTTCTGGTGGTTGCCGTGGTCAAAGCGTCCCCGGCCGACATCAAGCCGGGATTGTTCATCGGCAGCGGAGCGATGCCGCAACCTGACGGTTCGCAGAAGGCTGTCGAAGTGCACATTTTCGCCGAATCCATGCGCGGCACCGGCGAGGGACACCGGCCTTGGGACGGCGCTCCCAATTCCACCATGACCAACGGCACCGTCGGCGCCAGCGTTTCCGGCGTCGATGGACCGGTGGTCACCGTTCAATACAAGGACGGCGAAAAGAAAATCATTATCGGGCCAAACGTCCCGATCGTGCGCTATGAGATCGCCGACACCTCCGCGATCAGGCCGGGCGCCGCCTTTACGGCGGTTGCAACCGGCAAAGCGGCCGACGGCAGCGTCGAGGTGAGCCGCATCAATGTCGGCCGGGACGGCGCGTTGCCGCCGTAAGGCCGGCCCCGGCTCTCGGGCACAAATTGCAGTGTTTTGGCACGACCCTTGCTACGCTGGCGCCGAGGCGCCGCAAGCAAGGAGACCTTGTCATGACATCGGCAACGACGCGAGCCGAACTCACCGAAAAACTGCTCGGCATCAAGCGCGAAAACGGCTGGAGCTGGAAACATATCTGCGCCGAGATCGGGGGCATGTCGCCGGTGCTCGTTACCGGCGCCATTCTGGGCCAAATGAAGCTGACCAAGCCGCAGGCGGCGAAAGCTGCCGAATTGTTCGGCTTGAGCAAGACCGAGCAGGTGCTGCTCAACGAGGTTCCACACCGCGGTTCGCCGATGCCGCCGACCGATCCACTGATCTATCGCTTTTATGAACTGGTAATGGTCAACGGCCCGGCACTGAAGGTTTTGATCGAGGAGGAGTTCGGCGACGGCATCATGTCGGCGATCGATTTCGATCTGTCGATGGAACGCCAACCCGATCCGAAGGGCGATCGGGTCAAAATCTCGATGTCAGGGAAATTCCTGCCGTACAAATACTACGGCGCCAGCGGCAACGTGCCGACCTACGGCTATCGGGAAGAATAGCGCATCAATCGAGCAAGCTGCTGCACGCCCCGGTCATTCCCCCGCCGGCGGGAATCCAGCTCGGCTTACTTCAAACCCCGCTTTCGCGGGCGCGAGCGAATGACCGCCTCGGCTCACCAGTTCCTGGCGTGGCTGCAGTGACGACGGAAATCGCTATCGGTCCAGCAGTGAGCTCTGCTGATCGAGGGTCCCCAGAACGGTTTGCCCCAGACAGCCCCAACGACCCCGCCGACCACCGCGCCGGGAGGCCCGGCGACAAGCAGGCCCGTTCCGGTGCCCGCCACCGCTCCAACCGAGTCGGCCCGCGCCGCCGAAACCCCGATCGCCCCGGCAAAAATTGCCGCCGCCAATAACCCGTTACGCATTACATCCCCTCCTCTCCCTGCATTGTGCCCATACATCCAAGCGTTAACTATCACACTATACCTTTTCATAAGGTTGACGGATCGGCCAATCCACAATGGTGTCGCGATTGATGTCGGCGGTCCGCGAAACGCCCATTAAAGCCATGGTGGTATCGAGCTCGTTACGCATGATTTCGATGGCGCGCGCCACCCCCGCCTGGCCGGCGGCGCCGAGGCCATATACGTAGGCGCGGCCGCTCATGCAGGATCGGGCGCCGAGCGCCAGCGCCCGCGCAATGTCTTGCCCCGAGCGGATGCCGCTGTCGAACATCACCTCGACATCGCCGCCGACGGCGTCGGCGATCGCCGGCAAGGCCGAGATCGACGACGGTGCGCCGTCGAGCTGCCGGCCGCCGTGATTGGATACGACCAAAGCCGCCGCTCCGGTCTTGACCGCGATGCGGGCGTCCTCAACATCGAGGATGCCTTTGAGGATGAGTTTTCCAGGCCACAGGCTCTTGATCCATTCGACGTCTTTCCAGCTCAGGGTTGGGTCGAACTGTTCCGCGATCCATTTCGACAGGATGGTGACGCTGCTCATGCCGGGATAATGGCCGGCAATGTTGCCGAAAGTCTTGCGCTTGCCGCGGGCGACGCTGAACGCCCATGCCGGCTTGGTGGCGATATCGATCAGGTTGCGCAGCCGAATCTGCGGCGGCACGGTCATGCCGTTCTTGATGTCGCGGTGGCGCTGCCCGATCACCGGCAGGTCGACGGTGAGCACGAGCGCACTGCATTTGGCGGCGGCGGCGCGCTCGATCAGCGGGCGGATGTAACCGCGATCCTTCATGACATAGAGCTGAAACCAGAACGGCTTTTCAACCGCGCCGGCGACGTCCTCGATCGAGCAGATCGACATGGTTGAAAGCGTGAATGGAATGCCGGCGGCTTGAGCCGCGCGGCAGGCGAGAATTTCGCCGTCGCCATGCTGCATGCCGCAGAGTCCGATCGGGGCCAGTGCCAGCGGCAGTGCGGCCGGTTCGCCGAGAATGGTGGTCTTGGTGCTCCGATTGCCGACATCGTGGAGGATGCGCTGGCGCAATGCGATGCGATCGAGATCGGCGCGGTTGGCGCGCAGTGTTTGCTCGGTGTAGGAGCCGGCTTCGGCGTAATCGATAAATGCGCGCGGGACCTTGCGGTGCGCGAGCTGCCGCAGGTCCTCGATACAGGTGATAGCTTGCATAGGCCCCCAGCAGCTCCCGAGACCGCCCTGATAGCACAAAGGGCGCTGGTCTGGCGCCGCCTAAAACCGAGGAACACGCATCGCGGTAATGTGTTATTGCAGAGCGGCTAGGCAAGGCCGCAGACTCGGCCCGCTTTGTCGGGCAAACGATAGCAGCCCGGAATCAGCCTGAGCGCGATGCACGGATTGCCACAATTGATTGCCGCAGCGGATGTCACAATGCGAAAAGGACGCAGAATCAAGGACGCCGGCAAACATCGCGGCGGCAAGCAGCGGGAAAATGGCGAGCGGCTGCGTGAGAAGCTCGACGATGCGCTCGAACGCGGCTTGGAGGAAACTTTTCCCGCCTCAGATCCGGTCTCGGTGGTCCAGCCGCCGCCGAGCGCACGCGACAAGCACGAAGTGCAACAACGTTAACGGAAATCTCCCTATGCGGTTGATTTTCATCGCTCTTGGCTGAATATCCTATCGCCCGGACCGCTAAAATTGGCCAAAATTTTTTGAAGCAGCCGAGACCAAGAAACGGCTAATATCGTGGTCCGGAGAGGGGAAGCGGGTGGGGCCGCCAATCATGGTTCGCAAATATTTCGGCACTGACGGGATTCGCGGGCGCGCGAACGGCATCATTACGCCGGAACTGGCGCTCAAGGCCGGTCAAGCGGCTGGACTGGTGTTTCGCCGCGGCGACCACCGCCACCGCGTGGTGATCGGCAAGGATACGCGGCTGTCCGGCTACATGATCGAGACCGCGCTCGTGGCTGGGTTCACCTCGGTCGGCATGGATGTGCTCTTGCTCGGTCCGATGCCGACGCCGGCGGTGGCCATGCTGACGCGTTCGATGCGCGCCGATCTCGGCGTCATGATCTCCGCGTCGCACAACCCCTACGACGACAACGGCATCAAGCTGTTCGGACCGGACGGCTACAAGCTCTCCGACGAGGTCGAGCACGACATCGAAACGCTGATGGATGCCGACAAGACCAAGCGGCTTGCCAAAGGCGGCGAGCTTGGCCGGGCGAAGCGCATCGACGGCGTCCACGACCGCTACATCGAATTCGCCAAGCGCACCATGCCGCGCAATCTCTCGCTCGACGGCTTGCGCGTCGTCATCGATTGCGCCAATGGCGCCGCCTACCGGGTTGCGCCCGAAGCATTATGGGAACTCGGCGCCGACGTGGTTTCGATCGGCGTCGAACCAGATGGCTTCAACATCAATCGCGACTGCGGCTCGACCGCTCCGGAAGCAATGTGCCGGAAGGTGCGCGAGATGCGCGCCGATATCGGCATTGCGCTGGATGGCGACGCGGATCGCGTCGTGATCGCCGACGAGCGCGGTCATCTGGTCGACGGCGATCAGTTGTTGGCGGTCATCGCGGAAAACTGGGCCGAGGATCGTCTGCTCAGCAAGCCGGGCATCGTCGGCACAGTGATGTCCAATCTGGGCCTCGAGCGGCATTTGCAATCGCTCAACCTGTCGTTCATCCGCACGCCGGTCGGCGACCGTTATGTGCTCGAATATATGCGCGAGCACGGTTACAACGTCGGCGGCGAGCAATCAGGGCACATCATCCTGTCGAATTTCACCACGACCGGCGACGGCTTTGTCGCGGCGCTACAGCTTCTTGCGGTGGTCAAGAAGCGCAATAAGCCGGTCTCCGAAGTCTGCCACCGTTTCGAGCCGCTGCCGCAAGTCATTCGCAATGTGCGCTACCGCAGTGGCAAGCCGCTGGAGAATTCCAAGGTCCGCAGCGCCATCGCCGACGCCGAGAACCGGCTTAACGGCCACGGCCGCTTGGTGGTGCGCCCGTCCGGCACCGAGCCGGTCATTCGCATTATGGGCGAAGGCGACGACAAGGCCATGGTCGAGGAAGTGGTCGACGGCATCGCCGAAGTGGTGGCGGCGCACGCGGCTTAAGTGCCGATTATAAAATCTTTCATAGGCGCCGATTTATTCGATCGCCGGCCGTTATGATTCGCGCTTGATAACTTCGGTTACGTACTTTTCGTACTCCGCGCGCGATATCAGGCCGCCTTCACGCTCCGCGCGGGCGCGATCCCGCGCCGGCAACACCGCCTGGATATCGTCGACGCGCTTCCACGGCGCAATTGGCGTTTCGCCGGTGGTGCGTGGCACAAATTTCGATGGCTCGATTTTTTTGTAGTGATGCACATAGCGCGGGCAATTGCGGAAGATTTCGGTCACGGTCACCCGTACAATCAATTGCGCCTCGGCATATTCCGGCAGCAGTGGATCGTCGTCGCTGACGCCAGCAATGCCCTGTAGCCGCAGCCGATGCGGCTTCTCGAAATTAATAAACAGCATCCCGACATGCTGATTCCCGAGCAGGTTGCCCATCGAATAGAACATGCCGTTGCCATCATAGCAGGGAAACGCGACGGTCTTGTTGTCGAGAACGCGGACGAATCCCGGGTCGCCACCCTTATATGAGACGGTCGGCCGGCCCTGGTGATCGATGGTCGACAGAAAGAACATATCGCGGCTTTCGATGAAGGCTTTGTGCTCCGGGGGAATTTCGGTGAGCACGACGCGCGCCTCGGTGTTGTCGGCGAGCCGGCGGGTGTCGAAGCGATCCTGCAGTGAACGATGCAGCGGTCCATACAATCGGCTCATTGTGAGGCACTCCTCGTAAGGCGGACGGCCACTACCGCGATTTGAGAAATTGCGCGAAGGCTTTCAGTGTGTGCTCGGAAACGTAGTGTTCGATGCCTTCGGCATCGGCCTCGGCGGCTTCGCTAGAGACGCCGAGCGCGCGCAGCACATCGACTACCAGCCGATGGCGCAGCCGCACCCGCTCCGCCAGCGCTTGACCCTTTTGGGTCAGAAACACGCCGCGATATGGACGCGCGGTGGCAAGCCCGGCGCGCTTGAGCCGTGCAATCGCCTTGATCGCGGTGGCGTGGGAGACGCCAAGCCGGCGCGCGATATCGGTCGGCCGAGCCTCGCCCTCGCCCTCGAGCAAATCGGCGATCAACTCGACATAATCTTCGTGCAACGCGGTCGACTGCGCGGAGCGCGTTTTGCCGAAACGGCGCGCTTGGGTTCCTTCCGCTGGAAGCTTGCCCATTGACCTGGCCCCGGAGCGGGCACCTGAAATTCGGTCCTGCCGCTCCCCGATCATAACATTCTCGCCGTGTCAAAATGTAGTCTTGGCTACAATATGAGCCATTGACCCAAACTGGCGCAATACCTATCCTGTAGCCTGTGCTACATTTTGCAGTAAGGGCTTCCAGAGCCCGGCCCGGATGAAACGATGCGGCAGGATTTGACGGCTCGTGCGACGGCAATCGAGCCGGCGGTAGAGCGATCCACGCTGACCGGGCGCACCATCGCCCGCGCCGTGGCGGCGCTCGCTGGCGGTCCCGGCGGGTTGCGCACCGCGATCGCCTTCGGCGGCCCCGCGATCATTGCCTCGATCGCGTACATGGATCCGGGGAATTTTGCCACCAACATCCAGGCCGGCGCCAAATACGGTTACAGTTTGCTGTGGGTGGTGCTGCTCGCCAACATCATCGCGATGCTGTTTCAGGCGCTTTCCGCCAAGCTTGGCATTGTTACCGGCCGGAATCTCGCCGAACTGTGCCGCGACCACTTTCCGCGGCCGGTGGTTCTTTCGATGTGGGTGGCCAGCGAGATCGCCGCAATGGCGACCGATCTCGCCGAATTTCTCGGCGGCGCCATCGGCCTTTCCTTATTGCTGCACATCCCGCTGCTTGCCGGAATGACAGCGACGGCGGTCATTACCTATGGACTGTTGATGTGCGAGCAATTCGGCTTTCGGCCGCTCGAACTCGTCATCGGCGCGATCGTCGGGCTGATCTGCGTTTGTTATCTCATCGAGATGTTCATCGCGCCGATCGATTGGAGCGCAGCTCTTTTCCACACCGTCACGCCGGAACTTGCCGACGGCGAAGCACTCTTGCTCGCAGTCGGCATCATCGGCGCCACCGTGATGCCGCATGCGATCTATCTGCACTCGGGGTTGACGCAAGCGCGCGTGCCGGTGCGCAGCGATGACGACCGCCGCCTGGTGTTACGATATTCGAACCGGGAAGTTGTCATCGCGCTCAGCATGGCCGGCGTGGTCAATATGGCCATGGTGATGATGGCGTCGAGCGCGTTCCATGCCGGTCACCCTGAAGTGGCGGAAATTGAGACGGCCTATCACACGCTGACCCCGCTCCTTGGCGCCGCCGCGGCCGGCATTTTCCTGATCTCGCTGATTGCTTCCGGCGTTTCGGCATCGACCGTCGGCACGCTTGCCGGCCAAATGATCATGCAAGGCTTCGTGGGATTCCGCATCCCGCTTTGGCTGCGGCGGCTCGTCACCATGCTTCCCGCATTCGCCGTGATCGCGCTCGGGGCCAATCCGACACGCGCCCTCGTCATCAGCCAAGTGGTTTTGAGCATTGCACTACCGCTGCCGATGATCTCGCTCATCATTTTCACCAGCAGAGCCGACGTGATGGGGGCGTTCGCGAACCGCAGGTTGACGCGCGTCATAGCAATCTCCGCTACGGCGCTGGTGCTCGCGCTCAATGCCGTCTTGATCTATCAGAGTTTGTTTTAAGCGCCGCGATCGGCCCGTCTACTCGCCGACCAAATCATCGCCGACCAAGTCGCCGCCGGGCCAATAAAGAGCCCCGGACCGCTTGCCGCGACCCGGGGCTAAACTGCGACGCGATCGATGCTTCCGATCGCGCCGAGGCGTTACGTCGCTTTGAGATTTTCAGCAGCCGACTTGCCGGTCTTACGATCCACCACGACTTCGAAGGAAACCCGCTGACCTTCCCGCAGTTCGCGGAGGCCGGCGCGTTCGACGGCGCTGATGTGGACAAACACGTCCTTGCCGCCGCCCTCGGGTTGAATGAATCCATAACCCTTCTGCGCGTTGAACCATTTCACGGTGCCGTTGTTCACGAGAGTCTCCTCA
>DATAYT010000163.1:0-2060 GCA_036272395.1 Xanthobacteraceae bacterium
TTGGTCGATCATGACCGCAGCCACCGCCGGCGCATTCAACGCGGTGTCGTTCATCGTGGTGCGGTTTCTGTTCGGGGTCGGTGAAGCCGGCGCCTTTCCCGGCGCTACCCGCGCGATGCAGCTGTGGTATCCGCCGCCCGAGCGCGGCTTCGTCCAGGGCATCACCCACAGCGCCAGCCGGCTTGGCGCGGCGATTGCGCCGCCGATCGTGGTGCTGATCATGAGCCAATGGGGCTGGCGCACCGTGTTCCTGATCTGCGGCGCGGTCGGAATCCTGTGGTCGCTGTGGTGGGCGATCTCCTACCGCAACCTGCCGGAAGAGCACGGCATGGTGAATCGCGCCGAGCTCGAGCGCATTCGCGGTGTGGACGCCACCGGCGCGATCAAGCCGCCGCCGATGGAGAAGCAAGCCAATGTGCCGTGGGGCACGCTCTTAAGTTCGCCGAATATGTGGGCGATCATGGCAGCCTATTTCACCTACGTTTACTGCCTGTGGATCTTTTTGAGCTGGCTGCCGTCTTATCTCGTCGAATTCCGCCATTTCACGCTGCTCAAGGTCGGGCTGTTCGCTTCGCTGCCGCTGTGGGCCGGCGTGGTCGGCGACACCGTCGGCGGCCTTGCCACCGATTACCTTCTCAAGCGTACCGGCAGCGCCAAGATCGGCCGCCGCGTCGTCGCCATTACCGGTTTGCTTGGTTGCGCGGTCTTTATCGTGCCGGCGGCACTCACCGAAGACGCTTACGTCGCGGTGTGGTGCCTGACCGCCTCAATGTTCTTTCTGGAGTGCACGATCGGCCCGTCCTGGGCGGTGCCGATGGACACCGGCGGCAAATATTCCGGCACGGTATCGGGCATGATGAACATGGCCGGCAATATCGGCGGCGCCTTGTCACCGATCGTGTTCGGCGCGCTGGTTCAGGTCGGCAATTGGCAGGCGCCGTTCATCGTCGCAGCGGTTTTGCTGGTCGTCGGTTCGGCGGTGTGGGCGTTCTGGCTCGATCCCGACAAACATATTCTGACGAGCTGAGAGCTTCCAAAGGCGCGGACTAAGCCGGTGTCCGCCGCTCCAGCGCGATGCGGGCGAAGGTCGAGAGAATCTTGGCGCCGGCCTGGAGCGAACCGGAGAGCGAGCCGGCGACTTTCGATTGCCCGCCGATGCGGCAGCGATAGTCGACCGGTATTTCGCGGATGCGCAAATGGGTGCGCGCGGCGCGCATCTGCATTTCCAGATTCCAGCCGTAGGTCAGCTCGCGCATGCCGAGCGCGAGTAGCGTGTCGCGCCGGATCGCGCGGAGCGCACACATGTCGGTATAGCGCGCGCCATAAAACAATCCGACCAGCGCGCCGATGACGCGTCCGGCGGCGAGCTGGTGCCAGCTCATGCTGCCGCGCTCGCGCTTGCCGCGGGCGCGCGATGCGATGACGAAATCGCAAGTCCCCGCCTCGATCGGCGCGATCAGCGCGGCGATGGCTGTGGAATCGTCGGCGCCGTCGCCGTCCATATAGACGAGAATATCGGCGTCGGCGGCCGCTTGCGCGCCGGTCAGACAGGCGAGCCCATAACCACGGCCGACCGCGACAACCTCCGCGCCGGCCGCCCGTGCGCGCTCGCGCGTGCCGTCACCGCTGCCGCCGTCGGCGACGATCACACGATCGATTATCTCGTGCGGCAAAGCCGCGATCACGGCGCCGATCGATTCCGCTTCGTTAAACGTCGGGATGATGACGGCAACGGAGTGCTTGGCGGCACCCATCCTCAAAGGCTCCAACGCAAACCGCAATTGGCGCAAGTTTCGGCCGGCTTGTTGGATTTGAGCGCGTGGCGAAAGGCGCGATAAGCCGGCCCGGTCCAGATCTCGCGCAAGCTTTGCTGTGTGGCATTGCCGAGCGTGTAGTTCTCGTAACCGCGTTGCGAGAATGGCGCGATGCAGCACGGCAGCGCGCGGCCATTGGCGGTGAAATACATCACCGTCCACGGCCGACGGCACAGCGCCCAGGGCGAGCCGTTGTCGTGCCGTTTAAGACTCACGCCCGGCTCGGAGGCGCCGCCCGACGCGCTA
>DATAYT010000164.1:0-3365 GCA_036272395.1 Xanthobacteraceae bacterium
AGCCGGGCCGAGGCAATATCGGCGCCCTCGCGGATCGACTTGAGCTTGAGCCAGACCACCGGCTCGATCACCCATTCGCGCCGCGTGAACGTGCCGAAGCCGCAATCGGTCGAAGCCACGACGCGCTCGCGATCGCCGACCGCGGCGACGGCGTCCTCGATCCGCCGCGCCACCACTTCGGGATGTTCGACGAAATTCGAGGTGGTCTCGACCACACCGGGAATGAGGATCATGTCCTTCGGCAATGGCGTGCGCTTGAACGCGGTATATTCATGGGCGTGGCGCGGGTTGGAAAATTCGATCGACAGCGCGCCGACCTTGGCCTGGTAGAGCGCCGGCAGAATCTTTTCCAGCGCGACGTCATGAATGTGCGGGCCTTCCCAATTGCCGTAACAGACATGCAGTCGAACGCGGTCGCGCGGAATGCCGTTGATGCCGCGATTGATCATCGCCACATGCATTTCGCAAGTCTTGGCGAATTCGGCGTCGCTCTGATCGCGGTAGAACATCGTGCGGTCCATTGCTAGATCGGGCGCGTCGATCTGCAGCACGAGCCCGGCAGCGGCGATGGCGCGATATTCGTTGGCCATCTCGCGCGCGATGGCGGCGAGGTAATCTTCCTGCGAGCCGTAAAAGGCATTGAGCATGGTCGAGGCGATGATGCCGGGCGACGGCGCGGTCATGAACATTTCCGTAAACTCACGGCCTTCGCCGGCGATGCGCTTGAAACGCGCGAGCTCCGCGGTGATCGCGGAGGTGTCGTGGTAGTGCAATTCGGCGCGCGCCTCGGGCGCGTTCTGCTGTTTGCTCACATGCGGAAAGCGGTGGGTGAGATAGCGCACCAGATCGGGAAATTCCTCGAATTCGCGCCCGCGCCGGCGTTTGGATTCGCCGGCAAAGCCCGCCATGCGCGCCGGCACATAGGTTTGAAAGCCGACGCGCTGCTGCTCGCCGTCGTTGCCGATATCGATACCGGCGTCTTTTTGTTTGTTCACCACATGCCGGACCGCCGTTTCCATCTCCGCTTCGAACTGCGCGGCGTCGTAACGCTCGCCGGCTTCGCGCCGGATCAGCAGATCGCTCAATGTCTCGCTGCGCGGCAGGCTGCCGACATGGGTGGTGAGAATACGATCGCGGCTGAAGATCATGGGCACGCTCCGGAGTTCGTCATTTACAAATTCGCCGCCTGGGTAATTTTCTCAAGCATGATCTTTTCCGACCTGGCTTCGCCCGCCGAAGCATCAAACGATCGTCACAGATCATTGCGTTTGGCTTCGCGCAGACGGGAAACCGGTACCCACTTTTCGGGATCATGCTTTTAACGGATTGCAGCCCATTGCACCATCGGCATAATGGCCGCAAAGACTGCCGCCAAGCGACGGTCGCGTTTCGGTGGAGGAAACAACGAGGATGAACACCGCTCAGTCGAGCGCGGCGCCGAAGAGCGAGGCATCAGGTACGGCCGCCGTGCCGCGCGATTACAATTTCGCCGCCGATATCCTCAAGCGCAATCTCGACGCGGGCCGCGGCGATAAGATCGCTTTTATCGATCATCGCGGCAAATACGGCTACGCGGATCTGGCCGACCGCGTCGAGCGTTTCGGCCATGTGCTGCGCGGGCTCGGCGTGCGCGGCGAAGAACGCGTTCTCATCTGTTTGCTCGATACCATCGATTGGCCGACGGCCTTCCTCGGCGCCATCAAGGCCGGCGTGGTCGCCGTTCCGGTCAATACGCTAATGACCGAGGACGACTATCGCTTCATGCTCGACGACAGCCGCGCCCGCGTACTGGTCGTGTCCGCGGAGCTGCTGCCGAAATTCGCGCCGGCGATCGCGGCGTCGAAGAGTCTGCAGCATGTCATTGTGTCGGGCGACGCGGCGCACAGGCATCGCCGTTTCGCCGATCTGCTCGCGGGAGCCGACAATAAGCCGGTCACCGCGCCGACCACCTGCGACGACATGTGCTTCTGGCTCTACACGTCCGGCTCGACCGGAAAACCCAAGGGCGCCGTGCACACCCATGCCGATCTCAAACTCACCGATGACCTTTACGCCCGGCCGATCCTCGGAATCAGCGAGAACGACATTTGCTATTCGGTGGCGAAGCTGTTCTTCGCCTATGGGCTCGGCAACGCCCTGACCTTTCCGATGTCGGTGGGCGCTACGACCGTATTGCTGCCCGCGCGCCCGACGCCGGATCTCGTCGCCGACCTTCTCAAGCAATATCAGGTCACGATCTTCTACGCCGTGCCGACTTTCTATGCGGCGTTCCTGGCCAGCCCAGCCGCGCCGGCGCGCGGCGACGTGAAACTCCGACGCTGCGTCTCGGCCGGCGAAGCGCTGCCGCCCGACGTCGGCCGGCGCTGGAGCCAACGTTACGGCGCCGACATTCTCGACGGCCTCGGCTCGACCGAGATGCTGCACATTTTTCTGTCGAATCGCCCGGGCGACGTCAAATACGGCACCAGCGGCAAGCCAGTGCCGGGCTACGATATCCGGCTCGTCGACGATGACGGCAAGGTGATCGAGACGCCGGGCGAGATGGGAGAGCTGCAAGTGCGCGGCCCGACCAGCGCGATGATGTACTGGAACAATCGCGTACAGTCGCGCACCACCTTCCTCGGCGAGTGGACGCGCTCCGGCGATAAATATGTCGAGGACGACAACGGCTATTTCGTCTACTGCGGCCGGCGGGACGACATGCTCAAAGTCTCGGGCATGTATGTGTCGCCGTTCGAAGTCGAGGGCGTGCTGCAGAGCCATCCCGACGTGCTCGAAGCCGCCGTGGTCGGCTGGCCGGACACCGACGAGCTGATCAAGCCGAAGGCGTTCGTGGTGCTCAAGGCGCCGGAGAAGGCGAGCGACGCCTTCGCGCAAAAACTGCAGGACGAATGCCGGCAGAAGCTCGCGCCGTACAAATATCCGCGCTGGGTCGAGTTCCGGAGCGAATTGCCGAAGACCGCGACCGGAAAGATCCAGCGCTTCAAGCTGCGGGCGGAGGCGGAAGCGCGGTGATCGCCCGCCTCCGTCACCCTGAGGTGCTCATCGCGTTAGCGATGAGCCTCGAAGGGTGCCAGCCCGATTGCTTCGGCCGTTCATCCTTCGAGGCTCGCTTCGCTCGCGCCTCAGGATGACGGAAGGCGCGCTTGCGTTTACATATTATGGGTATTAGGTACCCTGGCCGCCGAATTGCCGCGGTAGCTCAGCCGGTAGAGCAACGCATTCGTAATTTTGCTTCCTACATCACGGTCCGTGTTCTTCAGTCCGTCACGTATTGATTGGTCACAATAATCTCGCCCGGAGGTTTGTCAGGTAGTCCCTCGTACCGTCCTGTACGACCGAGTTGGGTAGCAAAAGGGTAGCAG
>DATAYT010000165.1:0-17984 GCA_036272395.1 Xanthobacteraceae bacterium
TCGAGCACCAGCTCCAGGTGCTCAGCCGTTCGCGTTCGCTTCTGGCGAGGTATCTCTTCGAGTACGCGAGCGCGGCAAAGAGCCCGGCAAGACTGAGCCGCCTTCTCCTTCATCTGCTCGCCCGGTTCAGCGTCTCGAAACAGCTTTTCGCACCCAGCAAGACGATGGCGGACGCCCCTACGGACATCGATGGAGTTTTCGCCTTCAAGCGCCAGAACGTCGCGAAGGAACGCTTCTACTCGGTCGTCCATTCGCCGCCCCCCTTGCCCCCCAGTCTAGCCGAATCCAGAGGCGGGTGGGACCGCTCTACTCAGCCAAGCTGCTCACCAAAGATGAGGCGCGGCGGATGGTGAATATCGCGAAACTGCCGGAGCTGTTGCAGCGATAGTCAGCCTTCAAAGATGTGCCCGTCGATCTTGAACGATGTCTGGCACTTAGCAGACATGGCGATCCCGCTCAGTGATGTCCGCTTTTGGGGGTAAAGCGGACATATTCTGGTGCGAAGTTGCACCGATAAAAGCGAGATTGCGGAGAGCTTCTCGTATCGCGCCTTTAAGCCTCTACGATCATTTCAAAGCCGCCGTAGATCAAGCGCTTCCCGTCAAAGGGCATGGGGTTTACGTCCGGCTTTAGGCGAGGATCGGCCATGACTTTCTTCATGGCCTCGTCCCGCACGTTGCGCGATGGCCAGATGATCCAGGAGAAGACGACCGTTTCATCTTCCTTGCGCTTGACGGCCATAGGAAACGACGTGACCTTGCCCTCAGGCACATCATCCCCCCAGCATTCGACCAATTTCAATGCACCGTGCTCTTTAAAGACCACCGCGGCGGCTTCGGCGTACTTTTTGTAGATTTCACGATTGCTAGTAGGAACAGCCGCAACAAATCCATCGACATAGGTCATGATGCTTTTCTCCGTGTTTCGAAAGCAGACCGCCCCCGGCTGGAACGCTAGCTAGGTACGCAATTTGGAAATTGAAGGCCGGTTCCGGTCGTAACAGCGTGCGACCTCGATCGGTGTGTTCCTACTACAGCGCGTTGCCAGTTCGGAGCGGCACACGACAACTAGATAGGTTTTTAAAACCGGCGTCGTGCTTAACCTCGCTGCGGAGGGTTACGTGCCGTTGTTCTTAGCCCGAAGACGTTTGGTTACGATCTCCGGACGCATGTTCAAAAACCGCATCCGTGTACTCGCCGGTGACAAGGTATTGGTCGAAATGACGCCGTATGATCTGACCAAAGGCAGGATCGTTTACCGCTCTAAGTAGTGTCACGCTCGCAAATAGCGCAGACGCAAGCGGCGGCTCACGCGGTGTAGGGCATCTTTGTTTCTGCCTCTTCCGCCACTTCTTTCCAAGCCCGCGCGATTTCTAGCAGCGCTCTCCACTCCGTTTCGCGCTTAGCCGTCGAAGCAAGACGATAGCACTCTGCGGCAAATTCGCGATATCGATCTGGCGTTTCCATCTGGGCAAACCCTATTGCGGCGATGGTGGGGCCGGGCGTGCCTCTCCTTATCGAGGACCAAAGTGGAGCGATTAGGTTTGTTAATTTTTTGACTGTACCAGCCCCTTATCGTGACCATTAAATGTCGAGGCCGTTGCGCGGCAACTTAGCGATATTCGCAGCAATGCGCTGTCCAATGCGTTCCGTCAAAAAAGCGAATCGATCTGTGACATCAGTGACATGCCAAAAGTGCGAATCAAACTATCATTCATTCTTGCCGGGTGCAGAAGGGAATTCAGGTGCGCAAAGTTATCTTATTCGCCGTTGTTGCGTTAATCGTAATCGGTGTCGGAACGTGGCTCGGCATTCGGGCACAGGGTCCGACCGGCGCGGTTGCGGCCGGCGATCAACCACCAGCGATGATGACGGGCGCCAAGGGCTTACCTACTTCGCATTACGATGATTACGATATCGTCGTCCATTGAGCCCGCGCGCTCACTTGCGCACTAGCTCGGCAGCTTGGCGATATTCACCGCGATCCTTTACGCCTCATCGAGGTGAGCAGCTTGGCTGCGGATCGGCGGCCCAGCTCATACTCATACTTGGTTTCGATCCCGGCGGACCATCGAGCTTAGAAGCCACATCAAGCCAGAATTGGGCGAGTTGCAGGTATGTCTCGCGCGCTTCGTCCATGTACGTGTTGCGCGCCCATTTGAAACATTTGTCCGCCATGACACGGTACTCCGCAGCCGTTTTCATGGAAAGCGCCCACCCCAACACGGTGATGCCTAAGCTGCCTGCCCAACCGACGTCACCGCCGACTGAGAATCTGACGGCGTTCAGTGACCTGCTCCGTACCTTCCTGCATGAGTTCGCTAAGGCGCGTACTCGCCGCCCTTAGGGTGCTTTCCGGCCACGACACACTGTTGCCCCCACCCGAGCAATTCAACGGCGTTTCCCTTTCCGTTAATCAGGAATTTGATCTTGCGTTTCCGCAAGCTTGGTTCATCGTCTTTTATGCAAGTCATGATACCAAAGCGCGCGTAGCCTTCGCGATAACGAACGGGCGCGGGACCAAAAACGTGCTTGGCTAGTCTTCAATGGCGCCGGACACCCGTGCGTCGTCAATGTCGCCGTCAATAAAGTGGAATATGCGAGTTTGATAGAGCACGTTGGCGCCCCAGCCATGCCAACACTTCACATCTTCCAGCTCGGCGCGAAATTTTGTCCAATCGGCGAAGCCAACCCAACCTTTGGGTGTTAGCTTGCCCTGCGTCTTGCCGCGGTTCTCGGGTGAGACCTTCGTGTCCGGCGACAATTTTGCGTCGGGCGGAATGCCGGGCAGTAGCTCACTGCCCTGCATTTTCCCGGTCCACCAAAGCTGAAAGCCTGACTTGCTCATAGGGCGTAATCCCTATCGGCAAACCCGTTTTTCAGGTCGCCGCGCATGAATGGGGACCACCAAAAAACCCCGGTTCGGCGATGTTTGAAATGACCGCGGACGAAATGAGCACCTAAGTCTTCGCGCTCCCGCCCGTGGGAACAGAAAAACTTCTTCAGTCGCGCTTGTATTTTACAAACTGTGTATGAGAAGCGGGGGCGTCCTAGTAGCTTATGGACTTTCCCCGATGCCCGCTCCACGTACTCGGTTTCGGCGACGTTTTTAGTTTTTAGGAGGGCGAGCGCCCTGATAAGGTAATTCGCGTCCCAATCAAGTGCTTGGCGGACGTCTTCCCGATAAGATCGCAAGGTGACGCCCCAGCCATCCGGGGTTAGAGACAATGGCAAATAGCTAACTTGAACGACCCCCAAGACCCCCCACCGCCCGGTCCCTCTAAAGCTCTCTTGAAATATATTCGCGACAAAACCTGTCTTGTCTGCCGCTTCCCGTATGAGGGCACCCCATGAAAACCATACAGGCTCCCCTTTCGGGCTTAATCCTTCACCGGTGCGCTCAAACCAGCAAACCGGGAACGGCGCTCGTGCGAACGGACGCACCTTCATTATCGCGTCGCGGTTGTTGGCAACGTTCAACGCCGCTTCGTGGAAATCGTCGCCGATCACGAATAGTGGGATGCTGGCGAAATCCGGGCCCCCATTCCTTTGCAGTCTATCGGCGAACGTCGTTTTTCGGAATTTAGTGTTGCCCATTAGCGCGGGCCCGGATTTGCTAATCACGGCATTTTCAGCTATGTGCATCGTCTGCATAGGTGATTTTCCTCTGCCCCGCCGCGGCTCTGCATCCGTTGCGGGGATTTTGTTTTTGACAACACGTCACCATCCGGACGCGCATGGACGCGTCACATGCGGGACGTGCAGTGTTTCACTGAATTTTTGGTGAGCCAGCGAAGTCGCAACTAACACGGTTAGGCCGCCGAGCCCCTGCGACAGGCAGCTTTTCTAGTAGTTTGCGCAGATCGCGTTCTAGAATAAGCGTGCGCTTGCCGTGCTTTACGGCCCGCAGTTCACCTTGTTTTATGAGGCGATAGATTGCCGAGCGGCTAAACCCTGAAGCCTGACAACTTCCGGCGATCGTATAAGCGATCGGAGACGAAGACGTTGAAACCATGCCCGTTCCCTCTGCGCCGCGATGAAAGCGGCGGAATTGATTTTGCGTCTATCAGGGACCACAGGTTCACAGCTTCACAGTTTCCACAGTTGCGCGACGCACGCGGGGAGTGCCTAGCATACCACGGGACGTTTATCAAACCCCGAGGGCTTCCTTGCTCGGTACCCACTACGTGGTGGCGGTGGGAGTGGCGCTTGCCTGTGGCAGTATCGTGCTCTCACCGTTAGCCCTGCCTATTCATGCCAGATTGAGCGGCACCCGCGACAGTCAGCTGATAGTAGAACGGTCGTCCTCATGCCGACATAAGCGAAGTTGTCGGAGTCGAAGCTCGCGATCTCCATGGTGTAATAGCGGTCGCCGAGTTCGGGGACCGACAGGACCACGGGCTCCTTTGACAGATCGAGCCATGCGATCGAGTACAGCGTGTCGTTGTTCGGCGAGCCACCCGCCTTGGACTCAGGCCCGCCCATCACCTTGTTATGCCAGAAGTGGTTCACTGCAGTGTGAGGAAGGATTTCGGGGTCCACCTTTTGCGCTACTTGGCCCCAGCGAACTTCAGACATGTACACGAAAGGAAAGCCGTAGATGTATGCCTGCATGCCGAGCGTATACGCGTATTGTTCGCGCCAGTCGTTTGCGACGGGCGCAGGCTGTGCCGAGGCGGGCAAAGCAGTACTGATCAAAGCGAGTGTGGCGAGACCAATTTTGTTCATCTTTGCCTCCCGGCTTGACCTGCGAAATTTACCTTAAGTTGGCTATCGGGATCGAGTTGGCCCATGGTCCCAATGTCCGCTTTGGGTCAAAAGCGGACATTCCGGAATGCCCGACCGATGTCTGCTTTACCTCCCAAAGCGGACATCGCTCACCACGGCTGTTACACTCGTTTGCGCCCCGCCGCTTTCGGTATTTCCACGATTTCACCGATCGGCTTCGCTTTCAGGTCGCCATAGCCGCTGCAAGCTGACTGCCGATGTGATTTGACGCGCGCCGGAGCGGATCAGCGTCAAGGTGCGCATATCGTGCGGTAGTGGACGGCTGAGTGTGACCCAAGAGTTTGCCAATGATCGGGAGCCCGAGCCCCAAGCCAGCGCCAACACTTGCATGGGTATGCCGAAGATCGTGAATGCGTAGGCCTTTTAGCCCGGCTCGTCTAACAATCGCGCGCCTCGGTCGGTTTAGATCGGAGCGGGGTTTTCATCTGGTATCTGTCTCCCGGCGCACCCAGTGGACCGCTTTCGGGGCGTTTTGATTGCCAGTTCATGCGGGAAAGCGCGACGCTAGCGGCTCCGCTGGCGCATCGGAACGACGCTCCCGCGCGCCGCTGCTTTCAGCGTATGGCAATAGGTTGCCCAATCAGCCATGAGCCGGCGCCGCTTCTCAAACAAATCGCCGCGTCGGTACGCGGCCTCTACCTTGTCGTTCACCGCATGGGCGAGCGCCATTTCTACAACGTGATTAGGGTAGTTCGTCTGCTCCGCGGCCCAGTCGCGGAATGCGGAACGGAACCCGTGCACTGTGACGTCGGTGCGGCCCATGCGCTTTAGAACCGCAGCCATTGCCATATTGGAAAGCGGCTTGCCTTGTTTGCCGCCGCGGAAAATAAATCCATCCTCACGCGTCTGAAGTGCCGTCCCGTCTCGTACGATGGCAAGGGCGCGCGCCGATAAAGGCACACGGTGTTCTTTGCTGGCCTTCATTCGTTCGGCCGGGATTATCCAAATCTTTTGAGCCGAGTTGACTTCAGCCGGCGCGGCTCCGATCGTCTCGCCTGTGCGCGCGGCGGTCAGGATCGTGAATTCAAGTGCCCGTGCGGCGACGCCCTCTAGGGCGCGTAACGCCAACATGAAGTCTGGAAGCTCGGCATAGGGTAGCGCCGAATAGTGCCGCACGGGTTGCACCTTGGATCGTTTGGCAAGATCAAATTCAAGATGGCCACGCCATCGGGCCGGGTTGGCTCCGTTTCGGAGGCCGCGCCGTGCCGCCCAGTCCAGAATTCTCTCTAGCCGGCCGCGGACGCGGTTTGCTGTTTCAGTCTTTGTGAGCCAAATCGGCTCAAGCACCTTTTGGACAAGCGTGGTGTCAACGTCTTGCACCGATACCGCGCCGATCACTGGATACGTATATGTGTTGAGAGTGCTTCCCCACTGAGACGCGTGCTTGGCGTTCTTCCACTCTGGCCGCTTCGCTTCAATGTATTGCTCGGCTGCTTGTTTAAACGTGATCGCCTTCGCCGCCTCTAAGGTCGCCTGCACCTCCCGCGCTTTGCGAACTTCTATCGGGTCTAATCCCTCTTGGCACAGCGCGCGGCATTCCGCGGCCTTGATCCTTGCATCAGCAAGGCCCAATGCGGAGAGCGAACCAAGCCCCATTTCTCGCGCTTTGTGGCGCAATGAGTACCGATAAATCCACGACTTCGCGCCGGATGCAGAGACGTGAAGGTAGAGCCCAGCACCATCCGCGTGCATCCCTGCGGGCAATTCTCGGCTGACTTTAAGAGCGGTCAACCGCCCTACTGTTTTTGGCATTTTTATCCCCCAATTCTTCCCACAACCATAGTTGAGATCGGGCGAAACAACAAGCGACGCTGTGAGACGAAAATGCCTGTGGGAAGCGGCTTTCCAACGCGTTATTTGAGACGGTATGAGACGGCCTGAGATGATTGTTTGGCGGAGAGGGTGGGATTCGAACCCACGATACGGTTTCCCGTATACACGCTTTCCAAGCGTGCGCCTTAAGCCACTCGGCCACCTCTCCATCCCCACCAAAAATTCACCGGCAATATAACGACGGAGTTCCGCGGCACCAAATCGGCGGAACCGTCGGCGGATCGCGATCGGAACCATCCCGCGCAGATTTCGTTATCCTGCCAGACTAGGAAGAGGTGAAGCAGGAGGACGCCATGGGTCGCGGGTATTGTTATGGCTCCTCGGCATTCCGATCCCGGTTATTATCCTGATATGAGTGCTTGGCGGCCTGCACGGCTGATACTGCCAAGCCAGGGAAGTAGCGTAGTCAGTGCGTAATTGAAGGCCCGACACCGAGTCGGGCCTTCTCTTTGCGCGCTTCCACCCCTGTGCGCGGTATCCTACATTAGCGCCATGAATGCTTCGGACGACGATTACCTCATCCGCCCGGATCCGCAGGATCCGCGCCTCACCGAACGCGTCGCCGGCGTCGACCAGACCGGTTCGCGGATCGAAACGGCGGTGACCGTCGAACGCGCGCTGACGATCTTCCTCAATGCCCAGGAGATCGTCACCGCGATGACGATTAACGACCATCCCGAATATCTCGCGCTCGGTTATCTGCTCAATCAGAACATGCTCAAGCCGAACGATGTCGTCACCGCGGTCGATTACGACGAGGACCTCGCGGTCGTCGTGGTGCGCACCAAGCGCAAGACCAATTACGAGAAGAAGCTGAAGAAAAAAGTGCAGACCTCCGGCTGCGCGCAGGGCACCGTGTTCGGCGACCTGATGGAAGCGCTGGAGGACGTCAAATTACCGCCGGCGAAGCTGCGGACCTCGTGGCTTTATACGCTGACGCACAAGATCAACACCACGCCATCGCTTTACCTGGAAGCCGGCGCGATCCATGGCTGCGTGCTGGCGGTTAAGGACCGGCCGCTGGTCTATATGGAAGATGTCGGCCGGCACAACGCCGTCGACAAGATTGCCGGCTGGATGTTCAAACATCGCGTGCCCGCCGCCGACAAGATCTTCTACACGACCGGCCGGCTGACCTCGGAAATGGTGATCAAGACCGTACGCATGGGCATCCCGATCCTGATCTCGCGTTCCGGCTTCACCGCCTGGGGCGTCGAGCTTGCGCGCAAGGCGAATCTCACCCTGATCGGCCGCGCCCGTGGTAAACGCTTCATCGCGCTTGCGGGAGAGGATCGCATCGTGTTCGATCAGGACCTCGCCTACATCGCCGAAGAGAGCGCAAAGCACCAGCGCAAAGCCGCGGTACACGACGATTGAGCGCAGTGGCCGTTCCTCCAACTCTCGGGCTTGTGCTCGCCGGCGGTCTGGCGCGCCGCATGGGCGGCGGCGATAAGGCGCGCATCGCGATCGGCGGGGTCACTATCCTGCACCGGGTGCTCGCTTGCCTGAAGCCGCAATGCACCAGCCTCGTGATCAACGCCAATGGCGATCCGGCGCGGTTTGCCGATACCAAGCTGCCGGTGGTCGCCGACAGCGTGCCCGATTTTGCCGGCCCGCTCGCCGGCATTCTCGCCGGCCTCGATTGGGCGGCGCGGCAGACGCCGGAATTCGAATGGCTCGCCAGCGTGCCGGGCGATTGTCCATTCCTGCCGAACGATCTGGTCGCGCGCTTGCACGCGGCGCGCGTCGCCGCTGGCGCGCCGCTCGCCTGCGCCCATTCGGGCGAATGGCGCCATCCGGTCGTCGGCCTGTGGCCGCTCGCGCTGCGCGAGGATCTGCGCCGCGCGCTCGTCGCCGAGGGTCTGCGCAAGATCGAAATCTGGACCGCGCGTCACCGCGTCGCGATCGCCGATTGGCCGGCCGAGCCGGTCGATCCATTCTTTAACGTCAACACGCCGGAAGATGCGGCAAAAGCCCAAGCGATGGCGGCGAAGTATGCGCCTGCCGCTGGTGGTCAGCCCAGCAGAGACGTGTAGGGCAGAAAACCGACCATCGCCCCCGGTTCGACATTGGTCACGTCCTCGCCGAGTTCGGCGAGGCCGTCGGTCTCCGTGAGCGAGGTGAGAACGCCGGCGCCGTCTTGCGGATATTTGACGGCATCGAGCGTCCCGTCGGCACCGCTCCGCAGCGCGACGCGGACATATTCGCGGCGGCCTTTCCGTTTTTTATACGAAAATGCGGCGCGTGCCGGCATGGCGACAAGCGGCTCCGGCAAGGCGCCGGCCAGCCGCAGCAACAACGGCCGCACCACGCGAACGAAGGTGACGAATACCGCGACCGGATTTCCCGGCAGGCCGACAAAGGCGGCGGCTTCGCCGCTTTTGCCGCCGGGAATGACTCCCATCGCGAGCGGGCGGCCCGGTTTAAGGGCGACCCGCCAGAACACGATGCGGCCAATGCTTTCGACGGCGCCGCGCACATAATCGGCCTCGCCGGTCGACACGCCGCCGGAGGTGAGCACCAGATCGTGGTCAGCCGCCGCAGCCGCAATCGCCCGCGCCAGTGTTTTCGGCTCATCGCGAAGAATGCCGAGATCGGTGACCTCGACGCCAAAGCGCGCGACCGCCGCGGCGAGCAGATAACGGTTGGAATCGTAGAGCGCCGCACCGTCGAGCGGCGAGCCCGGCTCGGCGATCTCGTCTCCGGTCGAAAACAGCGCGACTCGCACGCGCCGCCTCACCTCGATCGCGGTCAAGCCCAGCGCCGCGACGAGCGCGACGTCTTGCGCGGAGAGCCGCCGTCCGGCGGGAAGCGCCACCGCCCCGGCACGGATATCTTCACCAGCAAGACGGCGGTTGGCGCCCCGCGACAGGCCCAGCGGTACGATGACGTGAGCGCCGTCGATCCGGCAGTCCTCCTGCATAAAGACGGTATCGGCGCCGGGCGGCATCGGGGCGCCGGTAAAGATGCGCACCGCCTCGCCAAATTTGATCGCGTGCGTGGCGGCGTGGCCGGCGGCGACGCGATCGACGATGGCGAGACGCTGCTCGCGCGCGGCATCGATATCCTCGCCGCGAACCGCATAGCCATCGACCGCCGAATTGTCGAAGGGCGGCAGATTGACCGGCGCGATGATGTCCGCGGCCAGCACGCGGCCGAGCGCCTCGCGCAGCGGCACGCTTTGGCGACCCGATACGGGATTAACGCGAGCGGCTATCAACTGCTCGGCCTCGGCGACCGGCAGCAGCGGCCCGTTGAAAGCAAAACAATCGTCGGTGAGCTGCGCCATCAGGCATCGCTCCGGCGCGTTGCCTGCGTCGAGGGCATGGCATCAGCTTTGCCGATTTGCTCGCGCGGCAGCGCTTCCGCCTGCAGGACATTGGCGATGGTCTCGATGTCGTCGAGCATCACCACCGGCACTTGCGCCTGCGGCAGCGGCGCGTCGGTCGCTACCGCGACGATGCAATCGTCATCGGGATGCAACAGCGGTTTGCCGACTGCGGCGCGATAGACTTCGAGCTTGGGATGCGAATGCCGCTTGAAACCCTCGACGATCACGAGATCGACCGGGCTTAATTTCGTAAGTACATCGTCGAGTGACGGCTCCGCCTCTCCCTCGAGTTCGTGGACAATGGCCCAGCGGCGGCTGGATACCACCGCGACTTCGCTGGCGCCGGCGCGGCGATGCAGCCAGGAATCCTTGCCCGGCTGATCGGT
Organism: Xanthobacteraceae bacterium; assembly: GCA_036272395.1. Classification (GTDB taxonomy): domain Bacteria; phylum Pseudomonadota; class Alphaproteobacteria; order Rhizobiales; family Xanthobacteraceae; genus BOG-931. Next base: position 10,338 of record DATAYT010000165.1, read on the forward strand.
GTCGAACTCGTGATGCGCATGCTTGACGGTCGCAAGTTTCAGGCCGCGTTTGACCAGCACCGGGATCACGTTGGTGACCAGCGTGGTCTTGCCGGAGCCGCTCCAGCCCGCGAGGCCGATGACGCGCATCTTGTCATTATATGGACTCTTGGGCGGCTGGTTCCATGCCAAGCGCGCGGATGCGGTCGCGGAGCGCCTCGTCTCGCAACACCTCGATAAACGCCTGGACCGCCTGGCGCTGGCGCCGCGCCTCGACCACCAAGAAATCGTAGTGCTCCGGCGCGATCGGCAGAAAGCCGAGACCGTAGAGACTGGCGACCGGCGCGATCGCGATACCCCAATCAGCCCGGCGCTGGGCAATCGCAGCGGCCACCGCATTGTGCGAGCGCGGCTGATTGGCGTACCCGGGCGGCTTGGCGCCGCGCAGCAGACCGTCGATCAGCACGCGCGTGCCGGAACCGGCATTACGGTTGACCATCAGGGTGGCGGGATCGGCCAAGGCGGCCGCCAGCGCCGCCTCGGTGCTGCGACCCGCAAAGCGCCTGTCGCCGGAACGAAATACAAAGCCTTGCATGCGCCGCCAGCCCGGGACGAGCGTCAGTCCCGGCGCGAGCAGATGCTTATTGTAGACACCGGTCGCCGCATCCACGAGATGAACCGGTGCGACATCGCATTCGCCGCGGCTTGCCGCACTCACGCCGCCGAGACTGCCGACCGCAATGGTGCGCGCGCGCACGCCGCGCTCGGCCAGAGCGCCGACCACGACGTCGAGCGCAATATCGTGGCTGCCCACGATGACAAGATCGGGCGCGCGCTCGGATTTCCCGATCAGCGTGACTTCAACCTGGCTGTCGGCATCGAGCGCGGAGGCGAGCGCGTCGATGGCAAAGAATCCGTCGGCCTGCGAGAACGCCGTCACCGCGCCCGAACCTTTTCCTGTCGGAAAGGCGACGAGACCCTCGTCCGCGCCCACCAGAGAAACCAGTACGAATTCTTCGCGGCCAAGCTCGGACGGGATGCGCAGTGGCACGCGCGCGGTGACCGTGCGCGCGGCTTCGAGCGGTAATCCCGCCCGCGCGCGAATGAGCGGCGCGACAAAAGCATGGAACGTGAAAATCGCCGAGGTCGGAAATCCCGGCAGCACGATCAGCGGCGTCTTTCCGATCACAGCAAGACAAAGCGGTTTGCCCGGCTTGAGCGCGACGCCATGCACGAGGATACCCGGGCTGCCGAGTCGCGGCACCACCTGGCGCGATAAATCGCCGGCGCCCTTCGACGTGCCGCCGCTGAGCACCACTATGTCGCATGAGGCGAGCGCCGCGCGCATGGCGCGTTCGAGCGCCGATTCGTTGTCCGCGATGGCGCCGAACGGCACCGCTTCGCCGCCCGCTTCGGCGACTGCGGCTGCGATAATGGCGCCATTGCTGTCGTAGACGGCAGCGGGACGCAGCGGCTGACCGGGTTGAACAAGTTCGTCGCCGGTCGACAACACGGCGACACGCGGCCGCCGCACCACTTCGATGGAGATCAAGCCACACGCCGCGAGCATGCCAATCTCGCGCGACCCGATCTGGATGCCCCGGCGCAACAAAGTCTCGCCGCGCGCAATATCCGATCCGGCAAAAGAGATGAACTGACCGCCGGTGACGGCGCGGTGGACATCGATCGCCGGTGCGGCACCGTCCTCGATCAGTTCGGTGTGCTCGATCATCACCACCGCATCGGCACCGCGCGGAATGACGCCGCCGGTCGCAATCGGCGTTGCGGTGCCGGAGGCTACTTCAACAACTGGTGCGACGCCGCAGGCGATGACCTCGCCATTGAGCGTGAGCCGCTTCGGTAAGCCAGGTCCGGCGCCGAGCGTATCCGCCTCCCGCAACGCAAAGCCGTCGACATTAGCCCGATCGAACGGCGGCGCATCGATCGGGGCGACCACGTCAGCCGCGACGACCCGCGACAGCGCAGCCGCAAGCGGCACAGATTCGCCGGCAAGCGGCACGCGATCAAGTCGCGCCTCGAAGCGCCGCCGCGCTTCCGCCGCCGAGACGACTTCAAGGAATTGCTCCTGCCGCGCCGCGCGGCGGATAGCATCAATAATCGCGGCGCGCGCTGGTTTGGCGTCCTGGTTCATTGCTGCGGCAAAGGCAAATTCATGGCCATTGGTTCACGGCGACTTCGCTGCCCGCGGCGAAGCCTTCGCTCTCGGCCGGAACCAGGATCCAGCCGTCGCTGCGGCTAAGCGCGGTCAAGGACAAATATCCGGACCCAAGCGGCTCCGCCATCCCATCGCTGCAGCTCACCGGAACGATCTCGGTCATCCCGATGGTCGATGTCACCTTGCGCCGCAGCGGCGAAATCATCGGAGTGTCCTCGACCACGCCGCCGGCGAGTTTGGCGACAACATGCCGGCCAATCAGCAGCCAAACCACGAGCGCGGCATCGAGCCGGCCCGGAACGAGGAGCACGGGCCGGGCGCCGACAAAGCCCACTGCCGCGGTCTCGCCCGGGCAAATGGCAATGCCATGCGCTTCGACACGGCCGCGCCGCGCCAGTTCTTGCACGGCGTCATCGCGTCGTCCGCTGCCGGTGCCGCCAATGCCGATCACGACATCGCATTGACCTTCGCTTAAGGCTTCCGCTAGCGCGCTTGCCTCGCGCACGGCGCATCCCGCTTTTTCCGCACAACGGGAAAGCGTCACCTGCGCCGCGTCGAGCACCGGCGTTTTCGCCGCAGCGGCGCGGGCAAGCGCGAGCCGCGGCGCGCGGATTATCACTTCGGTGATACCGGCTGCAGCCATGGCGGCGAGATCGAGCGCGCGAAGCCGTTCGCCGGCGCGGCGCAGCGCGATCGCCGGCGCCGCATCGCCGCCGGGCGCCAAGATGCCGTCACCCGGAGCGACCGGGGCAACAGCCTCAGCACGATCCCCGCGCAGTGTGATGGCATCGAGCGGCACGACTGCATCGGTCCCACTCGGCAGCGCACCTCCCACATCAACGCGGCACGCCGTGAGGCCAAGCGGCACCGGCGCATAGGGACCGGCGTCGGCGATGTCCGCCGCCGCGACGGCAAAGCCATCGCGCAGGGCGATCGGGCGCGGCGGGCACTGCGACGGCTGCACATCCTCCGCAAGCACTGCCCCTAGAGCTTGCGAGGGCGGGGTACGACCCGGCATCACCGCGGCGATGCGCGATTGAAAGGACGCAAGAATCGCATCGAGCGGGGTCAGCCGCGCGATGCGCTGGATGGTGGAATCCACAGTCATTGCAACTATGATAAAGGCGTTCGCCCGCTTCTACGAATCGCGACCGAATGACCGAAAAGACGCTTAATCTGCGCGGCCTCAAATGCCCGCTCCCGGCGCTGCGCACCCGCAAAGCGCTCAGCCAATCGCAGCCGGGCGATATCCTGATCGTGGAATGCACCGATCCGCTTTCAGGGATCGATATTCCCAATCTTTTGCGCCAGACCGGTGATACGCTCCAAGACAGCCGCAAGGACAAAAAGCTGCTGACGTTTCGGATTCGTAAAGTGTGAACCGTAACAGCTGTCATTTCGTCATGGCCGGACATGTTCCGGCCATCTCGATTCGTAAGACGCTGTGCCCAAGGAATCGAGATGCCCGCGACATAGGCGAGCGAAGCGGACGCCGTACTTCTAACGGCTATGCGCGGACATGACGCGCGCGAATCTACTCCGCCGCGATGCGGTGCGCGGCGACGCCGCGCGCCTTGACCACGACCTTGATGGCATCATCGACGCGATCCTTGGCGTAGCGGATCGCGGTCGGCAGATCGTCGAGCGCAAAAGTGTGGGTGTGGATCTTGGTGGCATCGAAGCGCTTTTGCGACATGAAGGCTTCGGCACGATGGGTCGCGCTCTTGCCTTCGCCGCGGATGCCGTAGAGATAAATGTTGTTGCGCACGATATGGGCGACATCGATCGGCGTTTCGGCGTGCGGGAATGCCGCCAGGCACACTTTGCCGCCGCGATTGACCATGTAGACGGCTTCGTTCACCGCATTCGGCGCGCCGGAGCATTCGACCACGTAATCGACGCCCTTGCCGCCGTTGAGCCGCTTGACCGCCTCGACCGCGTTTTCATTACGTACATTGATGACGTGATCGGCGCCGAGTTCGCGTCCGATCGCAAGCCGATTGTCGCGGGTGCCGGTCAGTATCACCGGCTGCGCCCCCAAGGCCTTAGCCACCGCGACGCCGAGAAGTCCGATCGGCCCCGGACCGGTGACGACTACGCTCTCGCCGGCAACCAGGCCGCCGAGCTCGGTCAGCCCATACATCGCCGTGCCCGCGGTGACCACGAGCGTCGCCTCTTCGTCCGACATCGTGTCGGGAATGGCGACCAGCGTGTTGATGTTGTTGACCTGATATTCACAGAAGCCGCCGTCGGTCGTGAAACCGTTGGCGCGATGTCCCTTGTCGACGTCGCCGTAATTGAGGCCGTAGTTGTGGCAAGAGGTGTACATGCCTTCGCGGCAGCGCTTGCATTGGCCGCAGCCGGCATGGATTTCGACGGTGACGCGCTGGCCGATTTTATATTCGTCGACGCCAGGGCCGAGCGCGACGACGGTGCCCATATATTCGTGGCCCGGCGTGAAATTTTTGTTGAACGGCTTGCTGCCTTGGATAAGAGCCGGCGAGCCGTGATCGATAATTTCCAGATCGGTGGCACAGATCGCGACCGCGTCGATACGCACCAGAACCTCGGCGCGTTTGGGCACCGGAACCGGCTTTTGCGTAAGCTTAAGCTCGCCGGGATTGCCGAGCACCCAGGCTTTCATCGTGTCGGGGATCGGAAAATCCTTGTTGTTCGTTTTCACACCGGGCGCGCCATACATGATCTGCCTCCGGCTTTCGCCTGTCGCTCGTTTTCCTGATGTCATCACATATCTAATAATGAGTCTTTATAATGTGTGTTAACGGGTGGCGAAACCAGCCCATTTCATGCCAATTCGCCGGCGACGTCGCGGTCGAGATCGACCAGCACGTCATCGCCGTCGAGCACGACCTTATAGGTGCGCAGCGCCACGGCGCAGGGCGGCGCTTTAACCTCCCCGGTCGGGACGTGAAAGGCGCCCATATGCACGGCGCATTCGATCACCTCGCCATCGAGCATGCCGTCGGCCAGACTGGCCGAGGCGTGGGTACATTCGTCGTCGGTCACGTAATAGCGGCCGCCGATGTTAAAGACCGCAAGCCGTTTGTCGCCGACGTCGAACGCCTTGACGCTGTCGGGCGCGATTTCAGCTTTGGCGCAGACGCGCACAATATTGTCCGGCACCTTGGTACTTCCCCTCATGTTCGCGTTGCCGTGGGAGCGTTCCTTATATAGTCATTCCAGGGCCGAGCGAAGCGATGCGCTTGGATGGCGACTAAGGAGCCGCGATGCAGGTTCTGGTGATCGGTGCCGGCGTGATCGGACTGGCCGTCGCGCGCACCGCGGCGCAGGCCGGCCATGAGGTCACCGTCGCCGAAGTGACCGGCGGCATCGCTAACGGCGTCTCCTCGCGCAACAGCGAAGTGATCCACGCCGGCTTGTACTATCCGACCGACTCGCTGCGCGCCCGGCATTGTGTGCGCGGCCAGCGAATGCTGTACGCGTTCTGCGCCTCGCATAACGTGCCGCACCGCAAGTGCGGCAAGCTCGTCGTGGCGACCAATGCCGCCGAGCTGGCGAAGGTCGAGACCATTCACGCCCAGGCGGAAATCAACGGCGTCGAAGGCACGGAGATGATCGGCGGCAATGCCGCGCGCGCCATGGAGGGCGAATTGTCCTGTATCGGCGCGCTGTGGTCGCCGGAGACCGGAATCATCGACAGCCACGCTTACATGCGGGCGCTGTGGGGCGAACTCGAAGACCGCGGCGGCATGATTGCATTCCAGACGCCGGTCGAACACATCAGCTTCAAGACGCCGTACTGGCGCGTGCAGTTCGGCGGCCGTGAGCCAGGCACGCTCGATTTCGACGCAGTCGTCAATGCCGCCGGCCTTGGCGCGCAGGCACTGGCGCGCCGCATCGAAAACTATCCGGCCGAGCAAGTGCCGCGGCTTGTGCTCGGCAAAGGCAATTACTTCGGCTATGCCGGCAAGCCGGTTTTTTCACGGTTGATTTATCCGACGCCGGTCGATGGCGGACTTGGCGTTCATGTCACCTTCGATATGGCCCGCCGCATGCGATTCGGACCTGATGTGGAATGGGTCACGGAAGAGAATTATGCGGTGGATCCGCGGCGTGCCGACAGTTTCTACGCCCGAATTCGAAGCTACTGGCCCGGCCTCCCCGACAACTCGCTGGTACCGGACTATTCCGGCATCCGGCCAAAACTGCGCGGTCCCGGTGAACCGCAAGCCGACTTTTTGATCGCTGGTCCCGGCGACCACGGCATGCCGCGGCTCATCAACCTATTTGGCATCGAATCGCCGGGCCTGACCGCGTCGCTCTCGATCGCGGAGGATGTGGTGTCGCAGCTTGATTGATAACGTGGACGTTCTCGCGGCCGCCCCATTGGTATCCCGGTCCGCTGCGCGCATCCCCCTTAAAGGGGAGGCGAGACTCACAGCCCCAAATAGGCGCGCCGGATTTCCGGATTAGTGGTCAACTCCGCCGGCAAGCCCTCGGTGAAGATGCGGCCCTCGGCGACGACATAAGCATAATCGCTCACTGCCAGAGCCAGATGCACGTTCTGCTCGACCAGCAAAATCGTCAGGCCGTTTTGCTTGAGCTCTTTCAATGTCGCAAGGAGCTGATAGACGACGACTGGCGCCAGCCCGAGCGAGAGCTCGTCGATGATCAAAATTTGCGGATCGGACATCAGCCCGCGCGCGATCGCGACCATCTGCTGCTCGCCGCCGGACAGCGTGCCGGCACGCTGGCGCGCCCGTTCGGCAAGGCGCGGAAACAGCTTGAACACCTGCTCGAGCCGTTCCGCGTAGGAGCGCGAGGCGCGCGGCGAGAAGGCGCCGAGCTCGAGATTTTCGGCGACGCTCATCATCGAAAACAATTGTCGGCCCTCGGGCACCAAAGCGAGCCCGCGTGCCGCCTTGACGTGGCTCGGCACCCGCGTGACGTCCTCGCCATCGAGCGTCACCCGCCCGCTCCAGGGCGTGAGCGTGCCGGCGACCGCGCGCAGCGTCGTGGTCTTGCCGGCGCCGTTGGCACCGACGATCGCGGTGAGCTTGCCGCGACGGGCTTGCAACGATAGCCCCCACAGCACCTGGACTTCGCCATAGCCGGCTTCCAAGCCCTCGACCGAGAGCAGCACGTCGGCAGCCTTGGGGCCCTTATGCGCGATCGCGTCAGCCATGCGCGGCGCTTCCTTCGTCTTTGGCTTCGAGCGCGGCGGCGAGCTTGGGATCGCCGAGATAGGCTTCGATCACCTGCGGATCGCGCGCCACCTCCGCCGGCGCCCCTTCGGCGAGCTTCTCGCCGTAATTGAGCACGACGATGCGGTCGGACAGGCTCATAATCGCCTGCATCAGGTGCTCGATGATCAGAATGGTGACGCCCGAGTCGCGAATGCGGCGTATAACGGCAATCATGTGCTCGATCTCGGTGGGATTTAGTCCGGCGAGCACTTCGTCCAGCAATAAGAGTTTCGGCTGCGCCGCGAGGGCGCGGGCGAGTTCGAG
>DATAYT010000166.1:0-3930 GCA_036272395.1 Xanthobacteraceae bacterium
CTGCTCGCGCAGATGCAAAAATTGCGGGGAACAGCCCAGTCCATTGCCCCCAGGGACGACAAACGGCTGCGCGAGGGCGTGGAACTCGCGGTGCGGCTTGCCGAGTTGATCCAGGACGCGGATGGACGCCAAAGCGGCGCTTAGATCGCTCCCGACATGGCTTTGCCGACGATCTTGGCTTTGCCGACGATCTTGCCTTTCTCGCCGAGCCGCGTATAAGGCCGCCTTCCGCTCGACCCCGGCCGGGGGCTGAACGGACGGCCGCGCAGACGCTCGTTCTTGGGATTGTTCTTGCGCGGTAGGGCTTTCGGGTCCGGCGTCCGGTGTTCCCGCCTTCAGAGCATTCGAGCCTTTCCCGAAGGGTTCGAGGGGCTTCGCGCCCGGGCGAGCGGCAGTGTCGCATGATCCCGAAAAGTGGAAACCGGTTTTCGGGCAAGGTCATGCGCAAACGAGGAAAGGGCAGCTATGCCGCTCTATGAACACGTCTATCTTGCGCGCCAGGACGCCAGCGCGCAGCAGGTCGATGAATTGACCGCGCAATTGAAGGGCGTCATCGAAGGCCTCGGCGGATCGGTCAAGAAGACCGAATATTGGGGCGTCAAGTCGCTCTCCTACCGCTTGCGCAAAAATCGCAAGGCGCATTTCACGCTGATGGATATCGATGCGCCGCCGCCGGCCATCAACGAAATTGAACGCCTCGAACGGCTCAACGAAGACGTTGTGCGCTATCTCACGATCAGGGTCGATGCCCTTGAAGAGGGCCCGTCGGCGATGATGCGACGCGCCGAACGCGATCGCGACCGCGACGAACGCCGCGGCGAACGGGGCGATCGCGGCGAACGGGGCGATCGCGGTGACCGCGGTGACCGCCCGCGAGATCGCGACCGGCGCGGCCGTGACGATGATGAAACCAACAACGAAGTCGAGGAGTAACCGATGGCAATGTCACCGCAGGCCGCCGGCGGCCGCCGTCCGTTCTTCCGCCGCCGCAAGAGCTGCCCGTTCTCCGGCGCCAATGCGCCGAAGATCGACTACAAAGACGTCAAGTTGCTGCAGCGGTTTGTTTCGGAGCGCGGAAAAATCGTTCCCAGCCGCATAACGGCAGTTTCAGCGAAGAAGCAGCGAGAACTTGCCCAAGCGATCAAGCGCGCGCGGTTTCTCGGCTTGTTGCCCTACGTGATCCGCTAAGCGAGGTCGCCATGGAAGTCATTCTGCTCGAGCGCATCGCCCGGCTAGGCCAGATGGGCGATGTCGTACGCGTCAAGGACGGGTTCGCCCGCAATTTTTTGCTGCCGCGCGGCAAGGCGCTGCGCGCCACGGACGAAAACCGCACGCGCTTTGAAAAGATGAAAAGCGAGCTCGAAGCGCGCTCGCTCACGCTCAAGACCGATGCGGATCAAGTGGCCGGGAAACTCAACGGTAAGAGCTTTACCGTTTTGCGCCAAGCCTCCGAATCCGGCCAATTGTTCGGCTCGGTGTCCCCGCGTGACCTCGTGGCCCTGCTCGGCGAGGGCGGCTTTCGCGTCAATCGCAACCAGCTTGCGCTAAACGCACCGATTAAGACCATTGGTCAGCACAAAGTGCCGATCGCGCTCCACCCCGAGGTGGAAGTTTCGATCGGCGTGATCGTCGCGCGCAACGAAGATGAGGCCGCCCGCATCGCACGCGGCGAGGATGTCATGCAGCTGCGCGAACCGACCGAACAGGAGGCGGCCGCGATCGCTGCGGAAGCCTTCTTCGAACCGGGAGCCGGCGAGGCGGCGCGACCGGCGGAAAGCGCCGAGGAGCCCGAAACACCGCCGCAGGACGAAACTGCCGCAGCGGATCGACGCTAGGGCCCCAAACCCACGTTCGGCGATCAGTAGGAATACTGGAACCGTCGCGGCGGTATTATCTCTTAAATCAATAGCTTAAGTGCAAAAATCTTCCCATAAAACGGTTTTGGGAACCGTGTGGGAAGATTGCAACAGTCAGAAAAAATTCGCGCTGCTTATATTCCTCGGCGGATCGTCCATAGAATGCGGCGGCCGTCCGCTGCAGCGGCGACTAACACGGCGGCAAAACGATTACGTTACGGTGCCGATGCAGATGGTGCTGAGTATGGAGGGCGTGGTGTGCCGCCCGAAATGACGCCGCGCCGTTTCCCGCCGCTCTGATTCCAGATGCTCACGGTCAGCATGGCAGAATCTCAATTGCCGACATTTCCCGGCGGCCCCTCCTTGACCGCCGCCCGCCCGGCCCGGGTCACGATCCAGGCCATCCGCCGCAGGTCGAAGGCGACGAGCCCGGCCGCGACGAGCATCTTGACCATCCGGTGGATCGCACCCACGGCACCGCCAGAACGGACGCTCCAGCGGAGCTCGCCGCCCTGGCAGCGGACGGCGTGCTCAAGGTAGCGGCGCTGCGTCGGGGTCATCGGACCAGCCCTTCTCGCGCTCGACGAGAACCAGTATTCGAGCGCCGTCGCCATCAGCGGCAGGCCGAAGAAGAGCTTGAGGGCCGTGCCTGGCGTACATCGATGCTCTAAAACCTTTTGGCCCTTGAATAGTGCAAATCAGCCACACCCCAAAAATTAGTGAAGCGTGGCAGCCAAGCTGCTCAGCAAGGATGAGGCGCGAAGGATCGCGGCGAATATCGCGAGACTGCCGGAATTAGTTGGCCGGCGCGCCTAACGAGTATTAACGTCCCGCTTCGAGGGAGGGGCACATCGTGCTCGAAACCCCAAATATAGTCATGCTCGTCCTACTGGCGTTGTTGCGGTCCTGTGGTGGGTCTATAGCTGACTAAGGTGCAGCGCGGCCTCTCAGCCTTTGACCTGCTCCGCTCCTGGCGCCACGACCGTGCCGCCATGCTTTGCGCCACAAGAAGCCGAAGAGGATTGGGGGCGCTAACCGCCGTGCGAGAGGCAGTCATTCTAGCCGCAGTGTTTGTCCTACTCGGCATTATGGGCGCTGCTTTAATCGTTCATTTTGTTGTACCGTGACTAGCCCTAATAGGGTGTTGCACCATGCTGCGCATATCCATCTACGCGACTCTGATCGTGATTCTGACAATGGCGGCCGCTTCCGCTCAGACGGATAAACCGGGATTGCCGGGATATTCTAATGCTGCGCGCACCGACCAAGAAAAGAAAAACGACAGAGAACTTGATCGCACCTACGAATCGACGATTAAGGGGCGTCCGGACGCGAAAAAGAACACTGATCCATGGGCGGATGTCCGGCCAAATCCACCAGCGGCGGCCAAGAATAAACAATAATGGCTAACGACACCCGCCGCTTCCCGCCGCCCTGGACTGTCGAGGATATTGGCGCGGCATTCGTCGTGCGCGACGCTAAGGTCATCGCTATACAAGTGTGAGCCGGGCCGGCGATCTATTTTGTGACCATCCGCCGCTCCGCCATGGTGAGTAGGCCGGGCCTATTTTGTCTCGCCCGCGTGTTCTCTCGTTTGCAACTGGCAATCACCTCACCCGCGCGTGCCAAGGGTGCCATAGGGCGTCTTAATTTTAACTTCACCCTTGTTTTGAGCGCCCGTGGTGAACCGAAAAGTGCCGCGCGTGGCCTCAATAGCAACGGTGCCCGTCCCTTTGTTTGGATCATACACAAACTTGTCGAGCCGAACCTGTGACGACGGTCCAACACTCAGGTTGCTCTGGTCATGAAACTGCAAGCCCGCCTGGCCGGAGTTTCCGGTTTTAACAGTTTCGTTTGCGTGAACACCGCTACCAGCGGCAAGCGTACCCGCGACGCTGCCTTCGGCTTGGGGTTTTACGGATTGGGCCGTCCCAATTTTGGTCTGGGCGTTCGCGACCGTTAACGTCATTGCAAAGAGCGCCAGCGGCAGCGGAAAAATCCAAAGCCGACCCAATGTCGTGATCATAGTCATAGCGCTTCTCCCAAGAAATTTGTAAAAAAACAAAAGAATAGA
>DATAYT010000167.1:0-25549 GCA_036272395.1 Xanthobacteraceae bacterium
GGTCAAGGTCAAGATCACGCCAACGATCCACGACATCCTGTGGCCGTTGCGTGGCCACCATCCCGATCATGTATTCACTTACAAGGCGCAACGAACCCGCGACGGTCGTGTGCAAGGCAGGCGCTATCCCCTCACCTATTCCGGGGTAAAGATCGCATGGCGTCGCCTACGCAAGCGAGCTGGGGTCAGCGGATTCCGTTTCCATGACTTCCGGCATAATCTAGCGACCAAGCTGCTGCGCGAAACCGGCAACCTCAAACTAGTGCAGCGGGCGCTTAATCATCGTGATCTTAAAACCACGACACGCTATGCTCATGTACTCGATGACGAAGTAGCCGCCGCCATGGAACGAGTCGCCGAGTCCCGAAATAAGTCCCGAAGCGACGTGCAGACGCTCGACAAGTCATTGCGGAAAAACGACAATGCAGCATGAGCGGCGCACCCTGGGGGACTGGGGGTCGCGAGTTCAAATCTCGCCGCTCCGACCAATAAGACAGAGGGAGCTGCGAATGTCCAAACCAGTGATGGCGGCCATTGCCGCACTGACTATTTCAGGCGGCGCGGCCTTCGCGCCGGCAGCCTTGGCGCAGGAGGTGAAGGTCGGCGTGATCCTGCCCTATACCGGAATCGGCGCCGAATTTGCCCGTCAAATGGACCGCGGCATGGAGCTTTATCTGAAATTGAATCCCGATCAGGTAAAGCCGTATACCATCACCTTCATCAAGCGCGACTCCAAGGCGCCCAGCGGCGCCGAAGCCAAAATCGCGATTCAGGAACTCCTGACCCAGGACAAAGTCGATGCGCTGGCGGGCTGGGTCTATTCGCCCGACGCGATTGCTTCCGCCCCGCTCGTGACCGCGGGCAAGAAGCTTGCGGTCATCATGAATGCCGGCACCGCGTTCATCACCAACCTCGCGCCGGATTATGTCCGTACCTCATTCACCATGTGGCACGCCGGTTACGCCTTGGGCGTGGCGGCGGCGAAGACGCTCCATGCCAAAACTGCGGTCGTCGCCTATTCCGATTTTCCGCCTGGCAAAGACAGTTTGGAGGCGTTTAAGGCCGGCTTCGAGGCCAATGGCGGCAAGGTCATCGATGCCATCCCGGCTGGCGGCGGCGGCGCGGTCCCGGACTTCACGCCGTTCTTCCAGCGCGCCAAGGACGAGAAGCCGGACGTTCTCTTCGTCTTCGTGCCGGCCGGCGATCACGCCGTCGCGGTCGCCAAGACCTATAACGCACTCGGTATGCGCGCCGCGGGCATCAAGCTGATCGGACCGGGCGACATCACCCAGGACATCAAGTTGCAAGACATGGGCGACGCCGCGATCGGGCTCATCACCATGCATCACTACAACGCCGATCTCGATAATCCGGAAAACAAGCGCTTCGTCGCCGCCTGGAAGAAGAATTACGGCGCCGACTCGACGCCCGACTTCACGGCGATCGGCGCCTATGACGGAATGGCGGCGATCGTTCACGCCGTGCAAGCCACCAAGGGCAAGATGGACGGCGACGCCGCGGTCAAGTCGCTGCTCGGCTGGAAATTCGACAGTCCACAAGGACCGATCGTGATCGATCCGGAGACCCGCGATATCGTGATGAACGAGTACCTTGCCGAAGTGGTGAAAGGACCCGACGGGAAGCTTCACCAGAAGGTCATCGGACAAATCGATCACGTCAAGGACGAGTGCAAGGCGCAGGCAATCGGACCCTGTGCGCCAAAAAAATGATCAACGCGGGTCGAGAGTTTTCATAACGTAGGCCGCTTCCTGAGTGCAGGGAGCGGCCTCTTCACATTTGCCGGCCAATAGGACCGTTCGTGAACGTAGCGATCGACTTCGCCAGCATCTTGTTAGGCGGGCTCGCCGCCGGGACCGTGCTCTTCATCGTCTCGGTCGGGCTGTCCGTCACCATGGGGCTGATGGGTTTTGTCAACCTCGCGCATGGGGCGTTTGCGATGTTCGGGGGCTACATCATCGTGCTGGCGATGAACCGCGCTCATTTCTCTTTTCCGGTCGCGCTCGCGCTTGGCTTTCTCGGAACCGCTGCCTTGAGCGTCATCCTCGAGCAGTCGTTGTATCGCCGGCTTTATCGTGCCGGCGAGCTTGACCAGGTGCTGCTGACGATCGGCTTGATTTTCATTTTTATGGCCGCGCTCACGATCCTGGTCGGACCGCAGAGCCAGCCGCTGCAATTGCCGCCCGAATTGGGAGGCCAGATCAATCTCGGCTTCATGCAGTACCGCACCTACAGCATTTTCCTGATTTGTGTCGGAGCGCTCATCGTGATCGCCATCTGGCTCGCGTTCGAGCGGACCCGCATCGGCGCGCAGATTCGCGCAACCGTCGACAACCGCCGCATGGCGGAATCGCTCGGTGTTAATGTCGATCGCCTGTTTACGATCACTTTTGCTTTCGGCAGCGGCATGGCGGCGCTTGGCGGCGGGCTTGGCGCTGAATTCCTGGGGCTCGATCCCCAATACGCGCTAAAATATCTGGTTTATTTTTTGATTGCGGTTTCGGTGGGCGGACTAGGCAGCGTGGTCGGCGTTTATTATGCGTCGCTCCTTCTCGGCACACTCGATTTCGTCCTCAAGCTCTATTTGCCGAAGGGCGGCACGATCTTCATCTACGTGGTCACCATTCTCGTCTTGCTGTGGCGGCCGCAAGGCCTGTTTGGAAGGAAGTCGGCGTGAGCAGGAAGGCCGTTCCCGCCGGGCCCGCGACCACCGCCGGCCGCGCCGAGAATCCCGCCGCGCGCATCTTGATCGGCCGGCATCGTCTGCGCTGGTGGGAGGTATTGCCGTGGCTCGCCGCCGGCGCCTTTTATTTCGTATTTCGCGACTATCTGGGCTTCGGCACTTCTCTGATGATCACGATTTTGTTCGCGCTTTCTCTTGATCTCGCGCTTGGCTACGCCGGAATTGTCACGCTTGGTCATGCCGCGTTTTTTGGCGCCGGAGCCTATACCGTAGGCTTGTTGGCTTTTCACAATATCTGGACCGAACCGATCACAAGCCTGATGCTGGCCGCGTTGGCAGCGGCGGTTGTCGGTTTTGTTTCCGGGCTTGTCCTGCTGCGCACGCAGGGGCTTACACTATTGATGCTCACGCTTTGCACGATGGCGCTACTGCAGGAATCCGCCAATATGGCGCACGACTATACTGGCGGTTTCGATGGCCTGCCGAGCTTGGACATCGCCCCGGTATTTGGCCGATTTGAATTCAATCCGCTTTATCCCGATACGCAGTATCTCTATACGCTGGCGATCCTTTTCGCCTGTTTTGTATTCGTCCGCACGCTCGTCTACTCGCCCTTTGGCCAGAGCTTAACCGGCATTCGCGAGAACCCTTTGCGCATGCATGCCATCGGCGCGCCGGTGCGGCGCCGGCTTGTTGTTTGCTACACGATCTCGGCTGCACTGGCCGGTATTGCCGGCGGATTGTGGGCGCAAACAAACGCCTACGTGAACTTGAGCGCGCTCGATCTCGACCGTGCCGCGACCGTACTCATCATCCTGATTCTCGGAGGCTACGGACGTCTCTACGGCGCTTTCGTCGGCGCGGTGACTTACATGACGCTTGAGCACTTCCTTGCGCGAATTTATCCGACGGCCTGGCAGCTCGGACTCGGATTGCTGCTCGTCGCCGTCGCGCTCTACGCACAGAACGGGATATTGGGCCTCAGCGACGTTCTGTGGCGGCGTTACCGCGCCAGGCGGGCGACGCCATGACCGACCTCCGGCTCGAAACGCGCGCATTGAGCCGGCGCTTTGGGGCGCTGGTTGCCCTGCAAGAGGTCGATTTCAAGCTTGCCGCCGGCGCGCGCCACGCCCTGATCGGACCAAACGGCGCCGGCAAGACCACGTTCATCAATCTGCTTGCCGGCGCGCTCCCCCCATCGCGTGGAAGCGTTCTGCTCAAAGGGGAAGATATTACCGATAAAAAGCAAGCCGAAAGAGTGAAGCTTGGAATTGCGCGCACGTTCCAGATCAATCGGCTGTTTCGCGGACTTTCGGTTCTGGAAAATGTCTGCATGTCGGTCGCCGAACGCGTCGGCGCGGCGCCAACCATGTTTTATCCCGTTGGTCGACGCACCGATGTGATCGAGGAATCGATGCATCTGTTGGACACGCTGAAGCTTGCGGCCGATGCCGTGCACCGTGTGTCCGAACTGCCCTATGGCCGGCAGCGGTTGGTGGAAATTGCGATTGCGATCGGGTTAAAGCCCGACGTTCTCCTGCTTGACGAACCCGCCGCCGGCGTACCGAGCGCGGAAAGCCATATTATTCTCGACGCGATAGAGCGTTTGCCGGAGCACATCGCGGTGTTGATCATCGAACACGACATGGACCTCGTTTTCCGCTTCGCTAAACGGGTCACGGTCATGGTCGGCGGAGCGCTGTTCGCTGAAGGAACACCGCGCGAAATCGAAGCCAATCCGCAAGTGCGCGCGGTCTATCTGGGTCAGGCCAGCCGTGGCTAGCGCCCTTGAACTACAGCAAGTCTCGGCGGGTTACGGCGAAACCGTTGTCATCGAGCAGATCGACCTTGCGCTCGCGCCCGGTGAGTGCATCAGCGTCATCGGACGCAACGGTGTCGGCAAAAGCACCTTGTTGGCGACGATCATGGGGCAGACGGTGCTGCACGCGGGCGATATCGTGTTCGCTGGCCAGAACCTCAATCGTGTTCCATCCTATCGGCGCGCGCTCGCGGGCATCGGGTTTGTGCCGCAGGAGCGCGAGATTTTTCCGTCGCTGACAGTACGTGAAAATCTCGAAGTCGCGGCGCGGCCCGGAGATTGGACGCTGCCTCGCGTTTTCAGTTTGTTCCCGAGACTAGCGGAACGATTAGACAATGCCGGCAATCAACTGTCGGGCGGGGAACAGCAAATGCTGTCGATCGCGCGCGCGCTGTTGACCAATCCAACGATCCTGCTCATGGATGAGCCGACCGAGGGTCTGGCGCCGATACTGGTAGACTCGCTCACTGCGGTGCTCAAGCAATTGCGCATGGAGAGCAGGCTCTCAATCATTCTTGTGGAGCAGAACAGCCGCGTGGCCTTGTCGTTTTCGCCGCGTACGGTGATCCTGGATAAAGGCCGCATCGTCTACGATGGCGAATCCGAGCCGTTGCAACAAGATGCGGACCGCCTCGCCAAGCTTATCGGCATCCTGGAATGACCGATTGCGGGCTCTCGACGCTTAAGCTTTGAATCTGCTCTAGCATTAACGGCATCGACCGGCTTGCTGTTACCGGCACGGCTCGGTCCGGCTTGCGATGGCGTTTTGTGGCCGGCCGTGCCGGTCCGCGCGTTGACATTACGGAGCGTTCTCCAAATACTGAGCGTCCAAGCATCAAAGACGCAATGGTGACCGATCAGCCTGGAGGAAACGCCATGATAACTTCGCGTCGCTCGTTGCTTAAGAAATCCGCTGCAACCGCCGCAACATTGGCCGTCTCGGGACGCTTCGCCACTGCACAAGCCGAAGCTGTTCGAATCGGCGTCGTCTATGATCTGTCTGGACCATTCGCCGCCGGCGGCTCGGCGGCGTGCGCGGTCGGCGCGCAGATCGCAATCGATCTCGTCAATGAGCGCGGCGGCATTGCCGGCAAGTACAAGGTGATCCCGATCAATGCCGATTGTCAGAGCAAGGTGGACGTCGCCATCAATGAAGTCGAGCGGCTGATCGACCAGGAAAAGGTTGACATTGTGAACGGCGTTTACGCCAGCGCTCAGGCGGTGCCGCTCGCGGCCAAGGTCGACGCACAGAAGAAGATCTTGTGGATCACGACCGCGATCGCAACCGCGGTCTTCAAGGACAAAAATCTGCAATACGTTTTCCGCGGCCAAATTCACTCCGACCAGTACGGCCAGGCTTTCGTCACCTTCGTCGCCGATAATGCCAAGGCCAGGCTCGGCGCCGACCCCCAGAACGTCAAGGTCGCCATCATCCACGAAGACGGCCCGTACGGGGTTGGCGTTGCCGACGCGACCGAACGGTTCGGCAAAGAGCGCGGCCTGCAACTCATCATGCGCGAGGGTTATTCGGCCACCGCACCCGATCTTTCATCACTCGTCACCAAGCTCAAGCGGGCCGGCGCGGATGTCATTTCGCACTGCGGTTACAATCCCGATATCACGCTGTTCTTGCGGCAGGCGCGAGAGGGCGGCTTGCATTTCAAGATGCTGGTCGGCAATGGCGCCGGCTATAGCCAGCTCGACAAGCTGCGCGCGACGTTCGGCAAGGACATCGACAATTTCTGCAATATCGATCCGGTGCCGGCGCAATTGCTCAATCCGACTTCGCTCGCGCCGGGATTGGGCGACCTCATCAAAGTCATGGTCGAGCGTTACAAGGCCAAGACCAACGCCAACGACGTGCCGCCCCATTGCTCGATGGGCTTTAATCAGACCTGGGTCCTGCTCAACAATGTGCTCCCGATCGCCAAAGAGAAATATGGCGGCTTCGACCCGGAGGCGGTGCGCAAGGCGGCGCTCGACGTCGATATCCCGCCTGGCGGCACAATCCAAGGCTACGGGGTGAAATTCTACCGACCAGGCACGCAGCTCGCCGGCCAGAATGAGCGGTCGACGCCGGTGGTGATGCAAAATGCCAGCGAGCACATCGCCGTTGTCTGGCCTGACAATATCAAGACGCAAGAAGCCGTCCTGCCACTTCCAGCTTCGTCGATCTACGCCATGCGTGCGTAATGCTGGCGGTCGAAAGGCTCTGCAAACGCTTCGGAGGATTCCTGGCGGTAAACCAGGTTTCCTTCGAAGTGCGTGAGGGCGAGATTCTCGGGCTGATCGGCCCCAACGGCTCCGGCAAGAGCACGACCTTCAATCTGATTGCGGGCACCTTGGGCCCGACCGCAGGATCAATCCGTTTTCAAGGAGCGGAAATCGCCAACCTCGCCGCACATACAATCTGCCGGCGCGGCGTCGGGCGCACATTTCAGATTCCCCGCCCATTTCGCAAACTCTCGCTGATCGAGAACGTGGCGCTCGCGGCCTATTTCGGCACCGGGGTGATATCGCGCGCCCAAGCCTGGCGGCAGGCCGAGGAAATCCTCCATCTCGTCGGCCTGCCCGCCAATCCGGGCGCGACGCCGAGCGGGCTTGGCACGGCCGCGCTGAAGAAGCTCGAACTCGCTCGCGCGCTCGCCAGCAAACCAAAACTCCTGCTCGCTGACGAAAGTCTTGGCGGGCTCGATTCGACGGAAATGGAGCGCGCGGCGAACCTGCTCGAAAGTCTTCGCAGCCGCATGGGCGTTACGATCATCTGGGTCGAGCACATTATGGGCGTGCTGATGCGCATCGTCGATCGCGTTATCGTGCTCGATCATGGCGAAAAGATCTTCGATGGTCTGCCGGCGCAGGCGGCGGTCGATCCGCGTGTGACCGAGGTCTATCTCGGGAAGCGGGCCTAAGACGATGCTGTCGCTCGCCGCCATCTCCGCGGGTTACGGGTCCTTCCAAGTTCTGTTCGATGTCTCGCTCGAAGTGCCGCGGGGCGAGGCCGTAGGCGTGATTGGCCCCAACGGCGCCGGCAAGACCACGCTGATGCGGGTGATCTCCGGCCTGGTGCAGCGGTCTACGGGCGCCATGAAGCTTGAGGGACGCTCGATCGGCGGCCTTCCAGCACATCGCATGGTCGAGCAGGGCATCGCGCACGTTCCCGAGAATCGTCGGCTATTTCCGCGGCTGACGGTCGAAGACAATCTGCGCATCGGTGCGTATTTGCCGCGGGCCCGCCGCCAGTGTCCCGGACAGCTGGATCGCGTCTACAAACTATTCCCGCGATTGAAAGACCGGCGCGAACAGCTCGCTGGCACGCTCTCGGGTGGCGAGCAACAGATGTGCGCCATCGGCCGTGCGCTGATGTCCGACCCGAAATTGCTGCTGATGGACGAGCCCTCCGCGGGTCTGGCTCCTCTTGTCGTCGCGCAGGTTTTCGACCTCGTTCATCGCATTCGCGCTGAGGGGTTGACGGTTTTGATCGTCGAACAAAACGTGCAGCAGGTCCTCGACGTCGTCGATCGCGCCTATCTCCTGGAAGTGGGGCGTATAAAGCTCGCGGGCACCTCGGCTGAGCTCAAAGGCAATGACTTCATTCGCAAAAGCTACATGGGTCTGTAGAAATCGGGTCTGTAGAAAGCGGTCATAGCAACAGACTGCAGAGACAATGGATATTTATCTTCTCGAGGCGATCATCAACGGCATCCTGCTCGGCGGCGTGCTCGCGCTGCTTGCACTAGGACTTAATTTGATTTTCGGCGTGATCGACGTGGTATGGATTGCCTACGCCGATCTCGTCATGTGCGGCATGTATCTCATTTATTATCTCAACGCCGAGCTCGGCTGGCCGCTGCTATTGGCTTGCGCCGTTGCGATCGCCTGGGTGGCGGCGCTCGGCGTTCTGGTGCACGTTCTGATTATCGCGCCCATTCTCGGCTCAGCTCCGATCAATCAGCTGCTGGCGACCGGCGGACTTCTGTTCTTCTTGCAGAGCTTCGCGACGCTTCTGTTCGGCACCGATTTCCGTAACATCGGCGTGCGCCTGCCCATTATCGAACTGGGCGGTATCTACATCAGTTCGGCGCGGCTATTGGCATTCGCGGTCGCCGGCGCCGGCGCTACCGCGCTTTACTTCTTTCTGCGACGGACTTTCGTCGGAACTGCCATTCGCGCGATCGCGCAGGATCGCGACATTGTCGGCCTTATGGGCGTCGATCAGCGGCAGATCTACCTTGTCACATCAGCGATCGGTGGGGCGCTGGCCGGACTCGCCTCCTGTCTGCTGACCTTGCAATATGACGTGCATCCCTTCATCGGCAACACATTCGGGCCGCTGCTTTTCATGATCTGCGTGCTTGGCGGCTTGGGCGACATGATCGGCGGCTTTGTCGCCGCTTTTGTGATGAGCCAGATCATCGCCATCGGGGCTTATTACTTCAGCACCGAATTGGCCTACGTCTTCGCTTTCACCTTTTTCATCGTCCTCATGTTTGTGCGGCCGAGAGGAGTATTCGCCCGATGACCGCGCAGCATCTCGCGATTGCGGCTTTGGCGCTGGCGCTGGTGGTGCTGCCGCATTTCGTCCCTCCATACTTCATGCATTTGCTGATCCAGATCCTGCTGTGGGGCTTTGTCTATACTTCATGGTCGATCATGGGCCGCTTCGGCTTCGTTTCGCTGGGCCACGGCGCGTTTATGGGCGTCGGCGCTTATGTGCCGGCGCTTCTTTGGAATTACGCCGGGCTGACGCCGTGGATCGGAATTCCAATCGGCATCGGCTTTGCCGTTTTGCTGGCGCTCATCGTTGGCTACCCCTGTTTTCGCCTCAAGGTCGTCGGTCATTACTTCGCGCTGGTCACGCTGGCGTTAAGCCAGGTGGTCATGCTCTCGATCGTGGCGGCGCGTGACGTCACGGGCGGATCGCTCGGGTTCACGCCTAAGGCGGTGGGCCATTCTTGGTTTGCGCTGCAATTTCCCGAGAAGGTCTACTTTTACGGAATCTCGCTTGTGCTGTGGTTTGGCGGACTTGCGGTCTGGTACTGGATTGATCGCGGGATCGGCCGCGAGGCGCTTGATGCGATTTCCGAAGACGAAGAGGCCGCGGCAAGCATTGGCATCAACGTCATTCGCGAAAAGCTCCGCGTAACCCTGATCAGCGCCGCGCTTACCGCGCTGGGTGGCGCGATTTACGGGCAGTACATGATGTATCTCAATCCCGAGACGGTATCGGGCATTGCGGTCTCGCTGCAGATCGTCTTCGCGGCAATCGTCGGCGGCGCCTATGCAGCGCTTGGTCCGACCGTCGGCGCCCTGCTGACCATTTCGTTGAACGAGGGCTTGCGGGTTGCGTTCGGCACGAACTTCATCGGCGCGGCCAACACGATCTATGGAATCCTTCTCGTCCTTTTCATCATTTTCATGCCGCGCGGAATCGTCGGAACGATTCAGAACGCCATCAAGGGCCGCCGACCCGGCAAGGTCGCATTTTACAGCGCAATCCGCGGCGCCCCTTCTCCTCCGACCGATAGCCGGCCTATTGGATCTTGATTGTCTCGCGCCAGATCGAGCGGGCGTTTGGGGAAGAGCGCCCGCTTCTCAAAAATTTTGCAACTGTGTAGCCTCCCAATGCTGCTGAGATTTCTGCAGCGCGGGGACCGGATTATGAAAACGACTCGTCGGGATTTTCTTCATTTTGCAGCGGCGGGCGTCGCGATCGGGGCGAACGCACGGGTCGCCTGGGGACAAGGCTATCCGACCCACCCCGTTCGGATCATATCCGGCTTCCCGCCCGGCGGCATAAGCGATACCTATGCGCGCCTGATCGCTCAATGGTTATCAGAGCATCTCGGCCAGCAATTTTTCGTGGAGAACCGCCCCGGCGCGGGAGGCACGCTTGCCGCGGAAACGGTCGCCAAATCGGCGCCGGACGGCTACACGCTCCTTCTTACCACTTCCGCCGATGCCTGGAACGACTCACTTTATCAGAAGCTCAATTTCGATATCGTGCGCGACTTCGCTCCAGTCGCCACGATCTCACGCGGGCCCGGCGTCCTGGTCGTATATCCGGCATTCCCCATTAAAACCGTCCCTGAACTGATCGCTTACGCCAAAAGCAATCCCGGTAAGGTGACCGTGGCCTCGGCCGGCATTGGCAGCGCGCCACATATGTATTGGGAACTGTTCAGGAGCGTGACCGGCGTCGATATGGTGCATGTCCCCTACCGCGGCGGCGGACCCGCCGTGACCGATCTGCTCGGCGGACAAGTTCTGGTCTATTTCGGCACCTTCGCTTCAACGCTCGAACATGTCAGGGCTGGCCGCCTGCGCGCCTTGGCCGTCACCTCGGCCAAACGCGCCGCAGTATTGCCCGACGTTCCGGCAATGGCCGAGTACCTTCCGGGATATGAGGCGAGCATCTATGTCGGGATTGCCGCGCCGCGCGACACGCCATCAGCAATCGTCGAACAGCTTAACAAGACCATCAACCTCGCATTCGCCGATGCAACGATCCCCCGGCGCATTGTCGATCTCGGAGACAGCCCGCTGTCGCTCTCAAGTGCGGAATTCACCAAGCTCGTCGCTGACGAAACGGAAAAATGGCGCAAGGTGATCGCCGCAGGCAACATCCGAGCGGAATAGACTGACAACAGGAGTCAGCGAAACAGCCATGCAGAACCTCCTCAATCGTCGCTGGCTTCTCGCCAGTTATCCCGAAGGCATGCCGGTCTCTGACAATTGGGTCATCGATAAACAGTCAGTGCCGGATCCCGGGCCAGGTCAGATCCTGATCAAGTCGAAATGGCTTTCGGTCGATCCCTATATGCGCGGGCGCATGAGCCCGGCGAGTAACTACACCAAGGGCGTGGTGATCGGCGAAGTCATGCAAGGCGGCGGCGTCGGCGAAGTGGTGGCTTCCAACCATCCGGCGTGGAAAGCTGGCGATATCGCTGAATCGATGAGTGTGGGTTGGCAAGAATGGTCGGTTTTGACGCCGGACGTCGCGGGGCCGGCCGGTGTCAACAGGATCGATCCAAAACTCGCGCCGATCGAAAGTTCGCTGTCTTGGCTCGGCATGCCCGGCATGACGGCCTACTTCGGTCTCCTCGACGTCGGACGTCCGCGGCCGGGCGACACGGTTGTCGTGTCCGCCGCATCGGGAGCGGTCGGTCAATTGGTCGGCCAAATCGCCAAATTAGCCGGGGGCCGCGCCGTGGCCGTTGCCGGTGATGATAACAAACTTCAATGGTGCCGCGAGATCGGTTTCGATGCGGCGATCAATTACAAAAAAACCACCGACCTCGTGGCGGCGGTGAAGCAAGCCTGCCCGACCGGCGTGGACGTTTTCTTCGATAATACCGCCGGCCCGATTCATGACGCGGTGATGAAAAACCTGAATATCGGCGCGCGCGTGGTGATTTGCGGTCGCGTTTCGCTCGCGGGCCAGTTCGGCAAACCAGACATTGGCGAGCGGTTCATGGGCCAATTGATCGTAAGCCGGGCCAGTATCCACGGTTTTCTCATATTTGACTGGTGGCATCGCCGCGACGAAGCCTTAACACGGCTAGCCGCCTGGCACCGCGAGGGCAAGATCCGCTTTAAAGAGGACGTGCTCGAAGGCATCGAACGCATGCCCGAAGCATTCTTACGACTGCTTCACGGCAAGAATTTCGGCAAGCAGATCGTGAAAATCAGCTGATGATGGTGGCTTTAATCGATTGCGTCGCTAGATCACGCGGTAGCCGCCGTCCGCCATCACAATCGAGCCGGTGACGAAGGCCGAAAGATCAGAAGCCAGGAAGATCGCCGGCCCGACAATGTCTTCGGGCTTTCCTGCTCGACCGAGCGGCGTGTGTTCTAAAAATATTCTCACAAGATCGGGGTTGGTGTCGCGGACCTTTTCGTTCAGCGGCGTTTCGATGAAGCCTGGCCCGATCGCATTCACTCGCACGCCATCTTTGCCCAGCTCCGCCGCAAGCGCGCGCGTGAAGCCAAGCACGCCATGCTTGGAGCTTGTATAGGCTGGAGAATTCGGCGTTCGCACGTGCATAAAGGACTGGATCGAGCCGATATTGACGATGCGGCCCTTGGTGGCGCGAAGCTGCGCCAGAAACGCATGCGTGACATTGAACACGCCATATAAATTCGTGGCGATAATGTCCTCCCAGTCCTTTATCACCGCCTCTGGGTCGGCCGTGAACGCATTGCGGCGGTTGATCCCCGCATCATTCACCAGGATAGAAATCGGTCCGATATTCTTTTCGATCAGGGCCGCGATTTCGCGGCAGCGGTCGCGTTCCCTGACATCAAGCACAAAACTTTCGGCCTTGCCGCCGGCGCGGCCGATTGCCTCGGCGGTTTCCGCCGCGGCCTCACCGTTGATATCAAGCGCAATGACCTGAGCCCCTTCCCGCGCGTAACCAAGCGCGATCGCCCGGCCGATCCCCGATGCGCTTCCGGTGATTGCCGCAATGTGTCGGTCAAGCAGGCCTGCCATGGTCGCACTCCTCCAAACCGCCGGATTACGCGCTTCCCTTCAACGCGCGTTCGCTTCTTTTCAGCGACCACAGAATGCAAGCATGGCTTCTTTGATCTTTGCCACTGCATAGTTGCCGATCTTATCGAGTTCGATGTGCGGGAAATTCGGTATTTCGTTTGATGCCACAACGCAATCGATGATCGCCGGTCCGTCGGCGGCGAGCGCTTGGCCGATCGCGGCACGCAAGTCGCCGGGTCGGGCGGCGCGGAAGCCTTGACCGCCACAGGCGTTCGCGAGCGCAACATAGTCCGGATTGGGGAATTCGATGCCCTCACGGTAGGCGGGCAGGCCTATGCTCTCTGCTTCTAGTGTGATCAGCCCAAAGGCCGAGTTGTTGTAGACCACGGCTTTCACCGGCAGCTTGTGATGTACGGCGGTCAGGAACTCACTCATGAGCATGTTGAAGCCGCCATCGCCGCACAACGCGATGACTTGACGCGACCGATCAAGCGCTTGGATGCCATTGGCTTGCGCCAGCGCCGTTCCAACCGCGGCGTTATTGAACGAGCCAATGATCCGCTGCGATCCAGTCTGGCGCAGCCAATTGGCCGACCACAACGTGTTCAGGCCGGTGTCAAAGACAAAGACCGCATCCCTCTTGGCCAAGTCGCTGATTGTCCGCGCTACCGCCTGCGGATGAATGCGATCCTTGCTCCGGTTCGGATCGGCTTGCTTGTCGAGCATCGCGTCCCATTTGCGGCGCTCGGCGTTGACCTGGTCCCAAAATCTCGTGTCGTTTTTGGTCGAAACGCGGTCGAGCAACAGCTTTATCGATGGCCGGACGGAACCAAACACCCCTAGGGCTGTTGGTGCCCGGCGTCCGAGCACTTCTGCCCTGTCGTCTATTTGCGCGACCACGCCTTTGCGCGGCAGAAATTCCGAATACGGGTAATCAGTACCCACCATTAAAAACAGTTCGCAACCGACAGCGGCGTTGTACGACGCCTTAGTCCCGATCATGCCGATTCCGCCAATCCAGTGCGGATCGTCGTAAGCCATGATGTCTTGACCTTTGACCGAATGAATGAGCGGCGCTTTGAGCCGACCAGAGAGCATACGCAATTCATCGACAGCTCCGCGGCAGCCGGCGCCACACATGATCACGACGGTTCGGGCAGCGTCGATTTGCCGAACGAGTTCGGTGACCTCGTCTTCGCTCGGAACGATCTCGGGGCGCGGCCTCAGGGTCGCGATGCTTGAGACGCCGCCTTCTGCTTTCGTTTCAAAAACATCTTGTGGAATCGTCAGATGAGCGACGCCGCGCCCCCCATAGGATGCGGCAATCGCCTGATGAATGACGGCCGGTGCCTGCGCCGCGGACGAAATCGTTTCCGTGTAAAGGGAAACGTCGCGAAACAGCAGATCGGGTTCAGTGGTCTGAATAAAATCCGTCCCGTGCATTTTTCGCGCCATTTCGCCAGATATCGCGAGCACAGGCGCGTGATCTCGGGCCGCTTCGTAGAGGCCGGCGACGAGATGCGTACTTCCGGGGCCGGTGGTGCCGCAGCAGACGCCCAGTTGACCAGTCAGCTTGGCTTGGCCGGCGGCAGCTAATGCGCCGCCTTCTTCGTGACGAACACCAACCCACTCAATCCCGGTCCGGCGCATCGCGTCGGCAAGCGGATTCAACGAGTCGCCAATCAACCCGAATATGTGCCTCACGCCGATGCGTTCGAGCGCATTGACCAAAAGCTCTGCCACCGTTTGCGACATCTCGACCTCGCACGCGAACCCCCGGTGATCGGCCTTCTAGAGAGAATGCAAAATACCATAACTTAAGTCGCAGCTCTCGCGTATTACGGCATCGCTCCACGGCGAAAATGACGTTTTTCATGGCCAGGCGACAAATTGAGATCATCACTAGGCCATTGCCGGTCAGCGCCGGCGAAATTGGTGACGCTGCGGCGGACGGCTCGGCGATCCGGCGCGTTCGTCCTTGTGGCGGAAGATTAAACGCCCCTTTTCCAAATCATAGGGCGATACTTCCACCGTCACACGATCCCCGGCCAGAGTTTTGATCCGATTCTTTTTCATTTTTCCGGCAGTGTAGGCGACTAGCTGATGTCCATTGTCCAGCTGAACGCGATAACGAGCGTCGGGCAATATCTCGGTTACGAGACCATCGAATTGCAATAATTCTTCCTTGGGCATTTTACATCCTTGTGAATGACCAGCCCACGCCACGACGTGGAGTATAGTCGCGGTCAATCCGGTCTTTGTCGTCTATGAAGGCAACGGAACGCGGCCCGCTCAGTTGGCCAAAGCTTTTTTGCTTACGTGCGACGTCGTTCGATCTGTTCGTTTTCAAGCCGTGGCAATCATTAACCGGTGCATTCCTTCTCGGCTGCCTCTTTGGCCAATCGAAGTGCCTTCAATCGTTCCGTTTTTTCACGAACCATTCGGCTGTTGGCCTGATATTCCATCATAGCCTTTGCACCTTCTTTGGCACGCTCTTCCTTCCTGAAACTCGCTTCGGCACGGGCTCGGGCCTCATTCGACTCCGTTTTCAATGTCGTCTCCCTTTCGCGATCCTGCGTCCTCTTATCTATGTTCAATCTTGAGAAATTTAAGCCTGCCGACTGACCGTTACGAATCAAGACCCACTATTGGCCCTTGGCGCTGGCAGCGCCGTCTAAAGCGAGCGAAAGGACAACAAGTCGTATAGCTGGAAAATTTGTCGTATCGAGACTATGGTCAGAATCGACCGGGAAACAACCCCGCGCCCAATGTTGGAGGAACTCGAGGTCCGACCATCGTCAAATCGCCGGCGTGTCAATCCAAGTAGACGCGAACAATGACAGTAATTGACTATAAGGGATACAGCATTGAGGTCCGCCCTATAGGAAAGGGATGGAGAGCATCTATCTTTTCGCCGGGTTCGACCTCTCCGTGGCCAAATAGTCCGGTCAACCTTGAAAAAAGTAGTGCGGAAGAGATTGTTGCCGAGGCCAAGCGCATTATCGAGGTGCGTCTTGGCCCACGACTCTTATAAAATTTTGCTTGGGCGAGAAACTAGTGGCACAATGAAATTCCCAGGTGGAGAATTCGCAATGCCGCTTCAGCGAGGCGACGTACTGGGCTTCAATTTCAATCGGATGGTCGTTGAGTTTACAATGCTCAATCGGAACAAGGTGGTTCAGTGTGCAATCAGCACCGCGGCGCTGGACGATCTTGAAGATAAACGTGATGTGGGCCCACATCAGCGCGTGGATCAGTTTATGCGGCTGCGCGAGGTAATTGAAGAGCAAGCATCACGCAAGTTTTTCGACGAACAGGTCAGGTTCGACCGACCCGTGGTGTTACGATCTGATGACTTCTCCATAGTTGCTTCGTTAAGGCGGCCTCACCGCGGCTAAATGACGACTTCGCAAAAGGCGATCCGATCGCCCTCGGGACTGCTTGTTTTTCGGCTTGGCCGATTTTTCGATGTAATTCGGGAAAAATTGCTGTTGAGGCTTGAAGCAGCCGGCAATTTCGGTCCTTGTCCTGCTCGCGCCCGACCCGTATTGTGTGTGGTCAACGTTGGAGACAGAAATGCCTACAGGTACCGTGAAGTGGTTCAATCCAACAAAGGGATATGGGTTTATTCAGCCTTCAGGTGGCGGTGGCAAAGATGTGTTCGTACACATCTCGGCTGTTGAGCGGGCCGGCCTGCGTTCACTCAACGAGGGACAATCCGTCGAGTACGAGATTGAGAGCAATCGCGGCAAAGAGTCCGCGACCAATCTTAGGGTCAAGTAGCGGATATCGGTATTGTCGCTCGCGGGCGCCGTAGGTCGCGCTGTCAGCGACGACTATCTCAACCGAAATCGATTACGGGTTCACCGTGATTTCCGCAGGCGACCGTGCCGCTGGTAACTGGTGCTCTCGTATAGCCGCCGGATCTCGTCGCCGTTGAAGCGCTCATCTCCAACCTTCATCCATGCGCCAAGCGTGCGGACGGCTGGGAAGTCTTCGACGGCGAGGCGAATTCGTCGCGTTTATGAACACACGTCCTAAGCGCGCTTGAATGCCGGCATCACGTCTTTGGCGAACCAGCGCAACTGTTCTTTGAATTCCGCGGGCGGCAGTCCCTCGGCCCAATGAATCATAAAACTATCAAGCCCGGGATATTTCGCTTCGATCGACTTGATGCCCGCAATCACCTCGCGCGGCGTTCCACAGAACCAGGCCTTCTGGGCAACGCCATCGCGCAGCGACGGGGTGCGGGCGGGCGCGCCCGGTGAGCCCCAGGTTCGGCCCTGCTCGTCGGCGTAACGCACGAAGCCGAACGGCGCCATTTGAATCGCTCGTCGTGCGCGGGTTCAAGCCGGCTAATGGCTTCCTCGCGGCTGTCAGCCAGATAGACGCCGGCACCCCAGATCATGTCCTGGCCGAGCTGTTTATTTTGCCCGCGCTTGAGACAGGCCGCGTGATAGGCGCGGACAACGTCATCCAGGATTTTTTCGCCATTGAGCGTGACCATGGCTTTGAGGCCGTATTGCGCCATGAGCTCGATGGTCTTGCCGCTGGCGATCGGCATCCAAACCTCGACCGGCAGATGCTTCGGCCGCGGCACCATCGTAATGTCCTTGAGCTGATAGCCGCGATAGTCGACCGGCGGCGGACATTCGTAGTACTTGCCCTTGAAGTGAAACGACGGCTCATTGAAACAGCTCAGCAACAGCCGAAGCTGTTCCTCGAACAGCTCGCGGTTTTTTTCGGCATCGAGAAGCGGAGCGCCGAATGTTTCGACCTCGCGCGTATGGTAGCCGCGGCCGACCCCCATGACGATGCGGCCGTCGGTGACAATGTCGGCCATGGCGTAATCTTCAGCCAGCCGGATCGGATGCCACATCGGCAAAACGTTAAAGGCGCAACCGAATTTCAGGCGCTTGGTCTGGGTCGCGAGCCAGAGACCGAGCTGGATCAAATTCGGGAACACCTCATAACCTTCGCGCTGAAAATGGTGCTCCGCGGTCCACAGCACGTCGAAACCGAGCTCATCCATGAGCTGTGCGACATCGCGCGCCGTGTTGAAAGCTTCACGCAGGCGCTCGTCCGAATAGCGCCGCTCATTCGCCGGCGTGCCGTCGAGACCGATATTGTCGAGCTCGATCTGGCCGACATACAAAACGTGAAATTTTCGGATCATGCAGGTCCTCGCGGCAGCGGAGATCGAATGGCTGTGACTTTAAAGGCCGTGCCGGCAAATGTCTCTTGACCGCCGCTGCGACACAGCCGCTGAAGTGGCGCAAAGCGAAGGAGGCCGCGGGTTGAGGGGAGTTTTCAGTCCTGTTGCAGCACGCCGTCGATGATGCGGCGGCAGGCAACCAGTTCATCAAGCGCCATTTCCAGCTTCTGCCGATACTCGCTGCTGCCAACGCCGTCATCGGCAGATCCGACTCTTTCGCCAAGCCCTGAAAACAGCGTCGGCTTGGCACGACCTTGCACCGGCTCCGCGGCAACCTCCCCCGCATCCTCCTCGAGCGGCGGCGGCGGCGGTTCGGCGCCCACGCGCCATACGTTCTGCACGAAGGCGCCGCCATGCTCGCGCAAAATGCGCTGAACGCCGCGGATTGTGTAGCCTTCGCCGTAGAGCAGATGACGGATGCCGCGCAGCAGGTCGACGTCGTCAGGCCGGTAATAGCGGCGGCCGCCGCCGCGTTTCATCGGCCGGATGTGGGAGAAACGACTTTCCCAAAACCGCAGCACGTGCTGCGGCACGTCGATTTCCTCGGCGACTTCGCTGATGGTGCGGAACGCGTCTGGCGCCTTTTCCACGGCCAAGGTCCTCGTGCTCACAGCGCCTCGGCGCCATCGCTTCCCGAATTGATACGCTGCTTGAGGATGGCCGACGGCTTGAACACCATGACGCGGCGCGGCGAAATCGGCACTTCCTTGCCGGTCTTGGGATTACGGCCGATCCGTTGGCCTTTCTTGCGCACCACGAACGAGCCGAACGACGATAATTTCACGGTTTCGCCGCGCTCAAGACAGTCGGTAATTTCTTTGAGCACGAGTTCGACGAGCGTCGCTGACTCGGTGCGCGACAATCCGACCTTTTGATAGACCGCCTCACACAAGTCCGCACGCGTGACCGTCTTTCCCGTCATGGCCAGCCCCGAGCACTGTAGATCGAGCGATGGATCGAGCGATGTCGATCAGCATATCGTGCTGAATTATCAAGGATATTAGCTTGTTGCGGTAGGGTCAACGGGCTGGCGCACAGCTTCCTCCGAACCGGGCCTATTCGATGGTTTACCAGCGGACCAGGGCCGCACCCCACGTGAAACCACCGCCCATGGCTTCGAATAACAACAGATCACCGCGTTTGATGCGGCGGTCGGCGAGCGCATCGGCGAGAGCGAGCGGGATCGATGCCGCCGAGGTATTGCCGTGGCGATCGACCGTCGTAACGATCTTGCCGGGCGGAATTCCGAGCTTGTGGGCCGACCCATCAATGATTCGCTTGTTCGCCTGGTGCGGAATAAACCAATCGATATCGTTGGCGGTGTAGCCGGTCACCTTGAACGCATCCTCAACCACATCGGTGATCATCGCCACCGCGTGCCGGAACACTTCGCGGCCGTCCATGCGCAGATGACCAACGGTGCCGGTGGCGGAGGGACCGCCATCCACATAAAGTTTCGATTTATGGCGGCCGTCGGAACGCAGCCGGACCGTAAGTACGCCGCGGTCCTCGCGCGACCCGGGCTGCTGCTGGCCGTCGAGGACAACCGCGCCGGCGCCATCGCCGAACAGCACGCAGGTCGAGCGGTCCGTCCAATCCAGAATCCGCGAGAAAGTCTCCGCTCCGATCACCAAAGCCCGCGAGAACGAGCGGGTTCGCAAGAGCGAGTCCGCCGTCGCCAGGCCATAAACGAAACCCGAGCACACCGCTTGCAAGTCGAACGCGGCGCCGTGCGTAATGCCAAGGCCGGCCTGAACGGAAACGGCGCTTGCGGGGAAGGTATTATCGGGCGTGGAAGTGGCGAGCACGATCAGATCGATCGATTGGGCGTCGACGTGAGCATGCGCAAGTGCCGCTTGCGCCGCACGAATCGCCATATGCGAGGTATGTTCGCCTGGCGCCGCAATGCGGCGCTCATGGATCCCGGTGCGCTGAACGATCCAGTCGTCGGAGGTGTCGACCTTGCCGGCGAGCTCCTCGTTAGTGAGGACCAGATTGGGCAAATAACTGCCGCAGCCGAGCATCACAGAGCGAAGCACGGTCACGAAGCCGCTCCGCCGAGCATTTGGCCCATCGGTCGCGGCTGTGACCTGACGTGAAGCGCCAGCGCAGTGCGTATTCGCGCCAACAGTTCGTCCTGCACCACGCCATGGCCAAGCTCGATCGCCGCGGCAAAGCCTTCCGCATCGGTTCCGCCGTGACTCTTGATCACGATGCCGTTTAATCCAAGGAAGACCCCGCCATTGGCACGGCGCGGATCCATCCGCTCGCGCAACTGCCGAAAGGCGGACTGCGCGAACAAATAACCGATGCGTGCGCTCAGTGACCGGCTCATCGCGCCTCTGAGATATTCTCCAATTTGACGAGCGGTGCCCTCAGCGGTTTTCAACGCAATATTGCCGGCAAAGCCTTCAGTGACGACCACGTCAACCTTGCCGCGGCCGATATCATCACCCTCCACGAAGCCCTTGTATTCGATATCGGCAAAATTTTCCTCGCGCAGCATGCGCCCCGCCTCGCGCACTTGTTCAAGCCCTTTTGCCTCCTCCACACCGATATTGAGGAGCCCGACCGTAGGCCGCGGCAACCCAAACAGAATTCGCGCGGTAGCAGCGCCCATCAACGCCAGATCGACTAGGTGGTCGGCGTCCGCACCGATCGATGCGCCCACGTCGAGCACAATCGATTCACCTCGCAGCGTGGGCCACAGCGCCGCTATCGCCGGCCGTTCGATGCCCGGCAGGGTTTTGAGGTTGAATTTCGACATGGCCATGAGCGCACCGGTATTGCCGGCGGATACGGCCATATCGGCGTCGCCCTTTTTCACGGCGTCGATCGCGAGCCACATCGACGATTTCCAGCGGCCGTAGCGCAAAGCCTGACTCGGCTTGTCCTCCATGCGGACCGCCACTTCGGTATGGATGAGCCGCGCGCGCGCCTTGAGCTCCGGTCGGGCGTCGAGGAGCGGAGCGATCTGTGATGCGTTGCCGAACAAGAGGAAGTCACAGTCGGGATGACGCGAAAGCGCAAGCCCGGCGCCGGCGACGACCACGCCGGGACCGTGATCCCCTCCCATCGCATCGAGCGCAATCCGGACCTTATCTGCCATTGGACAACCGTGCGGTCACGCCTGCGCCTGAGCGGAAATTCGCAAGCGGCCGTGACCTGCTTTCATGCGAATTTTCGACTCAAAGTGACAGCTGCAAACCCATGGTTGTGAAGCGATTTTTATCCCTGACGTTCACACCTTCGCGCGCCGCAGCGCTGGCCTTGGGAACGTCCTTGCAACGACTCGATGACCGCGCCGGAAAACGCCCGGCAGCGAGCATAGCGGTTCGAGGCCCGGACACAACACCCATCGGACAAGCAGCTGTCAGCCATTGTCCCTGGCGCCAGTCTCGGGACTAGTCTTCGCGCTACTCCTGGCCCTTTGCCAAACGGCCAAGCGCCGCAAAGGGTCCCTCGTCGGGTTTTTCATCCCTCGGCGGCTCAAAAACCGCACCAGGTTTGCGCGGATAAGGATCTAAGCCAAGGATAAGAAACTCGGTCGCAAGCGCCCCCAAGTCGACGGCGCCCCCGATGAGCGATTCCGGGTCATCCCATTTGACGTCGTGCTGCTGGCCTTCGTTCTCGGCCGACGCTGCAAGCCTTTGCGGCCGTTCGAATATGAGATCGATCGTCTCTTCGACGTCGTTCGCCAGCGGTTCGAGTGTGACGACGCAATTCTGTCCGACGGTCGCGGAGATCGATCCGACGACGTGAAGGCCGCCGCCGCGGCGGGTGACATCGAAACTGGCTTCAAATCGCGGCAGTTCCCGCAATCCGACGGCTTTCGCAACGGCGGCGCGCACGCGCGCATCGGCGGCAAGATCGAAATGTTGGCCGGTCTCGGGAACCTCTTCAACCGCCACGGGGACGTGCCATGGTGTAGCGGAGGCTGGCGCGGCGGAATCTGGCGCTTTGGACTCGGACATCGGAACGGCCTCCGGGTCGGGGAAAACAACAGTGCCGCGCAATAGCACCTCTTGATCGAGGGCCTCAAAATGGCGCGCTACAGCGCGCGCGTAACGCGCCAGACGGCGCGATTGAGCCCCATTCACGCCTCCAAAGATATTACGCGCCAGCGCCTTCTCAAGCTCTCGCCCGTCCGGCGCATCAAGAGCGGCACAATAGGCGGCCTGTCTGCCATAAAACGCTTCGGCAAACTGCCGCATTCGTTTGGGAACGGCCAGGTCCCCGACGCCCATTTCCCGGAGATTGGCGTCGAGATCGCGGCAAAAAAGATCGAACAAGTTCTGGCCAAGATCGCGCGCGGACGGCCCCCCGCGATCGAACCGCGCCAGCAGCAGGACCATGTGCAGGACGACAAGGTCAAAGCGCCCGTCCACGGTGTCGGGCACGCCATAGCCGATGTAAAAGGCCGCACGGCGCGACTGTGCCACGATCGCGCCATAGAGGTCGTCGATCTTGCGATTACCAAGACTTAGGCGAAAGCGCTTGAGGATCATTCACTTACTGGGCATCGCGGCGCCCAAATCGGGCGCCGGCCAAGGCCGGTACCAGGGCCGGTAGTTTGCTAAGCCTTGGTTTTGAGGTAACGCCAGCTTCCAGCCGGGCGCAAGTTAGGGATGTGGATGCGGGGTAGTTGGGGCCGTAGTCGATACTGTGGTGTGGCGCTGGCCTGTGCCGTTGCCGCCGCGATGAGCCTGTCGGGCTGCGGTAGTGAGACCTTCCAGCGCGGTTACGTGCTGCCGGAAGGTGCGCTTGAGCAAATCCCCCTCGGCGCGTCACAGGAACAGGTTCTGCTGGTTCTCGGTACGCCGTCAACGGTGGCGACCGTGAGTGGTGAAGCGTTCTATTACATCTCGCAGAAGGCCGAGCGCGAGATTGCCTTTATGCGGACCAAGGTCACCGATCAGCGCGTGATAGCGGTCTATTTCGACAGGGATAGAAAAGTTCAGCGCCTCGCCGAATACGGGATGAAAGACGGCAAGATCTTTGACTTCGTGAGCCGCACAACGCCCACAAGCGGCAACGACCTTAGTCTGGTATCGACCTTCCTCCATAACCTGCAGGGCAAGGGAAGCTGAGCTCCCCCGCCGAGCGGATCTGGCGCCTGCTCAGCCCGAATGCGCGAGCACCGCGAGCAGCAATAGCGCGACGATATTGGTGATCTTGATCATCGGATTGACCGCCGGCCCGGCAGTGTCCTTGTAAGGATCGCCGACCGTGTCGCCGGTCACCGCCGCCTTGTGCGCGTCGGAGCCCTTGCCGCCGTAATGGCCGTCTTCGATGTATTTTTTTGCATTGTCCCAAGCGCCGCCGCCCGATGTCATCGATATGGCAACGAACAGGCCGGTCACGATAACGCCGAGCAACATGGCGCCAAGCGCGGAGAACGCAGCCGACTTGCCCTGTGCACCGCCGCCAGCGACGAAATAGATAATGAAGTAGCCGACGATCGGCGAGAGCACCGGCAACAGCGACGGTACGATCATTTCTTTGATCGCGGCTTTGGTCAGCATATCGACCGCGCGCCCATAATCAGGCTTGTCCCTGCCCTGCATTATCCCGGGCCGTTCGCGGAATTGGCGCCGAACCTCTTCAACGATCGAAGAAGCCGCGCGCCCCACCGCCGTCATGCCCATTGCGCCAAACAGATAGGGCAGTAAGCCGCCGAACAAGAGCCCGGCCACAACGTAAGGATTGCTCAGCGAGAAATCCGGGGCGACGCCCTTGAAATACGAATTCGCCCCTGCATTGGCGATGAAGTATTTCAGGTCCTCGTTATAGGCCGCGAACAACACCAAGGCGCCGAGCCCGGCGGAGCCGATCGCGTAGCCTTTGGTGACCGCTTTCGTGGTGTTGCCGACCGCGTCCAGCGCGTCGGTGGATTTACGAACTTCCTTAGGCAATCCCGCCATTTCGGCAATGCCACCGGCATTGTCGGTGACAGGACCAAAGGCGTCGAGCGCCACCACGATGCCGGCAAGCGCCAGCATCGTGGTCACCGCGATCGCGATGCCGAACAAGCCGGCGAGGTTATAGCTGATCAGGATTCCGGCGATGATGACGAGCGCCGGCAGCGCGGTGGCTTCGAGCGATACCGCTAATCCCTGAATGACGTTGGTGCCGTGTCCGGTGACCGAGGCCAGCGCGATCGACCGCACCGGGCGGAAATTAGTGCCGGTGTAGAACTCGGTGATCCAGATGATCAATCCGGTCACAGCAAGTCCAACAATGCCGCAGACGAACAGTGTCAGACCGGAATAATTGGCGCCCGGCAGCGGCCCGAAGCCGATCAGCGGATAAGTGACCAGTGCGATTCCGATCAGCGACAAAATCGCGGTCGCGATCATGCCCTTATACAGCGCGCCCATGATCGATTGCGAGGGACCGAGCTTGACGAAGAAAGTCCCGATGATCGAGGCGATGATGCAGGCGCCGCCAATCGCGAGCGGGAATGTCATCATGCGCATCAGCGCGTCACCGCCGGCGCGGCTGAAGAAGATGGCCGCAAGAACCATCGTCGCCACGGTGGTCACCGCATAGGTCTCGAACAGATCGGCCGCCATGCCGGCGCAGTCGCCGACGTTGTCGCCGACATTGTCGGCAATGGTCGCTGGATTGCGCGGATCATCTTCGGGAATGCCGGCTTCGACCTTGCCGACGAGATCGCCGCCGACATCCGCGCCTTTGGTGAAAATGCCACCACCGAGACGAGCAAAAATGGAAATTAACGAAGCGCCGAAGCCGAGCGCGACGAGCGAATCGATAACCTCACGGTCATTGGCGGCCATATGCAGGGTGCCGGTGAGGAAGCCGAAATAAAGCGTGACGCCGAGAAGGGCGAGCCCTGCGACCAGCAGTCCGGTAATCGCGCCGGCGCGAAATGCAATTTCCAAGCCCGCCGCGAGCGAACTGATCGCCGCTTGGGCGGTGCGCACATTGGCCCGCACGGAAACATTCATGCCGATAAAGCCGGCCGAGCCGGACAGAATGGCGCCGACCGCAAAGCCGACGCCGACCAGCCAGCCGAGAAAATAGCCGACGATCAGGAAGATCACGATTCCGACCAGCGCGATCGTCGAATACTGGCGCTTAAGGTACGCCTGAGCGCCCTCGCGCACCGCGGCCGATATTTCCTGCATCCGCGCGCTGCCGGCATCGGCTTGCAGCACTGAACGCGTGGCCCAGATGGCGTAAATGATGGCCAATACGCCGCATAGAACGATGAGCCACAAAGTCGTCATGGAAAGTCCCCGGTGCTAAAGGATGGCCGGTCTCAAACCAGCCTCAAAAGGAGGCGCCTCGCATACA
>DATAYT010000168.1:0-12369 GCA_036272395.1 Xanthobacteraceae bacterium
GAAGACAAGGTTGTCGATTTCTTGCTCGAGCTTGCGGATGTCACCGACAAGCAGGTGTCGCGCGAGGAATTATTCAAGGAAGAGGAATAGGCTCTCGGCTGTGGCAGCTCGCCCTTGATCGGACGAGCTTGCGGTGATCGCCGGTGAAGACTACGTATTGTGGCGATTCCCACGGATATCTTGCTGAGAGCGCAGGCAAGGCCGCGGCCGGGCAGGTGTTGGCTTGCCGGCCGCGAAATGCTGGTCTCGACAGGCCTCAACAAGGCGACCGACTCAAGCCGCATTGCGCGTCTAGGTGGTGGCATTGAGAGGGCGGCGTAGATATCTGGGTGACCCGACTTCTGGGTAAGCCCGCCTGGGTGACTATATTAAGTTTAGAGGACGGGCTTGCATGGACTTGGTTCCAAGGACTTGGTGCCCCGCCGGACACAACGACGAATTAAGCCAGATCAGGTGAGAGATGCGCGACCCCAACCAAACCTACATGAACTATCTCGTCCCCATGGTCGTCGAGCAGACCAATCGCGGTGAGCGGGCCTACGACATCTATTCGCGGCTGCTCAAAGAGCGAATCATTTTCATCACCGGTCCGGTCGAGGACGGGATGGCCTCGCTGATAGTCGCTCAGCTCCTGTTCCTCGAAGCTGAGAATCCGAAAAAAGAAATTTCCATGTACATCAATTCGCCGGGCGGGGTGGTGACCTCGGGGTTGGCGGTCTACGACACGATGCAGTTCATCCGTCCCGCGGTTTCGACGCTGTGCACCGGCCAGGCTGCGTCAATGGGCTCGCTCTTGCTTGCCGCGGGCGCCAAGGACCTGCGTTTTGCGCTCCCCAACGCCCGGATCATGGTGCATCAGCCATCCGGTGGGTTCCAGGGCCAGGCCACGGACATCATGCTGCACGCCCAAGAGATTTTGAACCTGAAGCGACGGCTCAATGAAATCTACGTCAAACATACCGGTCAGCCGCTCAAGAAGATCGAGGACGCCTTGGAACGGGACATGTTTCTTACCGCGGACATGGCCAAGGAGTTCGGTCTGATCGACAAGGTCATCGAGAGGCGGCCCGAGGAACCGAGTCTCAAAGAACCCAGCCTCAAATCGGAGCCGATCCTCAAGGGGGTCAGCTAGCCGCAGGCAGCGCCTCGAAACGGACTGATTCGGCCGCTGCAGGTGTTAGTTCCTGGGCCGGGTCAAGCGTTTTCTCGGTCCTGTGATCCAGAAACCACAGCGGTGCAAAGTCGCGTTATCGTTAATGGATTCTTGATTGGCACGCCATTAGCATGGCAGCTTGCGTGGAAGGACTTGGCGTTGGCACTTTCGCGGTAACGCGGGTCGCTCCAAGAAAGCTGAGGTTGGTGCTACGAAATCTTAGCCGCGCGCTTCTTAGGATGCTTGTCGAGGCGCGGCACTGGCGAAGACGGAGAATGGAATGAGCAAGGTTGGTGGCGGTGATTCAAAGAACACGCTGTACTGCTCGTTCTGCGGCAAAAGCCAGCACGAGGTGCGCAAGCTTATCGCCGGCCCCACCGTCTTCATTTGCGACGAATGCGTTGAACTTTGCATGGACATCATTCGCGAGGAGAACAAATCCTCGCTGGTGAAGTCGCGCGACGGCATTCCGACCCCGCGCGAAATTCGCAAAGTCCTCGACGACTATGTGATCGGCCAGGATCACGCCAAAAAGGTTCTCTCGGTTGCCGTTCACAATCACTACAAGCGGCTCAACCATCAGAGCAAGCATAACGACGTCGAGCTCGCGAAGTCGAACATATTGCTGATCGGCCCGACCGGCTCCGGCAAGACATTGCTGGCGCAGACATTGGCGCGCATCCTCGATGTGCCGTTCACGATGGCGGATGCCACCACGCTGACTGAAGCCGGCTATGTCGGCGAGGACGTCGAGAACATCATTCTGAAATTGTTGCAATCGGCGGACTACAACGTCGAGCGCGCGCAGCGCGGCATCGTTTACATCGACGAGATCGACAAGATTTCGCGCAAATCCGACAACCCCTCGATTACGCGCGACGTCTCGGGCGAGGGCGTTCAGCAGGCGCTTCTTAAAATCATGGAGGGCACGATTGCGAGCGTGCCTCCGCAGGGCGGCCGCAAGCATCCGCAGCAGGAATTCCTGCAGGTCGACACCACCAATATTCTGTTTGTCTGCGGCGGCGCTTTTTCCGGGCTCGAGAAGATCATTTCCGCGCGCGGCCGTTCGACATCGATTGGCTTCGGCGCCAAGGTCATGGCGCCGGAGGACCGTAAGCAGGGCGAAATCTTCCGTGACGTCGAGCCCGAGGATCTCTTGAAGTATGGCCTGATCCCCGAATTCGTCGGCCGGCTTCCGGTGGTCGCGACATTGGAGGATCTCGACGAGGCCTCGCTCAAGCGCATCTTGACCGAGCCGAAGAACGCGCTCGTCAAGCAATATCAGCGCATGTTTGAAATGGAGACGGTCGATTTGACGCTCGCCGAAGAAGCGCTGGCGGCAATCGCCCGCAAGGCGATCGACCGCAAGACTGGCGCGCGCGGCCTGCGCTCGATCATGGAGAACATCCTGCTCGACACCATGTTCGATCTGCCGAGCCTCGAAGGCGTCGAAGAGGTCGTGATCTCGCGCGAAGTGGTCGAAGGCAGTGCCCGGCCGCTCTATATCTACGCGGACCGCTCCGACCGCGCAGGGGATGCCGGCGGGGCGAGCGCCTGACGGGTGGGCGAATCTCGGACCCGCGATTCGCTGCGCGGCCCTTCGATCCGCTCCCGGCCTAGTCGGTTTTGTCCGAAAAAACGGGCTTTCTTGACTCGCCCGCCGGGCAACGCCACCTATAGTCTACAAGCGATAGAGAGGTACGAGAAATCGTGTGGAATAGACCGGCTCGTGGACGAGGCATCGAGGTGATCGCCACCCCGGTCCTTGGGCAATCCGTAGCAGCAGCGCCATCGGCGGGCCGCGAACGGAGGTGCCAAAACAAAAAAGGAAGTGGGCCATGACAAGCACCGCCAAACCTAAACCGCTTTTGACCGGGGAAAGCCGCGCCTATCCGGTGCTGCCACTGCGGGACATCGTTGTTTTCCCGCACATGATTGTTCCGCTCTTCGTCGGCCGCGAAAAATCGATCAAGGCTCTCGAAGAAGTGATGCGTTCGGATACCTTCATTCTGCTGGCGACGCAGAAGAACGCATCCGACGACGATCCGGCCCCTGACGCCATTTACACTGTCGGCACGCTCGCGAGCGTGCTGCAGTTGCTCAAGCTGCCCGACGGGACCGTCAAAGTGCTGGTCGAAGGCGCCGCGCGCGCGCAGGTGAAGAAATATACCGACCGCGAAGACTATTTCGAAGCCGAGGCCGAGGTGGTTGCCGACGTCTCCGGCGAGCAGGTGGAAGCCGAGGCGCTGGCGCGGTCTGTCGTGAACGAGTTCGAAGGCTATGTGAAGCTGAACAAAAAAGTGTCGCCGGAAGTCATCGGCGTGGTTCAGCAGATCGAGGATTACGCCAAGCTGGCCGACACGGTCGCCTCGCATCTGGCCGTGAAAATTCCCGACAAGCAGTTGATCTTGGAGACGCCCATTGTCACCCAGCGCCTGGAGAAGGTGCTCGGTCTGATGGAGAGCGAGATCTCCGTTCTTCAGGTGGAAAAGCGCATCCGTACGCGGGTGAAGCGTCAGATGGAGAAGACGCAGCGCGAGTACTACCTCAACGAGCAGATGAAGGCGATCCAGAAGGAACTGGGCGACGAGGACGGCAAAGACGAGCTTGCCGAACTCGAAGAAAAGATCAAGCACACCAAGCTGTCGAAAGAGGCGCGCGAGAAGGCGCAGCACGAGCTCAAGAAGCTGCGCCAGATGTCGCCGATGTCGGCGGAAGCCACCGTCGTGCGCAATTATCTCGACTGGCTGCTTTCGATTCCGTGGAACAAGAAGTCGAAGATCAAAAAAGACCTCACGCTGGCGCAGCAGATCCTCGACAACGATCACTATGGTCTCGAGAAGGTCAAAGAGCGCATCGTCGAATATCTCGCCGTGCAGCAGCGCGCCAACAAGCTGACCGGCCCGATCCTCTGTCTGGTCGGTCCGCCCGGCGTCGGCAAGACCTCGCTCGGCAAGTCGATAGCTCGAGCGACTGGGCGCGAATTCGTTCGCGTTTCGCTCGGCGGCGTGCGCGATGAGGCCGAAATTCGCGGCCATCGGCGGACCTATATCGGCTCGATGCCGGGCAAGATCATCCAATGCATGCG
The DNA here is from genome assembly GCA_036272395.1 of Xanthobacteraceae bacterium. Classification (GTDB taxonomy): domain Bacteria; phylum Pseudomonadota; class Alphaproteobacteria; order Rhizobiales; family Xanthobacteraceae; genus BOG-931. Next base: position 4,242 of record DATAYT010000168.1, read on the forward strand.
CAAGGCGAAGACTTCGAATCCGCTGTTCCTGCTCGACGAAGTCGACAAGATGGGCGCGGACTTCCGCGGCGATCCGTCATCGGCGCTGCTCGAAGTGCTCGATCCGGAGCAGAACCACGCCTTCAACGACCACTATCTCGAGGTTGATTACGATCTGTCTCACGTGATGTTCATCACTACGGCGAATACGCTCAATATTCCGCCGCCGCTGATGGATCGCATGGAGATCATCCGCATCGCCGGCTACACCGAAGACGAGAAGGTCGAAATCGCGCGCAAGCACCTGATCCCGCACGCGATCGTCAAGCACGGCCTCGGACCGAAGGAGTGGTCGATCGACGACGATTCGCTGCTAACGATGATCCGCCGCTACACCCGTGAAGCGGGCGTGCGTAATCTCGAGCGCGAGCTCTCAACCTTGATCCGCAAGGCGGTCAAGGAGCTCACGATTTCGAAGAAGGAGTCGGTCCAAGTCACCGATAAGGTGCTCGGCGAATATCTCGGCGTGCCGAAATTCCGCTTCGGCGAAGTGGAGGACGAGGATCAGGTCGGTGTGGTCACCGGCTTGGCCTGGACCGATGTCGGCGGCGAGTTGCTCACGATCGAAGCGGCCATGATGCCCGGCAAGGGCAAGATGACCGTGACCGGCAATTTGCGCGATGTCATGAAGGAGTCGATCTCCGCGGCGGCATCTTACGTCCGCATGCGGGCGGTGGCCTTCGGCATCGAGCCGCCGTCGTTCGATAAACGAGACATTCACGTCCACGTGCCGGAAGGCGCAACGCCGAAAGACGGTCCTTCCGCCGGCGTCGCCATGGTGACGGCGATCGTTTCGGTGATGACCGGCATTCCGGTGCACCGCGATGTGGCGATGACCGGCGAGATTACTTTGCGCGGCCGCGTTCTGCCGATTGGCGGCTTGAAGGAGAAGCTGCTTGCGGCCCATCGCGGCGGCATCAAGACCGTGCTGATCCCGGAAGAGAACGCGAAAGACCTGGTCGAGATCAACGAGAGCATCAAGAGCGGCCTCGACATCGTGCCGGTGTCCCGGATGGACGAGGCTCTCTCTCGCGCACTTGTGCGCAAGCCGGAACCGATCGTCTGGGAGGAAACGAAGCCGGTCGATGTTCCCGAGCCATCCGTCGTGGAGGAAGATTCGTCCGGTCTCACCGCGCACTAGCGCACGAAGATCGTGCGCAAATAGAGCGCACGATCCCAACCATCGCGATCAAGGCGGCGCCTTTTGGGCGCCGCCTTTTTCTTTGCCAAGCTGCTTGCCGGATTGGCCGAGCCTCTCAGTTTCGCTAAAATTTCGCCGGGGCGTCGCCAGCACCCGTCGCATTGACGGCGTGGCTTAAAAGCCGAGGCAAGCGCGTGTTTGTTCGTCTGATCGTTGGATCCGTCAGCGTCGCGGTGACGGGAATACTTTTCGCTGCGGCCTTGGCGGATGATTTTCCGCTCGTTGGCAACTATACTCAAAACGTCGCCTGCAAAGGCGATGGCAGCGATCAAGCCACCGCCAAGGTCACGATCTCACCCCAGGAGATCATATCCAATGTCGGTGTTTGCACCATCTTGGACAAGAAATCGAACGGCCCCAGCATCTCGGCGCATGTCGAATGCAAATTCGCCGGCGGGCCGCTGATCGGCGATATTACTTTCACCCCGAGACCGGACAATACGATAGAATTCATCGATCGCGACATGACCTACAAGGCGGTGCTGTATCGCTGTCCGCAATAGGGCTCCGCCAGTTCGCCAGGTAACGTTCTATCTCTCGTCGAATGGAGTGCACGCATGAGCCACTATCGCGCGCTGCAAGCGGAAACGGTGAAATTTCGCGGCCACAACGGCGATCAGGGCGAGGCCTATTACGCCCGGCCGATCGCTGCGGGGAAGTATCCCGGCATTGTCGTGATCCATCATCTTCCCGGATGGGACGAATGGACCATGGAGGTCGTGCGTAAGCTGGCCCATCACGGCTATGCGGCGATATCGCCGCATTTATATTTTCGCGAAGGATCTGAAAGCCCGGACGATCTCGGCGCGCGCGTGCGCGCGGCTGGCGGCGTCGCCGATGCGCAAGTCATGGGCGATGTCGCCGGCGCAATGGCGTATCTGCACGCGCAGCCCAATGCGACGGGAAAAATCGGCATAATCGGCTTCTGCTCCGGCGGACGCCACACCTATCTGGCGGCGTGCACGCTCTCCGGTATCGACGCCGCGGTCGATTGCTGGGGCGGCAATGTGATTGTCGACAATCCGAAGGATCTCAACGACAAGCGCCCGGTTGCGCCAATCGACCTGACCGAGAAGCTGAATTGCCCGCTGTTGGGCATTTTCGGCAACGACGACGCCAATCCGACCGCCGATCAGGTGAACCGGACCGAGGCCGTGCTCAAACGTCTTGGCAAGAATTACGAATTCCATCGCTACAATGGCGCGGGACACGCCTTCTTCAACACCTGGCGCGATGCCTACCGACCGGAACAGGCGCTGGATGGTTGGAAAAAAGTCTTCGCTTTTTTCGCGCGCCATCTGGCCAGCTCGGCGACACGCGTCGCTGCCGAGTAAGCGTGCAAACAAGAGATAAGGGTTATCGCCATGTGCAGCTATATCGTGGAAAAGACCGCTCTCGTCGGCAGCGCTAAAGGCCGTAAAGGCTGGATGCGCATCGACACCGCCAATGTTTACTTCGATCATCCGTATTATTCGACGCTTGACCACGTTCTTGCGATCGATTTCACCAACGAAGGGGAGGGCGGACGCGACCGCGTGGCGGTCGAATTGAGCGCCGGCTCCGCCCGCGCATTGGTGACGCGTATTCTTGCCGCGCTCGCGAGCGGCGAAGCGGCGCATGGCGCGCCGGTGCAAGCCGCCACAGAGTCAGCCGCCGCAGCTTAGTGCGGCGGCAACAACGGCGCTTTCGGGCGCCAGAGGGGGGACTGGAATGAGACTGGTCGTTTATTTGCTGGCGATCATCTGCGCGATCGCTGCCATTATCTACATCACCACGCAAGCGGGGTCGCTGCCGACATTCATGCCGGGCTATGCGGCCGGCTCCGCGCGCATCCACTCGACCCATGCGCTCGCCGCCGCAATCGCGGCAGTGGTTCTCTTTATCATCGGATGGGCCGTGGGCCGCTCGCGGGCGTGAGGTGGGCGCCGTCGTGTTATTCGACCGCACCGACGGCGCGTCTTATCGGTTGCCGCTATTTTTCTGCGCCAGCTTGCGCTGCACGCGTTCGTCGAAGCGCGAAACGCTGACCACGATACGCTTATGGGTCCCGCCGCCGATCGGCTCGAACTCGTCGCGCGCCGCCACGCGGAAGGTAATCGAGCGGCCTTGAACCTGCGAGACTTCCGCGGTTGCCGTGACCCGCAGTCCGACCGGCGTCGCCGCGGTATGGCTCACGTCGAGCTGAATGCCCAAGCTCTGGTGTCCGCTCGGAAGCAAGTGCTCGACCGCGGCGAGCGCCGCCGCTTCGATGAGATTGATCATCACCGGCGTCGCCAGTACCGGGATCCGGCCTGAGCCGACGAACGGCGCGGTGTGCTCCGGCCCGACCACGATTTGCGCGGTGCCGGTGAGGCCGGGAGCGATCCGGTCCAAGAATGCGCGGCCACTGTCGGGCGAAGCCATTCGGCTTTATAGCGCCAATTCGGGGGATCGTGCTAAGCGATTGCCCTGCTGTGCTATCATGGCGGTGCAACAGCCCCGGGGGTTAAAAACATGTCTCGTAATGCGCTTTTGGCGGCCGCTCTGATCGTGTTGGTGCCGGCGGGGCCGTGTTTCGCGGTCGACGCGAAGCAGAAAATGGCAACCTGCAAATTCGGCGCGGACGACCAGCGGCTGCAGGGCGCGGCGCGCAATGCTTTCCTCAAGAAGTGCATGGCGAACCGGAACGATCCGCGCGGCCCGGCCTCTGGAGGCGGTGCCGCGCCCAAGCAGCAATAGCTATCCACAATTACCGTTTTCGCATGAACCTGCCGCCGCTGCGCACGCTGTTTTTCGAGGATCTGTCGGTCGGCATGACGGAGACGCTGGAAAAGACCGTGTCATCCTCGGACGTGGTCGGCTTTGCGCAGCTCACCGGAGATCGCAATCCCATCCATCTTTCCGAACATTTCGCGGCGCGCACGTCGTTCGGCAAGCGCATCGCGCACGGGCTTTATACCGCGAGCTTGATTTCGGCGGTGCTCGGTACGCGGCTGCCGGGGCCGGGCGCGATCTATATTTCGCAAACGCTGAATTTCCGCGCGCCGGTGAAGATCGGCGACACCGTCGTGGTCACGGTCACTGTGCGCGAGCTCATCCCGGAAAAATCGCGCGCCCGGCTATCGTGCATTTGCGCCGTCGGCGGCGAGGTGGTGCTCGACGGCGAGGCGCTGGTGAAGGTCCCGAGCGAGAAGACGGCCAAGGGCAAGCGTCCGATGATCAAACTGTGAGCATTCGCATCCCGCGACATGAAACGCGCTAAAGCAAAACCGCAAGCGAAGCAGGCAGCATCGAACGCATCGCGCCGGCCGTTGCTAGTCATCGACGGCGATTCATTTGCGCACCGCGCTTACCACGCGCTGCCGAAGAACATTCTGCGCGATTGCGGCCGTCCGGCCGGCGCCATTCTCGGTTTTGCCAATCGCCTGTTGCAACTCTACCGCACCGAGCGGCCGCGCGCCGTTCTGGTCGGCTGGGATACGCTTGAAGCGGCCACTTATCGGCACGAGGCCTTCGCCGACTATCAGAGCGGCCGCGAATTCGACGACGATCTGGTCGAGCAACTGGCGCTCATTCCCAAATTCGTCGCTGCCTGCGGCTTCGCCAATGCCAAGCGCGGCGGCTACGAGGCCGACGATTTTCTTGCCGCTGCCGCGAGCGCCGAGGAGCGGCGCGGCGGCACCGTGCTGGTGGCGAGCGGCGATCGGGACACTTTTCAGCTCGCCTCGGCGCGAACGACAATCCTTTATCCGCTGCGCGCCGGGGAGATGGCGCGGATCGGGCTGCAGCAGGTGCGGGAGCGCTACGGCGTCGAGCCGAAGCAAGTGCCGGACTTCATCGCGCTGCGCGGCGATCCGTCCGACAAATTGCCGGGAGCGCCAGGTGTCGGCGCGCTCGGCGCCGCCACGCTGCTGCGCCGCTACGGCACGCTCGATGCAATCCTCAAAGCCGGGCGCTTTGCGCGCATCGCCGACGATCTACGGCTCTATCGCGGCATCGCCACCATGAACAAAAAGGCGCCGCTGCCGAGTCTGACGCGCCAAAAGCCGACCTTCGCCAAGGCCGCGGCGCTGGCGCGCCAATGGCAGTTGCGGCAATTGGCGGGGAGGTTGGAGGAATTGGCGAAGAGCGGGGCGACGTGACGCCGCGACCTGGCGACAAGCCTGCGGGTGCAGGGCCGGTGGTGACGGCCGTTGAGCCGTTCCCGGCTCAGCGCGCCAATGGCAGCCGCATCACCCTGTCGCTTCCTCTGCGATCGCGGCCAGCGCCTTGGTCATGGCGGAAACGGCGGCAGCGCTCGCCGGGCCGAGACCGGCGCGCGCCGCGATCCATTCGGCTGTGTTGTAGCTGAGCCAAACCTTGCCCGCGGCGTCCTGCCAGACCAGTGCTTTGAGCGGTAGATCAATCCCGGCGCGCTGCTGATCCTCCATCAACACCGTGCCGCCCTTCGGATTGCCGAACAGCACCACTTCGGTCGGCCGCAACGGCATGCCGACCGCCGCGGCCGCGGCGGCGTGATCGATGCGGGCGAAGACCGCAAGGTCGCGCTTTTTGAGCGCCGCGAGAAGGCGCTCCACGGTTTCTGCCGCCGAATGGCGGCTCGCGACCGAGACGAATCCCTCTTGCGCCATAGCAGTGTCCGCTAGCCGTTTAGTTTTCCCTCTTCCCAATGAGGAGAGGGAACCATGATCACCGCGCCTGCTGATGCTTTGCCAGCGCCGCGCCGAAGGCTTCGAACAATTTGCGATTCACCGGATTGTGCTGCGCGTCGTATTCGGCATGCCACTGCACGCCGAGCGCAAAGCCTGGCGCCTCGCCGACGCGGATCGCCTCGATGGTGCCGTCGTCAGCCACGCCTTCGACCACGATGCGTTTGCCGGGCTCGAGGATGCCCTGGCCATGCAGCGAATTGACCCGGATGCATTCGGCGCCAAGTAATTTCGCAAATACGCCGCCTGGGGTGAGGCGCACATCGTGGCGGTCGGCAAAGACCACTTGCACATCGGGGTGGAATTCGCCGTTCGGCAATCGCGGCGCACGGTGATTGATGCGGCCGGGCAGGTCGCGGATTTCCGGATGCAGCGAACCGCCATAGGCGACGTTCATCTCCTGAAAGCCGCGGCAAATGCCGAACAGCGGCACGCCGCGCGCAACGCAGGCTTCGACCAAGGCGAGTGCCATCGCGTCGCGGGCATGGTCGTAAGGCTCGCTGCTCGGGTGAGCGTCGTGGCCGAACAAGCTTGGATGCACATTGGCCCGCGCGCCGGTGAGCAGAATCCCGTCGACGGTATCTAGGAGCGCGCCGATGTCAGTGATGTCTGGCGAGCCGGCGAAGACAAGCGGCAAGGCGCCTGCCGCCTCGGCGACCGCGCGCAGATTGCGCTCGCCGACACGCTGCGCCGGAAACTTGCCCTCCATCAGATGCAAGCTGCCGATCACGCCGACGACGGGTTTTTTGCTGCGGGTCACCTTACGAGCTCAGCCCTGGGCTTGCGCATCAGGTTCCGGCATACCACTCAGCAGCCGCACTGAGAAGATCGTCATTGCCGGACTTGATCCGGCATCCATGCCGCCGAAAAGCCAGTATGGACGACCGGTCAGGTTCGCACCTGATATACTTGCCAGCCAGGAGGCCGCTTATGTTCGAATACGATGAAGTATTGCAAGACCTGCATGGTCGTCTGGTAGCGGCGGGAATAAATCCGCTCGATCCGAAGGTGCAGGCGATCTGCGACGTCGTGAACGCGTTCTATGCGGAGAAGACTCGCGAAGTGCTAGAGAAGATGCAGGCGGTGCTGGCTAAGATCCCGACGTAGGGCAGACCGCCTCGGTATTGCGCAAAGCATGCGATCGCCGACCCGCTGCGCCGGGAACTTGCCCTCCATCAGATGCAAGCTGCCGATCACGCCGACGACGGGCTTCTTGCCGCGGGTCACCTTGCGGCCTCACCCGATGGTGCTAGCTCTGCTTGAGATATCACTTGACGGCAACGGTGAGAAGATCATCAGGGTTGGATTTCACTCCGCAATCCATAACCGACTAGCGAGCTTGGAACGGGTTCATCGCTCACTATTTTCGAACTGATTTACGAAATGCAGCTCGTCCAAACATTTCAACGTCAAGCTGGATTGCTTTGAATAGATCGGTATTCGCGAAGCGATCAAAATCAGATCGGATTGCTTCATCTATTTTGCGGTGTTGTGGCTCCGAGATTCGATCCATGGCTACCCAGACGCGCCTTGCCCTGTCGGCTAGATATTCACCGAACTGTGTTGGAAAGACGTACTCGCGGGGTTTCAATGTGCCGCCCCGCAGCCTAACCTTGCTTCCAACCCACCGCTTTGGATATTTCAGCTGCTCAAATCCTAATATGGCAAACCGACCGAATTTGGAATACACAAACATCGTGGATGCGCTGCGCGCAAAATCAATTTCAATAACTCTTAGTAGATAGCGGTTTATGTTGGGAGGGAGCTCAGTTCCCGGGCTCGCTGTAACAGGACCAAAAAGGGACAAGATGTTGTTCGAACACGCCGGGGTGTTCACGCTCCCCACGGATAAACTCGGCCCACGTTTTCTGAGCCTGGTCGGTCAGTCGCCGTTGTTCGGGTGTTAGCTATGCTAGTGCGGTCTGCTGTCTGAGATGTAATAGGCATCTCCAAGAGACCGACTCGCAAAATTTAAGCAACCAATCGCCATATGAAATACTTGGAACACCATCAACGTTCGTAGGATGGAAAATCGCATTGACGAACTTCGTCTCCCACTCATTGAATAGGTGCTCGCAATCTACGCACAGCCAATATTCTTTCGCGCCGTCCTGAACTCGCTGATTAATCGTTGCCGAGTGACGAATGTGGCTACCGCTCTTCTTTTGCCATCTAAATGTAAAAGCTGGTAACACGTGGC
>DATAYT010000169.1:0-3278 GCA_036272395.1 Xanthobacteraceae bacterium
TTCGACAGATAAACGTTGAGCATTTCGGTGGAGCCGAGGCACTCGACGATTTCAAGCCCCGTCGCCTGCTTCCAGGCATTGAAAATCTCGGTCGAAAGAATTTCGGCGGCGGACACCGCAAGCCGCACAGACGAAAAATCGGCGTCCTTGATTTCCGGCGCGTGGGTCAACAGCGTGTAAAGCGTCGGTAATCCGTAAAACACCGTCGGCCGATACTGCGCGACCGCCGCGAATACCGCCGCGGGCGTCGCTCGCCCGGGCATCAGCAACGACGCCGCGCCGACCGAAAAAGGAAAAGTGATCGAATTACCGAAGCCATAGGAAAAGAAGATCTTCGGCACCGAAAAGCACACGTCGTCGGGCGTGAGCTTGAGCACCGCGCGCGCATAGGATTGATGCGTATAGGTCATGTCGTGCTGCAGATGCACGATGCCCTTGGGCCGGCCGGTGGACCCTGACGAGTACATCCAGAACGCCATGTCATTGCGGTGCGTGTCGGCGCAAGCCAATCGATCAGCAAACGATGGGAGCCATTCATTTGCTTTCTTGATATCGACACCGCGCAATGCCGCACGTGGCTCACCGTTTACGACGACAAGCGTCTTGAGCGGCGTGCGTCCGCCGCACGCAGTTTCGAAACGATCGTAAAATTCGGCTTCGGCAACCGCGGCCTCGGCGCCGGAATCCTCGAGATAGAACCGCAGCAGGTCCGGCGGGGTGAGCACATTGATCAAAATCGGCACAAATCCCGCGCGCACGGCGCCGAAGAACGCCGCCGGATAAATCGATGTGTCATCGAGGACCAAAAGGATCCGGTCGCCGCGCGACAGACCGAGGGCGGCAAAAGCGTTGCCCCAGCGCGCCGCATCGGCGGCAAGTTGCGCGTAACTGCGCCCGCCAGCGGGCCCAATGACGGCGGGCCGGTCGTCGCGCCCGGCCGCGAGATTGTCGAAAAGGATCGCGCTCGCATTGTAGCGTTCGGGGATCGTGAAGCCGATTTCCCGCGCGCCCGGGCAATCCCAAGGGACGCGATCGGGCAGCGACAGCGCCCCTGAATTCCTCGATGAGACCTGCAGACCGGCTGGCTCTGCCGCGGGCCGCAGCGACGGACAATCAGGAAAATCGAGCCTCGCCATAGGAAGCTCCCGCTCTCTTTAATGTTACCGCCGCTCTCGGCCGCGGCGCTGCTCGGTCAAAATCTGGTTGGGGTCTTGTTGCGGAATGAGTTTGGCTTCGCACCGATCCTCTGGCCCTTCGGCCAATCAGACCCAGCCCCCGGCAATGGCGAGTGCCCGCGGCTCAAGTTTACAGCCCAAGTCTGCAGCAGCCCAAGTCTGCAGCAGCCCGAGTCTGCAGAAGCCCAAGTCGCGCGGTGTCGCACGCAGCGTCAACGTGCGGGAATTTCATTTGTTCCCGAAACTTACAATGAATCGGCGGCCGGCCACGATTGGAACGGGCCTAATCGATCACGCGTTGTTGGCGAACGCCTCGGAGCGACGCTCGACGGCGCCAACGGCCAGGCATGAGGAGCAGTCGCAAAGAGCGAACGTCCACCGACCGCGCGCCTAAGCGCGTCCCAACATGCAGCTGCTATGGGCGTGCTTTCGGCGCCCCGCTCCTCGATAATGCCCCATGGCTTTCGATTCACGGAGCTTCGCGGTGGCCACCGCGGGCTTTGCCGCTTTCACCAATCTCTATTCGCCGCAAGCGCTGCTGCCGGAATTGGCGCGCGAATTTCATGTCAGCGCCGGCGAAATCAGCGCGCTGATGACCGCGGGCACCGCAGCAATCGCGCTCTCGGCGCCGTTCACCGGGGCGGTCGCCGATGTCGTCGGCCGCAAGCGCCTGATCGCCGCCGCGATGTTCGCGGTGGTGGTGCCGATGCTGATCATGACCTTCGCCGGCAGCGTGCCGCAGCTCATCTTCTGGCGCTTCGTCCAGGGATTATTGCTGCCGCCAATCTTCGCCGTCACGGTCGCCTATATCGGCGACGAGTGGCCGCCGACCGAAGTGACGCGCGTCGCCGGGCTTTATGTCTCCGGGTCGGCGATCGGCGGCTTTAGCGGACGTTTTGTACCTGGCCTGTTGACCGACGTGATCGGGTGGCGCGCGGCATTCCAGGTGGTGGCGCTGCTCACGCTCGTTGCCGCCATTATTGTCGCCACCACCCTGCCCCGGGAGCGGAATTTCAGCCGCTCCGGCGAGTTTGCAATGTCCGCCATGCAAATGCTGCAGCATTTGCGCAACCGGCGGCTTGTCGCGACCTATGCCATTGGCTTCGGCGTACTGTTCAATTTCGTCGCGACGTTCACCTATGTGAACTTCCATCTGGCGGCGCCGCCCTACAGCTTTTCGCCGACGCTGCTCGGCGCTTTGTTTGTCACCTATCTGGTCAGTAGCCCGATCGTGCCCTGGGTCGGCCGGGCGGTGGCGCTGTTCGGTCGCCGCCGCTTCGTGCTTGGGGTGATCGCGCTGTGGGTGGTCGGCGCATTGCTGCTGTTGGCGCCGCCGATTGTGCTGATCATCGCGGGGCTGACTCTCTGCACGGTCTGCGGCATGGTCTGCCAGGCGATATCGACCGGCTATGTCACGCTCTCGGCCAAAGAGGGACGTTCGTCCGCGGTAGGGCTTTATGTATCAATCTATTATGTCGGCGGCAGCGCGGGCGCTTTCATCACCGGCTTTGCTTGGGCGGCGGCTGGCTGGGCTGGTTGTGTGGCCGTAATCGTTCTCGTCCAAGTGATCATCGCGGCGATCGTCGCGGCAACTTGGGATTAGATGCATTTATGCTGATGCAAAAAGGGGGAAACGTCGTGGTCTCTGACAGTCAATTCGATTTTCTGCGGTCGATCGATACGCCGACCGTGTGCAACTTGATCGAAATCGTCGCGCCCGAGCGCCGGGGCGCCGGCTATACCGCCGTGCATCTGCACTGTCCGTTTCCCGATTTGCCGCCGATGGTCGGCTTCGCCAAGACCGTCACCATTCGCGCCCGCGACAAGGTGAGCGGCCCGAGCTACATGCAAAAACGGATGGAGTATCTCGATTACGTGGCCGCAGCACCGCGGCCAAGCGTCGTCGTCATTGAAGACAAAGACGAGCCGCCCGGCTATGGCGCATTCTGGGGCGAGGTGCAGACAAATGTGCACCAGGCGCTCGGCTGCCTGGGCACCGTGACCAATGGCTCGGTGCGCGATATTCCCGCGGTCGCCCCCGGCTTTCAGATGCTCGCCGGCTCGTTTGCGCCGTCGCACGCCTATGTGCATGTAGTCGAATTC
>DATAYT010000170.1:0-7377 GCA_036272395.1 Xanthobacteraceae bacterium
CGAACTTGCTGCCATCGGATCGGGGGCGTTCCAGCCAGGGGTCAGTTTCTACCTGCCCGACGCCAACGGCGTGATGGGCTACAACTGGCGCTCGGCGCACTATTTCGCCTCGCGCGGCGATTTGAGCATTCAAAAATTCAAGACGATGCCGATCTTGGTGTTGCACGGCGACATCGACACCAGCAATCCTGTCCCCCTCGACCAGCCTGCCGAGCTTTCAGCCGACATTCAGGCAACCAATATCTTCGTCGGTCCCAACGGCGTTTCGCCGCCTTCGAGCCTGCCCTGCATTGACGGTCCGGTAGGCGCGCCGCTGCCGCCAACGCTCACGGCGCCGAACAAGTCATGCCCGATCTCGTTCATGCTGATGAACACTGGCGATCCTTGCGTGAACGGCAACACGCCGCCGCTTGAGCTCGGGCTGTGCAAAGTCTTGCTGCTGCCGCTGATGCCGCCGCCGGGGCAGCCTGAGCAGCTGCATTACCTGGTCGTCTACCACAACATGAACCACACGAACGGCGGCCTTGCGATCAAGGAGACCTTCAATCGCTTCGCCGAGCAGAACTTTGACAGACAACCCGGCTGCGACGGGCTGCAAATCAACTGTGCCACGGATTGATGCGAGTTCGGCTTCGAGTGACGGCTGTTTATGAGCCGATGCCACCTCAACCATCAAAGCATCACGCAGTCGGTTAGATCGCGCGAGATGGTTGACGTATCGTCCGCAACCAGCCTTTACAACCTATTCATGCCACATCGTAACGCTGTTTCTCACTTGGTACACATTCGCGAGAGTACCAAGGGCCAATCTGCGTTCCGTCTGATCAGAAGTTTTTTAATTAGAGCTACGAGAGCGCGTCGCTTAAGCGCGCTTCTGCTTCCGCGCTGCTTCCGCCAGCCGCACAGCTCGCCCGTTCTCCATGTTAAGGGACGCTAATTGGCTGAAATCACTGGCTTTTTATGGAGCGGGCGATGGGATTCGAACCCACGACCCCAACCTTGGCAAGGTTGTGCTCTACCCCTGAGCTACACCCGCATCCGCAAAGGGTAAGACGGTCGTCGGCTTAGTTAGCCGGCGCCGCATTCAAGCTATGCCAAAGAGCGGATACCTTTGCAACCACGCGCTTTGCAACCGCGCCCGTCCAGCCACCATCACGGTCGAGGAAGCGCGCGATTTGTGGGGCGCGATCGCCAGGATGACCGGTTCCCTCGCGAGGGCGAGCGCACCGCGATTGCTGAACCGCGGCGTTTTAATGACAACACGACCGAGGACGTTCACGTTCTCGCGACGAAAGAAATTCGTCTTGCTGTGCCTTGACCAGAACCACGACGGAAATGTCAAATCCCGCCCGCTGACGCGCCCGTCGCGTCGGCACAACTTTGAATGAACAGGGAAAGATTCATATGAAGACGAATTCGCCGACGCATGTACGTGAATTGACCGACAAAGAAGTGGCATCGGTAGCTGGCGGCGTGATCGGGGCAATCGCGGGCTATTCCGCACCACTGCCGTCTAGCCTGTTCGTGAATGTCGGCGTTTGTACCTGGCATGACACTACACCACCTGGGGCGCCGTCATAATTTGCGCCTACAGGATATGGCACTTGCTACACTTACTGAAATTGGGCGCTCAGACCTTCGCCTCGACGCCTCGGCTTTTGCCGGGGCGTTGACGTTTTAAGAAGCGCTTGGCTTTGCAACCACGCGCTTTGCAACCATGCCGTCCGGCTTTATCAAGCATGGCAATGCCCGCCACACCGGACGAACTTTTCGCTTTTCTGGACACGCTTGGGATCGCGCACAAGACCGTCACCCATCCGGCGGTGTTCACGGTCGAGGAGGCACGCGAATTGCGCGGCGCCATCGCCGGCGGCCATACCAAGAATCTGTTTCTGCGTGACAAGAAGGGCGCGCCCTATCTGGTCGTCGCGCCCGAAGATGCGGCGGTTGAACTGCGTTCGCTGCATCGCCTCCTCGGCGCCTCGGGGCGATTTTCGTTCGGCTCGGCCGAGCTGATGCAGGAGGTGCTCGGTGTCCTGCCTGGCTCGGTAACTCCCTTCGCGGCGATCAATGACAAGGAGCGCCGGGTGAGCGTCGTGCTCGACGCGGCGCTATTGGCGCATGAGGCGCTTAATTTTCATCCTTTGGTGAATACAGCGACGACGACCATTTCGCGCGACGGCTTGCTCAAGTTCTTGGCGGCGACCGGCCATGCGCCGCGCATTGAAATCCTCTCCGCCGTACCGGGGTAAATCCGCGATTGCATTCGGTGATTTTCTTCCCATTTAATCAGCCAGATAAGGTCATCGAGCATGATCCCGAAAGGTGGCCTTCCGGTTTTCGGATAAGATCATGCTCAAACGGGAATGAGCGGCCCTGCGGGGAAACGCGGGCAAGCGCGATATAAAGTCAGGGCAAAAGACGAGCAGAACGCGACATGTTGCAACCAGCTGGAACGGCCACCGCGGAAGCGTCGGTCAAGGACACGACGACGCAGACCTTTGTCAAAGACGTCATCGAAGAATCCAAGCGCCAGCCGGTGCTGGTGGATTTCTGGGCGGACTGGTGCGGTCCATGCAAGCAGCTGACGCCGGTTCTGGAAAAGGCGGTCAAAGCGGCCAAGGGCAAGGTCAAGCTCGTCAAGATGGATATCGAGAAACACCCATCGATTCCGGCCCAGATGGGCATTCAATCGATCCCGGCGGTGATCGCGTTCGTCAACGGCCAGCCGGTGGACGGCTTCATGGGCGCGCTGCCGGAAAATCAGGTGGTCGCTTTTCTGGAACGGCTGACCAAAGACCGGATCGGCGGCGAAGCCAAAGATTTGCTCAATTCCGCCGACGCGGCGCTCGCCGCCGGTGATGCCGCAGGCGCAGCGGAGCTCTATGCGCAAATCCTTGCCGAGGACAGTTCCAATGTGCCGGCGCTGGCGGGCTTGGTGCGCTGCTACGTGCAGACCGGCGCGCTCGACCGCGCGCGGCAAACGCTTGCGATGATTCCGGCCGGAAAGCAAAACGACGCCGCCGTAGCGGCGGCGCGCGCTGCGCTCGAACTCGCCGAGCAGGCCAAAACCGTGGGGCCGATTGCCGAGCTTGAACAGAAGGTCGCCGCCAACCCGCTCGATCATCAGGCGCGCTTTGATCTTGCGCTCGCGCTTAACGGCAAGGGCCGCCGGCTCCATGCGCTCGAACATCTGCTGGCGATCGTCAAGCGCGACCGGAAATGGAACGATGACGGCGCGCGCAAGCAGCTGGTGCAATTTTTCGACGCCTGGGGTCCGACCGATGAAGCGACGATCGAAGGCCGCAAGCGGCTCTCCTCGGTTCTGTTCGCTTAGAGGTTTGCGCCGGTCTGCAGAGACGACGATACTGCAAGCCGTATTAGCGATGCCGTGAGTTTCGGTGCCGTCGCAGGGCGGAGTGCGACATGCCGATGAACACGACCTACAAAGGGCCGGACGCGCTGCCCGATGTGATTGCGGTGTTTCCGCTGCCGGGCGCGCTGCTGCTGCCCAGGGGTCAGATGCCCCTGAATATTTTCGAGCCGCGCTACTTGGCGATGGTCGAGGACGCATTGCGTTCCTCGCATCGCATCATCGGCATGATCCAGCCTGATCCGGCGCATCCCGGCGCCGACGCGAATAAGCCGAATTTGTTCAGGATCGGCTGCGTCGGCCGCATCACCCAACTCGCCGAGAGCGGCGACGGCCGCTATCTAATCCAGCTTACCGGCATTGCCCGCTTTCGCATCGAGGAAGAATTGCCGGTCAGCACGCTCTATCGGCAGTGCCGCGTCAGCTATCAGCCGTTCGTCGACGATTTCGTTGCCCGCAAGGGCGAGGAACAGGTCGACCGCAAGGCGTTGTTGCGCGCATTGACCGCATTCCTCAAAGCCAACGATCTCAAGGCGGATTGGGAGGGTATCGAAAACGCGCCCAATGAAGCTTTGGTCAACGCGCTGGCCATGATGTCGCCGTATGATGTCGCCGAGAAACAGGCCATGCTGGAAGCGCCCGATTTGAAGACTCGCGCGGAAATCCTGGTCGCCGTCACCGAGATCGAGCTTGCCAAGAGCAAGACGCCGGGCGAAACACCGTTGCAGTAGTAGTCCTTTGATCTGTGATTGAACTGGAGCTGATGATGTCCGATCGTCCGGCCGAGAGTGTCGATCCCAAATTGCTCGAAATCCTGGTCTGTCCCCTAACCAAGACGCCGCTCGAATATGACGCCGAGAAACAAGAATTGATCTCGCGCGCGGCGAAACTTGCTTATCCGATCCGCGACGGCATTCCGATCATGCTGCCCGAGGAGGCGCGCCGGATCGATTGACAACCGTTCGTCCCCCGCGGGCTTGACCCGCAGGCCCATGCTAAATCGCCGAAATCGCGGCTTTGCCGCATGGATTGCCGGATCAAGTCCAGCAATGACGAATCAAAATCGGAGGGAAAACCGTGATCAAAGTCTGGGGCCGTAATACTTCGTCGAATGTGCAGAAGGTCATGTGGGCGATCGGCGAAATCGGCCTGCCGCATCAGCGCATCGACATTGGCGGACCATTCGGTCAAAACAGCGAGCCCGCCTATCTCGCCATGAACCCGAACGGACTCGTGCCGACGCTCGAGGAAGAGGACGGCTTTCTGTTGTGGGAATCGAACACCGTCGTTCGCTATCTCGCAGCCAAGCACAAGGAGCGCATGCTCGAGCCGACAGATTTGCGTAAACGCGCACTGGCCAGCAAGTGGATGGACTGGCAGCTCAGCGTCGCCGGACCAGCGATCTTCGGATGTTTCTGGGGCCTCATCCGCACGCCGCCGGAAAAGCGCGATCATGCCGCCATCGAGGATTCCAAGAACAAGACGACGGCGGCGATGACAATCATGGACCAGCAATTGGCGAAGACCGCCTACCTCGCCGGCGATGAATTCTCATACGGCGATATTCCGGTCGGAATCATCGCCTACCGTTATCGCCAGCTGGTGCCGGAGCGCCCGGCGCTGCCGCATTTCGAGCGCTGGTATGCGGCGATTGCCGCGCGCAAGGCGTTCAAGGATCACGTCGCCGCGGTGCCGCTGACCTGACGACTACTCCGCGGCGGCGCGGGCGCCGGCCGAATGCGCCGAGACGATGTAATCCATCGCCGCCTGGACGCCGCCCTTTTTGTGCGGGATGCCAGCCAACGCGAGCGCCATTTCGGTCGCCGCCAGCGCGCCGACCTGCCAGCCATCATTGACGTCGCCGAGGTGCCCGATGCGGAAATATTTCTTCACATAAGGGCCGAAGCTCGCGCCGTAGGAGATGTTGAACATGTCCAGCGCCAAATTGCGGAAGGCGTCGGCGTCGTGGCCGTCCGGCAGCAGCACCGCGGTGACCGTCGGCGAATAATATTTCCAATCGCGGCAGAGGATTTCGAGGCCCCAGGCGCGCACCGCGCGGCGCGTGGCTTCGGCAAGGCGCGCATGCCGCGCGAATACATTGTCGAGCCCTTCCTCGTGCAGCATCTCCATCGAGACTGCGAGGCCTTGCAGCATCTGCGTCGCCGGAGTGTAGGGAAAGAAGCCGATCTTGTTCATGGTCAGCATCTCGTCCCAGGCCCAGAACGACTTCGGCAAGTTCGAAGTCTTCGCCGCGGCGAGCGCCTTGTCACTGATTGCGTTGAACGACATGCCGGGCGGCAGCATCAGGCCTTTCTGCGCGCCGCCGACCGTGACATCGACGCCCCATTCGTCGTGCCGATAGTCGGTCGAAGCGAGCGAGGAGATCGTATCCACCATGAGCAACGCGGGATGTCCGGCGCGATCGATGGCCTTGCGAATCTCGTTAATCGGTGAGAGGCAGCCGGTCGCAGTCTCATTGTGCAACACGCAGACCGCCTTGATCTGATGCGCCTTGTCGTCCTTGAGCTTGGCCTCGATCGCTGCCGGTTCGGCGCCGATGCGCCAATCGGTCGGGATGAACTCGGGCTTCAGTCCGAGGTTTTCCGCCATCCGCTTCCACAGTGTCGCGAACTGGCCGGTCTCCACCATGAGCACGCGATCGCCGGGCGAGAGTGTGTTGACCAGCGCCGCTTCCCAGGCGCCGGTGCCGGTCGCGGTGTAAATGATGACCGGGTTGGTGGTCTTGAAAATCGTCTTGATGCCGTCGAGCGCGCGCCGCGCGATCTTGGCGAACTCCGGTCCGCGATGGTCGATGAGCGGCGTGTCCATGGCCCGCAGGACACGGTCCGGGACAGGCGTGGGCCCAGGAATTTGCAGGAAATGACGGCCGGCGTTACGCGAAGCGTTTTTGGACATGTGCGAATTTCCAGAGGAATGGCTGTGATTTCGTGCCGGCGGCACTGCCGGCGGAAACTTGCCGCCATGAAGGACGAATGTCACAGTCAGTCAAGTCGATCACAATGGGCCTGCGCCCACGGAAAAACGTTGGGAAATCAACATGACGGCCGTTCTGGCGCCGGGGCTCGAACGCCGGCTCAAGGCCGAAATCGCCGGCGAGGTGCTGTTTTCAAGCTTCGACCGTGGCCGCTATGCGACCGACGCGTCGCACTATCAGGTCATGCCGGTCGGCGTCGTTGTGCCGCACTCGATCCACGACGTGACGCGCGCCATGGCGCTCGCCCGGCAGGAGCGGATCAGTGTTCTGGCGCGTGGCGGCGGAACCTCGCAAGCCGGCCAGACCGTCAACACGTCGTTGGTGCTTGATTGCTCCCAGAAGCTCAACCGCATCATCGATCTCGACGTCACTTCACGCCGTTGCCTGGTCGAACCCGGCATTGTGCTTGATGAGCTCAATCGCCGGCTCAAGCCACACGGCCTGTGGTTTCCGGTCGATATCTCGACCGCGTCGCGCGCGACCATCGGCGGCATGGTCGGCAACAACTCCTGCGGGGCGCGGTCGCTGCGCTATGGCAACACGCGGGAGAACATCATCTCCATCGACGCGTTGCTGGCGGACGGAACGGCCGCGCACTTCGGTCCGGTAGCGAACGATCTCTCCGATGCCCCGGAAGCATTGCGCCCGTTGGCGCGCGATCTGCTCGTCATCGGCGCACGTGAGGCGGGCGAAGTTGCGGCACGGTTTCCCAACGTGCAGCGTCGGGTCGGTGGCTACAATCTCGATGCGGTGATCCCGACGCGCAACGATCTCAACCTCGCGCATATTCTGGTCGGTTCCGAGGGTACGCTCGCGTTCTCGACAGCAATCGAGCTCAAGCTGTCACCGCTGCTCGGCCGCCGCGCTCTCGGCGCGTGCCACTTCGGCAGCTTTCATGCGGCTATGGATGCGGCCCAGCACATCGTCAAACTCAATCCGATTGCGGTCGAGCTGGTCGATCAAACCATGATCGAGCTCGCCCGCGACATCGCAATGTTCCGCCCGACCA
>DATAYT010000171.1:0-5071 GCA_036272395.1 Xanthobacteraceae bacterium
GCTTGGCCTGCCGACAACCTGGCCGCCCGTTCTACGCGCCGCCGCGCTCGGTCTTGCCGGCCGTTCGAAGTGGCTCACTGCGCAGCGCACTCGCACCGCCCTGCATCGGCCGACAGGGACGTGAGTCGTCATGCCCGCGCACAGCCGTTCGAAGAACGGCGTCGCTTCGCTCGCCTATGTCGCGGGCATCTCGCTTAGGCGGCAATTCGGTGCGTTAGTGATCGTCATGGCCGGAACAAGTCCGGCCATGACGGTCTAAAACGGAATCGTGATGCCGTCGAGCGGCGCGTCGCAATTGACGAGATCGACACGCTTCCACGCGATCATAACGCGGCTGTGCGACTGCGCCAGGCGGTGCAGCGCGGTGCCGGCGAAAACGCGCTGCTGCTCGCGGCGGTATTCGATCATCACGAATTTCGAGCGCACGGTGCAGGCGTTGCGGTCGTTGGCCTCGATCGTCACATTGCCGACGACGCGGCAGGTGCGCGAGCGCGGCTCTTGCGAATACATGCGCGGGCTGGCGAGCCGGCGCACCCGCGTCTCCAACAGGCGGCGGTCGTCGTAGATCAGGGAAACCGTTTCGTGCGGGTCCGGCTGATCGGGCTCGCTCGGCACCCAATACCAGGCGTCCGGCGTAAACAGCGCGAGCCAATCGTCGAATTTGCCTTCGTCGAGCAGGCGCGCTTCATGGATCAGGAATTGCTCGCAGCGGTGCAGATCGAGACCTGCCGTTGCCGGCGGCGCGCCCCGCACCCGCCGCGCGATGGGGCGGCGCGCGCGGATTGCCGGCGATCGCGGCGGACGTTTCGGCTTTTTCGCCATCGATGCCTAAAGCGGAATTGTATAGCGGCGCGCCACGACGTGCCCTGATCTTTGTTTGCGCATGATCTTATCCGAAAACCGGTATCCACTTTTTCGGGATCATGCGCTAGGACGCCGCGCGCATTGCGGCGCGGCCATTGACCATGTAGTGCAGCCAGGCGTCGAACATATTGCGGATATAGACTTCGCTGGTCGAGTTTTTGCCGCGCCTGCCGCCATGCGCGTCGGCAGCGTCGTTTTGCAGACCGCGGCCGATCTCGATCCATTCCGCGCCCTCGCTCGACAATCCCATGCCGATCCGATTGTAGATTTCGAGATCATCGGTGAGCACGAGCGAGCCGGTGCCGTTCACCGTATTGGCGAAACTAATGGTGTTGCGGAACATTTGCTCCGGCGCGCCTTTGAGCCGGAAATTATAGGTCTGCACCACGGTACGATCGACCACGATCGGATGCACGACGCGCAGCTGCGCAAACCCACTCATGAACGAGAGGTTCGGATAGACGTTGCTGTTCCAGCGCCGCACTTCGAGCACGCGGCGGGTTTCCGGCTTGCCTCTCTTCTTCTCCATCGCCGCGATGTAATCGCGAAATACCGGGTCGTTCAGCGCCGCCACCAGCTTGGCGTCGTCGTGATAATCGCCGAGATAGGAATGGCCGTTCGGATAGGTCCAGATGCCGACCTGGGATTCCCAGAAACTGTACGGCGCGCCGTTCTGGCGCATTTGCCGAATTGCGATTTCTCCCGAACCGTCGGAATAGACCGTATCCGATTGCTGTTGTGCGGCATCGATCGAGGAACGATGCGTAAATAGCGGATGCGCGGCGTCACACAGGTTTTCCAGATAAAGTTTCCAGTTGGCCTCGTAAGCATGCTTGAAGGCGCCGCCGGCGACCTCGATCTCGCCGTCGGGCGCGCGATCGATCATGTCGTCGAAGGACGTCGTCATATAACCGAGGAATTCCTCGAGACTCGGGCCGTCGGCGGCCTCGCTGGCAAAGACGAAACCGCGATAGCTTTTCACCCGCGCGGCCGAGACCATGGCCGTCTTCGGATTGTCCGGATCGAACTCGCGAGGATAGCCGTGCTGCAATGGCACCGCCTTCAGCCGGCCGTCCAGATGATAGGTCCAGCCGTGATAACAACACTGAAATTCGTCGGTGTTACCCTTGTCGTTGGCGACGACCAGCGAACCGCGATGCGCGCATTGATTATGGATGACGCGAACCCCGCCTTCGGCATCGCGAACAAGGACCACGGGCTTGCGGCCAATGAAGGTCCGCACGTAGTCGCCAGGATTGCGAATCTGGCTCTCGTGGCCGACGTAAATCCAGGCGGCGCCGAAGATCCGTTCCATTTCCGCTTCGAAGATTGCCGGATCGGTATAGAGCCGGCGATGCACGCGGCCGGGCTGTACCAAGGAGCGGAGCGACTCAGACGACGTCATGATGATAGTGCCTTTTTCGAGGAACGATATGCCTACTTGCCTTCGTTCCAGATGTCATTGGCAAGCTTCCAGTCTCTTCTGACCCTCTCCCAGACCACGACGTATTTTCCAGTCACTTCTTTCGGCGGCGAACTTTTGGTTTTCAAACTGAAGGTGCCGATCTCGCGCGCCGCAGCCGGGCCTAATCTTTTGACATTGATGGTCGTTAGTTTTGGGTCCGTCATCTGATCGGCCATGCTTTTCCACATCGCGCCGATCGCGGCCCGGCCCTTCACCATTCCAGAACCGGGCGGGAATGCGGTGGCGTCGGCGGTGTAGAGCGACGCGACGCCGTCGAAATCGCCCTTATTGAAAAACGCCACCCATTTGGCGTTGGCCGCATCAATGGCGGCTTTTTGCGCCGCGGCCGGCACGGCCAATCCCGCCAAAACAACAAGGGCAAGTGCAATTCGACGCATGCTCAACCCCACTTCGTGGCAACGATCGCTAACCTATCATACCGAATGAATTCTGCATCGAACCCGGTTTTGGCGCAATTTGGGCTAGCGTCTCCCGCTAGCGAGGGATTTTCTTTGCCGCTAAGCTGGTTGTAACAGTCGACGGGTGGGAGACCGGTTGTGTGCATAGCGTTGATTCGGACCACTGTAGCCACGCTAATTGCCTTCGCGGTTACGCTTCTGCCGGTGAGCGGCAACTCCATTCCGTTGCCGTCGCTGTCGTCGCCGCCGCCCGAGGTAACGATGGCCGATCATGCAGACCTGCCGTGTTGCCCATCGTGCGATACTCAGGGCGATTTCAAAACATGCGCAGTGAAATGCGCAGCTCTCGCCAGTGCCGTGCTACCGGCAACGGGCGTTGCCCCCCTATATATTGCCGAGGGTTCACCGCGTGCCGTTGCTGAAGATGCATTGCACACGCACGTCATTGCGCCGACCCATCCACCTCCAATCTGAGCGGTTTTCCAAAAAGATCTGACCGGCGCACGCACATACGTGCGGGTGTGCTCTCATTCACGTCATACGGAGAACTATCATGAAAGCCATTTTGCCGGCTGCAATTGCGCTTGTGCTGCCGCTTGGGTCACAAAGTTTCGCCGCTGACGGCAACGCGGCGCGCGGTCAACGCGTATTTGGCGCGTGCGCGGCTTGCCATTCCTTGCAGCCGGACCAAAACATGACCGGACCGAGTCTTGCCGGCTTGTGGGGCAGAAAAGCGGGAACCTCGCCAAGCTTCGATCGCTATTCTCCAGCTCTCAAATCGGCAAACCTCATCTGGAACGATAAGACGCTGGATGAGTGGATCGAAGATCCGCAGCATCTTGTACCCGACAATCAAATGACATTTGCCGGCATCAAGGATGGCCGGCAACGCGCCGACCTGCTGGCGTTCCTCAAACAAGTGACACAATCCGGAGCTTCGGTCGCGCAACAAGGCGGCCAAACGGGCGGTATGGGCGGCATGATGGGAGGCGGACGCGTTCCCAATCTTAAAAAACTTGATCCGGAGGATCGGGTCCAGGCCATCAGCTACTGCAAGGATACGTATACGATCACCACCGCCGACGGGCAGACCCGCAAGTTTTGGGAGCGCAATCTCCGCTTGAAGACCGACGCGAGCGGTGACGGTCCCCAGAAGAACGCCCCAGCCCTGGTCGGCGCGGGAATGATGGGAGACCGTGCCGACGTGATCTTCGCCGATCCGAGCGAAATCAGCGGGTTTATCGCAAGCAAGTGCTGAGGTTATAGGAGGCTTTTGCCAGTAGCTGTGGCGCTGGCGAGGGAATTTCTTTGCCGCTAGAATGTTCGTAATCGACGAGGGGTGGGGACCGGTTGTGCGCATGAGGTTGGCGAAGCGGGCATTACGGCAGCGCATCGTTGCGCTGACCGCCGCTTATGCGATCGCGCTTGCCGGCCTGGTCGCGAATTTCGGCGCCGCGCGCGCGGCGGCCGATGCCATCGCGCAGCCCGATAACGTTATTTGTCATA
This sequence comes from Xanthobacteraceae bacterium, assembly GCA_036272395.1. GTDB lineage: Bacteria > Pseudomonadota > Alphaproteobacteria > Rhizobiales > Xanthobacteraceae > BOG-931. The sequence goes on from DATAYT010000171.1 coordinate 4,255, forward strand.
GCGTTGTCGCTGATCAGCCTGCTCCCTCGCCCGATGGAACAGGGAATGCAATTTGCGCCGATTGCTGCTGCATCGGCTGCACCACCTCGATATCCACAGCGGTCGCGCCCAGTGCACCGGCGCTTGTGATTCCGCAGGTTTTCGTGGCCGGGCTCGGCCCCCTCACCCATTCGATCTCGCTGCCGGCTGCTGCGCGCAAGGCCAACCGCTCCCGAGGCCCTCCTCTCGCGTGAAACATCGCGGCCGCTGAGCCGGCCGCCCTGATCACGCGCCAATGGAGGTTATTCATGCTTCGCTCTTCGAGCTGCTCGCGCGCATTCGCGTTAGCGCTCGTATTCCTTGCGCTCTCGGCCGCGGAGGCCTTTGCGCACTGTTTCGTCGGACCACGTTTCTTTCCGGCGACGCTCGCCACCGATGACCCCTGCGTCGCCGACGAAATGTCCTTGCCGACAGTTGCCTGGTCGAAGACCGGCGACGTGCCGGCGGCGACCGAGTGGGACGTTTCGGTCGAGCTATCGAAACGCATCACCGAGGATCTCGGGATTTCGATCGGCGACACTTGGTCGAACATCCATCAGCCGGGCGGCTTCACTCAGGCCGGATTCGGCAATCTCGAAACCACGCTGCAGTATCAGCTCCTCAAAGACGGGCCGCACGAGCTGGCTCTGTTGCTCGGGCTCATCGTCGATTGGGGCGGCACCGGCGCCATCAATTCCGGTTTGGCGGACCGCTGGTCCACGCTCACGCCGACATTCTATTTCGGCAAGGGCTTCGGCGACCTGCCCGATAGTTTCGGATGGATACGGGCCTTCGCCGT
>DATAYT010000172.1:0-13065 GCA_036272395.1 Xanthobacteraceae bacterium
ACTGAACGCGTGGCCCAGATGGCGTAAATGATGGCCAATACGCCGCATAGAACGATGAGCCACAAAGTCGTCATGGAAAGTCCCCGGTGCTAAAGGATGGCCGGTCTCAAACCAGCCTCAAAAGGAGGCGCCTCGCATACAATGGGCAGGCGGGCGGCGCAAATCGGCGCGGACATTGCCAAACTTGACCCCGCCGCGCAACGGCGGGGTAATGGCCGCTCCAAAGGCTTTATGCAGCTCCGAGATAGCGGATCGGTCGGCCGGGCGCGATCACCTGCGCAGCTGCAATGATGGCGCTGGCGTCTATGCCATAGTGCCGGTACAGCTCGTCAATCGAACCGGTCTGGCCGAAATGCTCGACGCCCAATGGGCGAACGCAGTGGCCACTGACGGCACCGAGCCACGCCAGTGTCGCCGGGTGTCCGTCGAGAACCGTGACGATGCCGCAATGTCGCGGCAGGCCGGCGAACAAGCGCTCGATATGTGAGCGGGCGTGAATAAGCCCGCGCTCGCGCGCCCGGCACGCCGCGGCCCAGCCGGCGTTGAGACGGTCCGCCGAACTTATCGCCAGCAAACCGATGTCGCGTCGATCCTCCGCCATCAACCCGACTGCCTGAATCGCTTCGGGCGCGACCGCGCCGGTATACGCCACCACAAGTTGGCAGTTGGGACCGGGGGCGCGCAGCCAATAGGCGCCGTCCACGATCGATTGGCGCAGCGCCGGCGTCATGTTGCGCTTGATCTGTTCGATCGGCCTGGTCGAGAGCCGCAGATAGACGGCTCCGCCGGTCTCATCGCGCAGCCAGTTTCGTTCGGACGGCTCGGCGCCGCCCTCGCGCTGAATGTAATCCAGCGCGAAGGCCAGAATCACCGCGAGCTCATCGACGAAAGCAGGCTCGAAAGCCGCAAGCCCGTCCTGCGCCATGCCGATGAGCGGCTCCGCGATCGATTGGTGCGCGCCACCCTCAGGCGCCAAAGTTATTCCGGACGGCGTCGCCACCAGGATGAAGCGCGCGTCCTGATAACAGGCATAATTGAGGGCATCGAGCCCGCGGGCGATGAACGGATCGTACAATGTGCCGATCGGCAGAAGCCGCTCGCCATTGATGACATGCGAGAGACCGAGCGCGGACAGCACAGAGAACAAGTTCATCTCGGCAATTCCGAGTTCGATGTGCTGGCCCTTCGGCGAGAATTCCCAATTGAAAGTCGAGGGGATGCGCTCGCTTTTGAAGGTATCGGCTAAAGCCTCGCGGGCGAACAGGCCGCGGCGGTTCACCCATGGACCAAGGCTCGTCGATACCGTGACATCAGGCGAAGCGGTGACCATGCGCGCCGCCACAGATGTATCGCCACGGCCAAGCTCGTTGAGCAGTGCGCCAAAGCCGAGCTGTGTGGACATCTGCGTTTGAATTGTCACCGCGAGGCTTTCTGGGACGGCAATGCGCTCCGCCTGCAAGCTGCGATTGCCGGCGCTCGCGAACGGCACGCGATCGAGGAAGGCCTCAATCTCAGCCGCGGGATGTTCAAGTCCCTCGAAGCGAGACCATTCCTCGCCAGGACGGATATTCATTGACTTTCGAAATGTCTCCATCTGCGCCGGCGTCATCAGGCCGGCGTGATTGTCTTTGTGTCCAGCCAACGGCAGGCCATAGCCTTTGATCGTATAAGCAATGAAACAAACCGGCCGGTCGTGATCGACGGCATCGAAAGCGGCAATGATCGAAGGAAGATCATGGCCGGCGAGATTGTTCATCAGCCGCGCCAGCTCGTCGTCGCTGCGGCGCTCCAAGAGCGCGGTGACCGGCCCTTGATCGCCGATCTCATCGTTGAGCCGCTTGCGCCATGCCGCTCCGCCTTGAAACACCAAAGCGGAATAAAGCTGGTTCGGACAACTATCGATCCACTGGCGCAATACTTGGCCGCTCGGTTCGGCAAACGCCGCCTCTTGAAGCGCGCCGTATTTGAGCAGCACCACGTCCCAACCGAAATTGCGGAACAGATTTTGATAACGCTCCCAAAGTCCCTCGCGGACGACAGCATCCAGGCTTTGCCGGTTGTAATCGACAATCCACCAGCAGTTGCGCAGCCCCTGCTTCCAGCCCTCGAGCATCGCTTCGAAGATATTGCCTTCATCGAGCTCGGCGTCGCCAAGAAGCGCAATCATGCGGCCTTCCGGCCGCGCGAGACCCCAACCGTGGGAGCGCACATAATCCTGGGTCAGAGACGAAAACAGAGTCTGGGCCACGCCGAGTCCGACCGAACCCGTGGAAAAGTCGACGTCATCGGTATCTTTGGTGCGTGACGGATAGGACTGCGCGCCTTTAAAGCCACGAAAAGCCTCGAGTTTGTCCCGGGTCTGCCGCCCGAGCAGATATTGGATGGCGTGGAAGTTGAGCGAAGCGTGCGGCTTGACGGCGACGCGATCCTGCGGCCGCAAAGTGCGGAAATAAAGCGCCGTCATGATCGTCGCAAGCGACGCGCACGAGGCCTGATGACCGCCGACTTTGAGCCCATCAGCGTTGTCGCGCACATGGTTGGCGTGGTGGATCGTCCAAGTCGCGAGCCACAATACTTTGCGTTCAAGCTCGGCGAGTATCGAGAGATCCTGCGGCGAGCCTGACGATGTCATGAAATAGACCCACTCTGTGCCTGATCGACGCTAATCCGATCATTCCAATTCGACGGTTGCAAAATCCGCAGGCATGATGATCTCGAGAAGCTCGCAATCGTCGGAATAGTCGAGCACCGAATGTTTGATTTTCGGCGGCTGCAGCCAGCACGAACCTTCGCGCATGGTGACCACGCCGGCGCCTTCATATTCGCCTTTGATCCAACCTTTAAGAACATAGACCATCTGAAACTCGACGTCGTGGAAATGCCGCTTGGACACTTCCGCCGGATCGCAGGGCGGAATCATTTTGATCACATGCGCCCGCACCATTCCTCCGGTCGCTCCAGCGATTCCGAGATCGCGGTATTGCGCGTAGCGGCGCAGCCCTTGCTCGAAGGCGTCGGGGCGGTCATGCGACGCGACGAAGGTGTGCCGGCGCGGATGGGACTTTTTCTTGCCGCTCATTGTCTTTGCCCTGGCGCTTCGAAGCGGCGGCGCTTTGGATCTGCGGGTAACCGAACCCGGTTTTCGTGCGGCGCGCTGAGCTTTCCGCGCCTGCTTTAATGTCTGTGTTGCGCGAGGCATCGGCTTGTCCTTGTTGATCCCACAAAACACGTGCCAGTCGGAAATCCACCGGCGATTATAGCGGACGGTACGATCGCCGGTAGCGCCGCTTCGCCGCTCAGAAGTGACTATAGGACGGCTGGGCAAAGGAGAGGGCTTTTCCTTCGCGCAGGAAACGAACCCCCTGCCCGCTCGCGACCTGACCGATCTTGGCCAACGGCAAGCCGGCGGTCTGCGCGGCGGCGCGAAGACTGCCAAACTTGGCCTCAGGCAGCGTCAAAACGATCTCGTAGTCGTCTCCACCGGTCAGGATGCGCTCGATCAGCTTGGCATCTGCGGAAAGCGCCGCGCGCGCCGCATCGGACAGGGGCACGGCGGCGACGTCCACGACCGCCGCAAGCCCGGAGGCGCGGCATAGCTTGGCCAAGTCCCCGGCGAGACCGTCGGACACATCCATCGCCGCTGACGCATGGGCACGAAGCGCCTCAGCCAGAGCATTGCGCGGCTGTGGAAGCAGATAGCGCTGCTGCAGATATTCGCTTGCCGCGCTCGATAAGTGCCACTGTTTCGCCAGATCCGCATCGCGATGGATGAGAACGCCAAGGGCGGCATCGCCGATGCTGCCAGTGACAGCGATGATATCGCCAGGCTTGGCGGTGGCGCGACGCACCATCGCTCCATGCGGTACCGTGCCGAACGCGGTAATGGAAATCGAAAGCGGTCCCGGAGTGCGATCGGTATCGCCGCCGAGTAACGGGCAGCCATAATGTCCGATGTCTTGGCCAAGTCCTTCGGCGAAGGCCGCGATCCATGGCTCTTGTGTGCTTGTCGGCAAGGCGATCGACAACAGAAATCCAATCGGCGCCGCGCCCTTTGCAGCGAGATCGGAGAGATTCATGCGCAGCGCCTTGCGCGCGATGCTTTGCGGCGGATCGGCGGGGAAAAAATGCACGCCGGCGATCACCCCATCGGTGGTCAGAACCAAATCGCAACCAGCTGGCGGCGTCAGCGTGGCCGCATCGTCGCCAAGACCGAACGCGCTCGGAGCCGTGGCCAGGGGACGGAAGTAGCGCGCAATGAGGCGCTCTTCGCCTGAGAGGCCGTCGCGGAATTCATTTTGGTTCGAAGGCATTTTTGTGCCTCCGCCTAACCGCCGCCAAATTCGGCCGCACGGAGCTGATGCGCCAGCTGATCGAGCACCGCATTCACCATTCCGGTCTCTTCCCGGTCGACAAAGGCGCTGGCCACATCGACATATTCGGAAGTGACCACCCGCGCCGGCACATCCTTTCGGCAGGCGAGCTCGTAAGCGCCGGCCCGCAGCACCGCGCGAAGCACCATTTCGATGCGCTTGAGCGGCCAGCCTCGCGTCAATGCCGCGTCGATCTTGCGATCGAGATCGCTTTGCTCGCGCACCACCCCGCCGACAATATCGCGGAAATAGGCGGCTTCCGCCGGGCGATATTGCACGCCTTCCATATCGCCCTTAAGCCAATGATTTTCGAATTGGGCCAAAATCTCGTTCAAGCCAGTGCCGGCTAACTCCATCTGATAGAGCGCTTGCACCGCGGCCAGCCGGGCGGCGCCGCGCCGATTGGCCTTGCGGCTATTGCCGCTGCGGTCAGAGTCACCGGATATATCGCTGCCGGCCATCACGCTGTTTCCCAAATTATTTTCCGACCTGCCGCTTCAATCCAACCATCGCGAGTGCGGCGCGCGCCGCGTCGCCGCCTTTGTCTTGCTCCTCCGGCCGCGCCCGCACCCACGCCTGCGCCTCGTCGTCCACCGTGATAATGCCGTTGCCGATCGGCAGTTGGCGCGCCACGGACAGATCCATCAAGCCGCGCGCCGATTGATGCGAAACGATGTCGAAGTGGATGGTGTCGCCGCGAATGACGCAGCCAAGCGCAACCACGCCATCATAGGGGCGCCGGCGTCGTTTCGCTGCGTCCATGGCAATCGCGATCGCGGCCGGGATCTCCAGCGAGCCGGGCACGGTGACGCAGTCGAATTCCGCCTCAGCCTCTTTGAGAACTTTGCTCGCGCCCGCGAGCAGCGCATTGGCAATATCGTCATAGAAGCGCGCTTCGACAATGAGAATGCGCATACCCTTAGTACCCTTGCCGCTTTTGCTGGCAAGCTTGCTTCGCCGCGCTCCGGCCATGGCTGCGCTCCGGCTTGTTCGAGCACGCGTGGTCGTACCAAGCCCGGCAGGCGCTCACAAGCGCGTCTCAGCGCGGCAGCGTTTCCATCAAGCGCGCCACATAACGCGCCATCTGATCGACTTCGAGATTAAGGCGCGCCCCGGCATCGAGCTTGCCGAATGTGGTGAGTTGCAGCGTATGCGGAATTATCAAGACCGAGAACACCTCGCCATCGACCTTGTTCACGGTTAGCGAGACGCCATCGAGCGCGACCGAGCCTTTGACGGCGATAAAGCGCGACAGCGCGGTCGGCACGCGCAGCGTAAAGGCGGCGCTGTCGAGGAAATCGTCGCGGGTGACGAGTTCGGCGATCCCGTCGACATGGCCGCTGACCAAGTGCCCGCCCATCTCGTCGCCGAGCCGAAGCGAGCGCTCCAAGTTGATGCGCGTGCCGCGCCGCCAATGTCCGGCGGTGGTCAGGCGCAGCGTTTCCGCCGCCGTATCCACGGCGAAGAACGGCCGATTGCCTCTGGCGCCGCGCTCGACGACCGTGAGGCAAATTCCGGAACAGGCGATTGAAGCGCCGACCGCGATCGAATCGGGATTGTAGTCGCAGGCGACCACAAGCCGGCGCAGGCCGTCGGATTTTTCGTCGACCTCAAGGATTTCGCCCAGTCCCGTGACGATGCCGCTAAACATGATCCGACCCGCGTTCGTATGTTTCCTGGCGATCGGGACCGACCGGTTTATCGGAAATACGTTTGAGGTGCTGGCCAAGCATTCCAAGGGCGTGGGGTTCCAGCGCCGGCAAACCCTCCTCCCCGATCACCAGCGCAGAATAGAAGAATAGCGCCTCATCAACGAGATCGGCTTCGATTAAAGCCGACGCCACGGCCGGGCCGCCCTCGACCATCACGCGTGTGATGCCGCGTTTTGCGAGAAGCTTGAGCACCTCGCCCAGGCCGAGCCGCCCCGCTTTTTCGGCAACACGCAAAACTTCGGCGCCGTGTTCGCGCACGGCTGTTTCGGATGCGGCCGGCGCATGGTTGCCGGTGATGATCCACAGCGGCGTCTCGCCAGCCGTAGCCAAAAGCCGCGACTGCATCGGCAGGCGAAGGCTGGGGTCGAGCACCACGCGTGTCGGCGACATTTTCGCCATTCCGGGCAAACGGCAGGTCAAAACCGGATCATCGGCCAAAACAGTGCCGATGCCGATCACGATGGCGTCGCTGCGCGCACGCATCAGATGCACCCGATCACGCACCGCATTGCCGGTGATGGCGACGCGTTTTCGGCCGGCGCCCGCTGCTTTGCCGTCCGCGGAAATAGCGAGCTTGAGCATGACATGCGGCCGGCCGTCGCGCATGCGGCGAACGTGTCCAGCGTGATCGCGCCGGGCCGCCGCGGCTTCGATACCGACATCAACGCCAATTCCCGCGCTGCGCAGGCGGGCGTGGCCGCGGCCGGCGACTTCAGGATTGGGGTCCTCCATGGCCGAGACCACGCGCGCAATGCCGGACGCGATCACGGCGTCGGCGCAGGGCGGCGACTTGCCATGGTGGGAGCATGGTTCGAGCGTCACATAAAGTGTGGCCCCGCGCGCCATCTCGCCGGCGCGCTGCAACGCCTCGATCTCGGCATGCGGCCGGCCACCCGGCTGGGTCCAGCCGCGCCCCACGATTTCGCCGTCCTTGACGATGACCGCGCCGACGGCCGGATTCGGCCAAGTCCTGCCAAGCCCGCGCCGGCCCAGCGCAAGTGCAAGCCCCATAAATCGGCGATCGCCAGCGACGTCGGAGGCTGCAACGCTGCCGGACGCGCTCACTCGGCGGCCTCGTCCCCCGACAACTCGGCGAGCGCAGCCTCGAAATCCTTCGCCTCGCGGAAATTGCGATAGACCGAGGCGAACCGCACATAGGCGACATCGTCGAGGTCGCGCAAATGCCCCATCACTGTCTCCCCGATTGTTTCGGAGGTGACCTCGCTCTCCCCGATGCTTTCAAGCTCGCGCACTATCTTTGACACCATCTGATCGATGCGCTCCGGATCGACCGGCCGCTTGCGCAGCGCGATCTGCACCGAGCGCAGGAGCTTGTCGCGGTCGAAAGGCACCCGGCGGCCATTGCGCTTGATCACGATCAATTCGCGCAATTGCACCCGCTCGAAGGTCGTGAAGCGGAAATTGCAGCTCAAGCAAACCCGGCGGCGGCGGATGACGGACGAATCCTCGGTCGGCCGCGAATCCTTCACCTGGGTATCGAGGCTCGCACAACTCGGACAGCGCATGCCTTACCCCTCGTAGATCGGGAATCGGCTGACCAGACGTTCCACCTGTTCGGCAACCCGTTGCTCGGCCTGGACGTCTTGTTCAAGGCCGCTGCGCGCCAGCGCGTCGAGCACCTCGGCAATCATGTCGCCGATTTGCTGGAATTCGGCGATGCCGAAGCCCCGCGTCGTGCCGGCCGGCGTGCCGAGCCGCACGCCCGATGTCACGGTCGGCTTTGCCGGATCGAACGGAAAGCCGTTCTTGTTGCAGGTGATGCGCGCGCGCCCAAGCGCCACTTCCGCGACCTTGCCGGTCAGGCGCTTGGTGCGCAGATCGACCAGCATGAGATGCGTATCGGTGCCGCCGGAAACGATGTCGAAACCGCGCGCTTTGAGCGTTTCGGCAAGCGCTTTGGCGTTCTCGACGACGTTTTTGGCGTAAAGCCGGAACGAGGGACGCAAAGCTTCGCCGAAGGCGACCGCTTTGGCTGCAATCACATGCATGAGCGGGCCGCCCTGCATTCCCGGGAACACCGCCGCATTGAGCTTTTTCGCAAGCTCCTCGTCATTGCTGAGGATGGCGCCGCCGCGCGGCCCGCGCAGCGTCTTGTGCGTGGTCGTCGTCACCACATGCGCGTGCGGCAGCGGGCTCGGATGCGCGCCGCCGGCGACCAAGCCGGCAAAATGCGCCATATCCACCATCAGATAAGCGCCGACCTCGTCGGCAATCTCGCGGAAGCGGCGAAAATCGATGATGCGCGGATAGGCCGAGCCGCCGGCGATAATCACTTTGGGACGATGTTCTTTGGCGAGTTTCTCGACCTCATCCATGTCGATGAGGTGATCGTCCCGGCGCACGCCGTAAGGCACCACTTTGAACCAGCGGCCGGAGAGGTTGACCGGCGAGCCGTGCGTAAGATGGCCGCCGGCGGCGAGGTTCAATCCCATGAACGTGTCGCCCGGCTGCATCAGCGCCATGAAGACTTCGGCATTGGCGGAAGCGCCGGAATGCGGCTGCACATTGGCGAAGCTGCAGCCGAACAGTTTCGTCGCGCGCTCGATCGCCAGCCGCTCGGCAATGTCGACGAACTGGCAGCCGCCGTAATAGCGCTTTCCCGGCAGACCTTCGGCATATTTGTTGGTGAGCACGGAGCCTTGCGCCTCGAGCACGGCGCGGCTGACGATATTCTCCGATGCGATCAGTTCGATATCCTCGCGCTGGCGGCGAAGTTCGAGCTTGATCGCTTCGGCGATTTCCGGGTCGCTTTCGCCGAGCGCGGCGGAGAAGAAATCCTCGTCGGTCGGCTTGATCTTGTGGCTTGCTGGCATGTTCGTGACTTCAGGCTTTGCGTCTTGGCTTTGCGTCTTGGCTTTGATTCTTGGCTTTGCTCGGCTCCGTCGGCGCCTCGCCGCGTTTTGCGACTGCAAAGGGCTCAAATCGGCGTGTTGCCGCCGTTAGCATTCCGGCCCCGGTGATACACCGCGCGGCGCAGCGATACCAGCCGAACCCGCAAGGGCTTGCGATATTTCAGCGGATAACGCCCCTAGATTTAGGGAGCAAAGGGCTCCGGCCGCAACCCCGAATGGCGGTCAAAGCTTGGTCGTGGCCGGAATAGCGGGCGCACCCAGGCCATCGCGGCCGTAAATGTCTTCCCGGAACTGCACCACCCCGTCCGCTCCGGACCAAGCCGTGACATAGACCCAATGTAACGGCACCGGCTTGGCGAGATGCGCGGATTTTTGCTCGCCGGATTTTATCACCCGATCGATGTCGCCCGGCGACCAGCCTTTGGTTTCCGCCAGCAGCCACACAACAAGTTGCCGGACGTTCTGCACCCGCACGCAGCCCGATGAATGAAAGCGAAAATCGTCGCCAAACAGGTTTTTCAGCGGCGTGTCGTGCATGTACACGCCGTAGGCGCTGGGAAAATTGATGCGAATCGAGCCCAACGAATTCTGGCTGCCGGGATCCTGTTTGAAGGTGTAGTTGGTCGCGTCCTCTGAATACCAGTTGATCTGCGACGGCGCCAATTCGCGATGCGCCGCATCGAGAATGCGAATGTGGTTCTTGGTCAGATAATCGGGCTGGTCCTGCATGCGCGGAATGAGGTCCTTGCGCACGATCGACGCCGGCACCGTCCAATACGGATTGAAATTGACTTCGATAATCTTGCTGTCGATCTCCGGCGACGGCCGGTCGGGCTTGCCGACCACGCCGGTGTGACGCGACACCGCAACATCGTGTTCGATCGCCTCGATGCGCGCGGCCGGAATATTGCAGACCACGTAGCGCGGACCGAGATTGGCGGTCAGCGTCTTGAGCCGCTCGATATTGACCTTGAGTTGATCGCGCCGCGTCGCCGCCGGAACGTTCATCGCGTCAAAGGTCGCCTCATGCACGACGCCATCGATGGTCAGGCCGTGGCGCGCCTGGAAGCGGCGCACCGCCTCTTCGAGATAGGAATCATAGGTGTCGTTCTCGACCGCGCTGGCATGGGGATCGAGATCGCCGGAAATCGTCAACCGCGTCCGTAATTCGCCCACGCTCGAATGATTCGTGCCGAGGCGCAATTCCAGGACTTTCGACACTTCCGGCCAGCCGCCGCGGGCGACGATGCCGTCATAGACTTCGACCGCGCGGCGCGTGGCTTCCGCGGTCCCCGGCGACAACATCGGGATCGTCGCTTTCGGCATGTGCACGGTGCGCGACGCCTGATCGAATCCTTGGTCGAAACCGCCGTGATCGGAGTCACCCATCAGTGCGTCGAGCGCACGATCGTCCGCTAAAGCCGAACGGATGCCGGCGAAGGCCGCTAATCCACCAAGGCGACGCAGCACGATGCGGCGGGAAAATCCCGCGGCGTTGCGTGGACGCACGGAGCGAGAGCGTCTTACCATGGACGGCTATCTGCGCGAGCAATACGGCTGAATTCGGCCACCATCCCAAAAGTAGGCCTAGCATAACGGCGGCGCCGCCAACCGCAAACCGCGCGGCGAAAAGGCCCCGGCATTGGCCGGGGCCTTGTTAATTACGCCACCGCTTTCGCCGGCAATCAGAGCCGGTAAAGAATCTGGTCGGTCCAGAACCGCTCGAGGCGGTGCAGCGCCTTGTTCAGCGTGCCGAAATCGTCGGCATTGATGCCACCGACCTGCTCAACGGTGCGCATGTGCTTTTCGTAGAGCGTATCGACCGTGTCGCGGACTTCGCGGCCCTTTTCGGTCAATTTGATGCGGACCGAACGCCGATCGATACGCGAGCGCTGATGGTCGAGAAAGCCCATCTCGACGAGCTTCTTCAGATTGTAGGAGACGTTGGAGCCGAGATAATAGCCGCGCGTGCGCAGTTCCCCGGCGGTGAGCTCCTTGTCGCCGATATTGTACAAGAGCAGCGCCTGAACCGAATTGATGTCGCCGCGGCCACGGCGGTCGAACTCATCCTTGATGACATCGAGTAGCCGCCGATGCAGCCGCTCGACCAGCGTGAGCGCTTCGAGATAGTGCGGGCGAATGTGGTCGAAGCGCGCCTCGTGCATGGCGGGCTCGACCGCCTTGACGACGGTTTTCATGATGACGCCTTTCCCAAACCAATTTCTTTTTTCGCGACGGGCCCGGGTCCCGTCGTCGACCATCTATCTAGCGGCAAGGGTCTAAGACGAGTTTAAATAACACGCTAAAAAGAACGTATATTCGCGGCTTTTCTATCCTAATTTCTGTTAAATATTCGCCGAACTGCGAAACGTTTTGTTCACCGCGAAGATTAGCAATCTACTCGGCCTTGATATTGGCCTCGGTAATGATGCGGCTGTAGGCGTCATTTTGCTTGCGCAGATAAGCGGCGAAATCGTTGCCGCATGTCAGCGTCGGAAACAGACTCTGAACCGATAGTCTTTCCTTAACCGAAGAATCTTGCAGCGCCGCCGCGAACAGATGCTCGACTTCGTTGATCGCCGGCTCGGGCGTGGCGGCGGGCGCGAAGGCGCCAAACCAGGCATCGATATCGAAATCGCCGTAGCCCGATTCGGTGACGGTCGGAACGTCCGGCAGCGGCTCTGCCCGCGTACGATTGCCGACGGCGAGCGCGCGCAATTTCCCCGCTTTCAAATATTCCGACACGTTCGCAAGCGTGGCGAACATCGAGGTCACCTGCTGGCCCAAGACCGCATTGAGCGCCGGCCCATTGCCGGGATATGGCACGAAAGTCATATCCACTTTGGCCGCGCGCTTAAGCATTTCAAAGCCGAGCTGAAAGCTCGAGGCCGGACCGATGCTCGCCATTGTGATCTGTCCCGGCTTGCGACGCGCGTCGTCGAGAAATTCGGCAAGCGTGCGATACGGCGAGGCACTGTTGACGACGACAATCGTCGGCGCATCGACCAGGTTGCAGATCGGGGCGAAGCTGTGCAGCGGATCGTAGTTCAGCTTGCGCAACAACGGATCGATCAGAAACGGCGTCGAGACGACAAGCAGCGTCGCGCCGTGCAGCGTGGCGCGCGCAACCGTCTCGGTGCCGACCACGCCGCCGGCGCCCGGCCGGTTTTCGACCACCATGGTGGGCCCGCCGCTGCGCCCGGCCTGGTCTGCCAGGAGCCGCGCGACGATGTCGGCGGCGCCGCCCGGCGCGTAAGGGACGACGATCCGAATGGTCCGCGTGATCTGCGCCCGCGCTGCATGCTCGGTACCAAGGACAATGTACGCGCCCGCCGCCGCGAGCACCGCCATGCCCAAGAAAGGGCTCAAGAAAGACCCGAAGAAAAACCGCTGCAAATGCCTCATTGCCCGCCTGTTATGCCGGAACGACCCGAATAGTGTCGCGAAAACTTACGGTGCGTTGGCCTTTAGCGGAAGCGCCCTGGCGCGATATTCGATTGACTAGGCCTTTGCGCCCAACCATATAGCGGCGCGTATTATTCCCGCGACCAGTTGCGGGGGAGTGTCCCGAGCGGCAAAGGGGGCGGACTGTAAATCCGCTGGCTTACGCCTTCGTAGGTTCGAGTCCTACCTCCCCCACCAGATTGAAATCAAAAGAGAAGACTGCCTTTGGGCCGCCTCAGAAGTGGCCCTTTGTATGTCGCGTATGTTGCAAGATTTACCCTAATAATTTCAATGGGTGCAATTGAGCGACGGAAACTCCATGCAACATACATGCGACATGTGCCGTCAATCCGGCGCGTAGATTTTGACCTGTGCAACCGCTACATGCGGAAGCTCTCAAGAGGCCAGTGGGTATCGTCCAAGCGTGGTGACCTAGTAGGGGGTCATAAGTTTCGTAAGAACCGTAAGGATCAGGGTGACTGAAACTTACGTGTCAAGCTTACGCGGTTGTCCAGCATCAAGTGACAGAACCGCAAGATATTCAATGCCTCTAGTGTCCCAAACTTACGACTTACGAAACTTACGGGGGTTTGGACTTTCGATAGTGGAATAGATATGGCGTCCAGTTGTGTGTGGGTTTCCGCTGATGGCTAACGTGCTCGCATA
>DATAYT010000173.1:0-9918 GCA_036272395.1 Xanthobacteraceae bacterium
CGGATTACACGGCGTCGGCGTGTCGGTCGTCAATGCATTGTCGAGCTGGCTGCGCTTAAGGATCTGGCGCGACGGTCAGGAGCACGCCATGGAGTTTCGCGATGGCGCGGCGGTCGCGCCGCTCGCCGTCGTCGGCGCCGCACGCGACAAGCGTGGCACCGAAGTGACGTTTCTGCCGTCCAAAAATACCTTCAGCATGACGGAATTCGATTTTGCCACGCTGGAGCACCGGCTCCGTGAATTGGCGTTCCTCAATTCCGGCGTCACCATCGTGCTGTCGGATATGCGCCATGCCGTCGAAAAGCGTGAGCAATTGCGCTACGAGGGCGGCGTCGAGGCGTTCGTCAAATATCTCGACCGCAATAAAACGCCGCTGGTCCCGCAGCCCATCGTCATCAAATCCGAGCGCGACGGCGTGACGATCGATTGCGCGATGTGGTGGAACGACGGCTACCACGAAACCGTACTTTGCTTCACCAACAACATCCCGCAACGCGACGGCGGTACCCACCTCGCCGGCTTCCGCGGCGCGCTCACGCGCCAAGTCACCGGCTACGCGGATTCGGCTGGCGGCGCGCGCAAGGAAAAGGTTGCGCTGACCGGCGACGATTGCCGCGAAGGTTTGACCGCGGTTTTGTCGATCAAGGTGGCGGACCCGAAATTTTCCTCGCAAACCAAGGACAAGCTTGTGTCGTCCGAAGTCCGGCCGGCGGTCGAAGGCATCGTTAACGACATGCTCAACGCTTGGTTCGAGGAGCATCCGTCCGAGGCCAAGATCATTGTCGGCAAGGTGATCCAGGCTGCTGCCGCACGCGAAGCCGCGCGCAAAGCACGCGAAATGACCCGCAAGAGCGCGCTCGGAGTCACCTCGCTCCCCGGAAAACTGGCGGATTGCCAGGAACGCGATCCGGCAAAATCCGAACTGTTCATCGTCGAGGGCGACTCCGCCGGCGGCAGCGCCAAGCAGGGACGCAATCGCGAATTTCAGGCGGTCTTGCCGCTGCGCGGCAAGATTCTCAACGTCGAGCGCGCGCGGATGGACAAGATGCTGTCCTCGGAGCAGATCGGCACGCTGATCACCGCGCTGGGCACCGGCATCGGCACCGACGAGTTCTCAATCGAGAAGCTGCGCTACCACAAGATCATCATCATGACTGACGCCGACGTCGACGGCGCTCACATTCGCACGCTGCTGTTGACGTTCTTTTATCGGCAGATGCGCGAGATCATCGATCGTGGACACCTCTATATCGCGCAGCCGCCGCTCTATAAGGTGACCCGGGGCAAGTCCGAACAATATCTCAAGGACGAATACGCGCTCGAAGATTACCTCATCGACGCCGGCCTCGAGGATACTGTGCTGCGATTGTCGTCCGGCGAAGTGCGCGCCGGTAACGATCTGCGGAGATTGGTCGAAGAGGCGCGCAGCATTCGCAATCTGCTGCGCGGGCTGCACAGCCGGTACAATCGCCAGGTGATCGAGCAGGCCGCCATCGCTGGCGTGCTGCGCTCGCAGGTGACCGGCGATCCGGTCAGCGCGGCTGCAGCGGCGGAATATATCGCCCGCCGGCTCGACGCGCTCACCGAGGCGGCGGAGCGCGGCTGGAAGGGCCAATTCAGCGAGGCTGGATTCCAGTTCGAGCGCACGTTGCGCGGCGTCAAGGAAGTCGCGGTCATCGATCAGGCGCTGCTCGGCTCCGCCGACGCCCGCAAGCTCGACGAATTCGCACCGTCTCTGCAGCAGACTTATCCCCGGCCGACGCCACCGGCCATGCTGCGGCGAAAGGACGAGGAGGTCCCGATCCACGGTCCCGTCGGCCTGTTCGAGGCGGTCACCGGAACCGGCCGCAAGGGCGCCGCGCTGCAGCGCTACAAAGGTTTGGGCGAAATGAACCCGGAGCAGCTCTGGGAGACCACGCTCGACACTAATGCGCGCTCTCTGCTCTGCGTCAACGTTAAGGAAATCGACGAAGCCAATACGATTTTCGATGAGCTGATGGGCGACAAAGTCGAGCCGCGCCGCGAGTTTATCGAACAACACGCGCTGGCCGCGAGCGTCGACGTCTAGAACGATCAAAACCGTCCCGGCAGCACCAAAACCTTGGGCGCGGCAGGCAGCATCGTTTTCGAGACCACGACCGAGGGAATTTCCGCCGTTTCGACATCCCAGAGCTTGCGCGCCCGGTCGAGAAACCGGTCGAGGATGTACGCCCCGTAATAGTGCATCGGGATGATCAGCGGCGCCTTAAGCGCGACCAGCACGTCCATCATGCCGTCGAGATCAAGTGTATAGCTGCCGTCGACTGGCGCCATGACTACATCGACACGGCCGATGTCGTTAAGCTGCTGTTGCGTCAGTGTATGATGCAGATGTCCGAGATGTGCGATGCACAGATGGGCAATCTCGAAGATAAAGATCGAGTTGCCGTAACGCTCGGTCGTGTTGCTGCCGTAGAAGCTCCGGATATTGGTTGGCACGTTGCGCACCCGCACGTCGCGATATTTCAGGTCCCAGTTGGCGGGCTTATCGGGACTGTCGCCCCAACCGCGCAGCACGTATTTGATCGCCGGGTCGGGATGATCGGTGTAATGCGTGTCGTGCGCATGATTCATGGTGACGATGTCCGGCAACAGCGGCGGCTTAATGTAATCGTTGTAATCGGTGGCAATGCGCACGAGCTGCGGGCTCTCGATCAGGAAAGTCGCGTGGCCGAGAAAGGTCAGGCAGATCTGGTCCGAATTCAGCGCCGCCAGATCGAAAGCACCCGAATTTAATTCGCCAAGCATCGGCGCAACCAGGAGCCCGAAGCCTGCCACGCCGCGGGAATTACCGTGGGGTGGTTACCGGCGACCAGCCCGGGACAGGCTTGCGCCATTTCCGGGTTTGGCGGCGCCGCCGATTGCGCGATCGCAAGCGAAGGCGAAATCGCGTGCGCCGTCGCGGCCAAAACAAACCGGACGATCCACCGCGAGATCTTCATTCTCAGGCGTCCGCCTTACGCACTAAAGCGAAATGATTGAATCACCATTTCGCGTTAGCTTCTTGTTTGAGCATGATCCTTTCGGAAAACCGGCATCCACTTTTCCGGTCATGGTAGACGATAGCAAATCGGATAGCACGGCGCGCGCGAGTATCTGCGCCACCGCACGAGTTGTATTCGCGATTGGTTGAAACCGCCTCAGCGCGCCGAGGTGATAGTGCCGCGGGCCGTCAGCACGACCCAGTGACCGTCCTGACGCTTGATCTCGTCGACACGACCGATGCCGGGAAGCACACTGCCGGCGCTGACCGCAAAAAGCCCGCGATAGCGGCTTTCGATCAAAGCGTGTCCGTTCTGCACGTCGTGAACGATCCAATCTTGCAAAATGCGGTCGTTCAATTTCGGCGGTTCTGCGGGCGGCGTGACAGCCGCCACTGCGGCGGTTTGAGCCGGCGCCGAAGCCGCCTGCGTTGCCGCCGGCAATGATGCCGTGGTCTCGGCCGCGGCGGCGCTGCGTTGATCGAGCCGATCCATGCGCTCGGCGATCTTGGCAAATTGGTTGGTAGCGCTGCGGATCGCGCTGTCGAGGCTTGCTTTGAGCGCAGCGACCTGGGCGAGCTCAAGCTTGATCTCGCGCATGGCCGAGATTGCGTTCTCGACGCCGCTTGCCGGAGCCGGCGGTGGCGGCGGCGGATAAATGAACCGCGCCAGTCCGGAGCCCGAGACCGAGCCGACGAATGAACCAAAGCCTGCGGCAAAGGCGACGCTCGCCGCCAGCGCAATGAAACGCTTGGAACGCACCCGTGCCGTTGCAGTTTTGGCTTGTTCCGCTTCGTCCGCCGCGCTGTTCTCGGCTTGATCTGCCGCAGCGCTCAATTTCGGCGCCACCACCGCGGGGAGATTGACGCACACCGCGCCGGCTTCGTTTGCGGCGGTGTCGCCGCCTTCAGCGGCATGATCGGACGTCTCGGCCATTTCGGACCTCCGGCGTTTACGGTTGATCAATCGTTAACCAGCTTTGGTTAGCAACCGGTAAATGCCGAGCATCCTCATTGATCCGTTAGGGCTTTTAGGAAACGTCGAACCGGGCGCCAACGAAGTCGCCAAAGTAATGCTTTAGCGGCGGACTGCGATCGACGGACTGCGGCTTCGCTTTTCATCGCTTAGCAATCAATCCAGATTTTCTGGGTTTGGCTCCGCACAGTGCGCCAGCCGCATTTCCAATGCAGTCATTTCCGTTCCAAATTTTTTGATCTGAATCAAATTCTAGGTTCTCCCGCATATGCAAGAGTTCTCCTGACCGCTCAGTGCGCCAGCACCCGATGGCCCCCAGTGTTACGATGAACAGGGGAGCATTTAGATGAACGTCACCGAAAAGTTGTTCCTAGCTTCAATTCTTGCGCTGTCGATAGCGGGGTCAGCGCGGGCTCAAAACCCAAGACAGGGCGATTATTACCCGTTCCGCCCGACACCGGTGCCGCAGGTGAGCCCTCAACAAGAGCAATTAATAAAGCAGGGCGATTACTACGTCGCTCGGGTTGCGCCACCGAGCATGCGCCGGCTCAATGCAGTCAAAACGTGCACTGATGGGATTAAGTTTGATTCCGACCGTTACGTGCAATGCATGTTGAATGAGGGCGAGGCTCCCTAAACGATCAGGAGGAGAATTGCAGGCCTTGAGCAGCGGGAATCGTGCTGGCGCTTAGTCCTAGTCCTTAAGCCCCAGACCGTTCTCATCGGCCAGCTGGCGCAGCGAAGCCTCGGGGCGGGCGCCGAGATGCTGGATGACTTCCGCCGCCGCCAGCGCGCCAAGCCGGCCGCAGCTGCGATCGTCGGCGCCACGCGCAAGCCCGCACAAAAAACCTGCGGCAAACAAATCGCCCGCCCCTGTCGTATCGACGACCCGCCCGACCGGGAATGCCGGAACCGCCTCGATTCCTTCCGGACCGATAACGAGGCAGCCCTTCTCGCTCCGCGTTACCACGGCAGCGCCGATATCGGCGCGCAACGCAGCGACGGCGCCGTCGAAATCCGACGTTTGATACAGGCTGTGCAGCTCCGCCTCGTTGGCGAAGACGAGATCGAGCGTGCCCGAGCGCATCAGCTGCAGGAACTCGTCGCGCCAGCGATCGACGCAGAATGCATCCGACAGCGACAGTGCAATTTTGCGGCCGCTGCCGTGCGCGATCTCAGCCGCTTTAAGAAAGGCTTGCTTGGCGTGTTTGGGATCCCACAGATAACCTTCGAGATAAGTGATGGCGCTTGCCGCGACCATCTCCTCGTCGACATCCCGTGGATGCAGGTCCTGCGCCGCGCCCAAAAAAGTGTTCATGGTGCGCTCGCCGTCCGGCGTCACCAGCACATAGCAACGACCGGTGGATGGGCCGTCCGATGCCGGCGGGGTGCTAAAGCTCACGCCGGCGGCGCGGATATCGTGGCTGAACGCACGGCCGAGCTCGTCGGCCTTGAGCTTGCCGATGAACGCTGCCCGTCCGCCGAATCCCGCGACGCCGACCACCGTATTCGCCGCCGATCCGCCGGAGATCTCGACCGCCGGACCCATGGCATCGTAGATCGCCTGCGCCCGCGCCTCATCGATGAGCGCCATGCCGCCCTTGCGCATGGCATGCGCCAGCAGAAAATCATCGTCGGCCCGGGCCAGGACATCGACAATGGCGTTGCCGATGCCGAGGACGTCGAAACGAGCGGAGGTCATGGCTGGCATTGCGTTTCGGTCGGCTGCCGCGGGTCGCGCACTATAGCGGGCGCCTCTTGCACGGCAAGCTGACGGATGGCATGGGGACGCCAACGAGCGGCATGAGCACCATCAAGCCGGATCGGCCGCGCTCGGGCGAGGGCTCTAGAGATGAAGTTTAAAGAACTAATCTTCTCCGGCGTGCAGCCGACCGGCAACCTCCATCTCGGCAATTATCTCGGCGCGATTAAGCGGTTCGTCGAGCTGCAGAACCGTTTCGACTGCATTTATTGCGTCGTCGATCTGCACGCCATTACCGTGTGGCAAGAGCCCAGCGAATTGCCGCGTGCAATCCGCGAGGTTACCGCCGCCTTTCTCGCCTGCGGAATCGATCCGAAAAAAAATATCGTATTCAACCAGAGCCAGGTCGCCGAGCACGCCGAGCTCGCCTGGATATTCAATTGCGTGGCGCGGCTGGGGTGGCTTAACCGAATGACACAGTTCAAGGAGAAGGCCGGCAAGGATCGCGAGAATGCTTCGGTCGGCCTGTACGCCTATCCGACGCTGATGGCTGCCGATATTCTGGTTTATCGCGCCACCCATGTGCCGGTCGGCGAAGACCAGAAGCAGCATCTGGAATTGTCGCGCGACATCGCGCAAAAATTCAACAACGACTTCGGCCAATCGATCAGGGAAAAAGGCTGCGGCGACGCTTTTTTCCCATTGCCGGAGCCGCTCATCACCGGCGAGGCAACGCGGGTGATGTCGCTGCGCGATGGCTCAAAAAAGATGTCGAAGTCGGACGCGTCCGATTTTTCCCGCATCAACCTGACCGATGACGCTGACGCGATTGCGCAGAAAATCCGCCGCGCCAAGACCGATCCGGAGCCGTTGCCGAGCGACGAAAAGGGGCTGGCGACGCGACCTGAGGCCGACAACCTTGTCGGTATCTATGCGGCGCTTGCCGACATCGACCGCGCCGGCGTGCTCAAACAATTCGGCAACGCCCAATTCTCGACCTTCAAGGCGGCGTTGACCGATCTTGCGGTCGCCAAGCTTGGGCCGATCGGCGCGGAAATGAAACGGCTTCTTGCCGATCCGGCGGCGATCGATGCAGTTCTGGCCGATGGCGCGGCACGCGCGCGAAAAATGGCGCGCCAGACCATGGATGCGGTCAAAGACGTGGTCGGCTTCGTGCGGAGCTAGAATGCCGCGGCTGCTTGCTTATCCGCTGCGCCGGCCGCCCTTGAACTTGCGGGCAAATTCGCCACTTAATAGGTCACCGCGCCGCTTCGATCGAAGAAAGCGGCGTTCCGTGATGGAGGGCACGATGTTCATTCAGACCGAAGCCACGCCGAATCCAGCGACGATGAAATTCCTGCCCGGCCGTCCGGTGCTAGAAACTGGCACCCTCGATATGCGTGACGCGGAACAAGCCGAACAATCACCGCTCGCGGAACGGCTGTTCGGCATCCCGGGCGTGAGCGGGGTATTCTTCGGCTCCGATTTCATTACCGTGACAAAGAGCGCGGGCGAATGGCAGCAGCTCAAGCCGATGATCCTGGGCGCGATCATGGAGCACTTCATGTCCGGCGCGCCGCTGATCACCGCCGGCGGCGCCGAGGTCAAAGACGGCGAAGAATTCTTCGACGAGGCGGACGCCGCCACCGTCGCCACCATCAAGGAGCTGATCGAGACCCGGGTTCGCCCTGCGGTCGCCAACGATGGCGGCGACATCACGTTCCGCGGTTTCAAGGATGGCGTCGTCTATCTCAACATGAAAGGCGCTTGTTCCGGCTGCCCGTCGTCGACCGCGACGCTGCGCCATGGCATTCAGAATTTGCTGCGCCATTTCATTCCCGACGTTACCGAAGTCCGTCCGATGTGACCCGGCGTAGTCGACGCCGGCGGCCACTTTATCTTTGTGACGCTCCATGCGTGTGCTTGCCATTGATACGGCGCTCGCGGCTTGCGCGGCTGCCGTTCTGGACACCGACCATGGGATCGTCGCCAGCGAGACCCTGCCGATGGTCTGCGGCCATGCCGAGTCGCTGATCCCGCTGATCGCGCGGGTCATGAACCGGTCCGACATGACTTTTCGCAACCTCGGCCGCATTGCCGTAACCACCGGACCGGGAAGTTTCACCGGCGTGCGGGTCGGCCTTGCCGCCGCGCGCGGTTTTGGCGTCGCCACCGGCGTGCCGGTCGTCGGTGTCTCAACACTATCGGTCTATGCCGCGCCTTACCTTGCCGGCAACGGCAAGTCTCCGGTGGTCGCCGCGATCGACGCCCGGCACGGGCACGTATTTCTGCAGGTGTTCGGACCCGGCGGGCACACCATCGTTAGCCCGCAATTGGCGCGTTTAAGCGAGGCGGTAGCCGCGGCGTCCAGCGCGCCGGCTTGTCTCGTCGGCTCGGCGGCGCGAGCGGTCGCCGACGGATTGGCGAAGAACGCAGCGCCGCCCCGCGCCGTTGATCCGCGCGAGGCGCCCGATATCGTCTGGGTGGCGCAGATCGGCGCCGTTACGCCGCAAGCGCAATCGCTGCCTCATCCGCAATATCTGCGCGCGCCGGACGCGCAGCCGCAAAATGCCGCGCAGCTGCCGCGCCGATGATACGGCTCGTATCTCGCCTCTTTGGCCGCAAAAAGCCAACCATCGCGGAAGCGCGGCCGGCCGACGCCGCGGCAATTGCGGCGCTGCACGGCGTTTCGTTTCGGCGCGGCTGGGGCGAAGACGAAATTCTGCGGCTGTTGGTCGAGTGCAATGTGGTAACGCAACGCATGACAGCGGGCGGCAAACTGGTCGCATTCATCATGTCGCGTCTTGCCGTGGGCGAAGCGGAGATCCTCTCGGTCGCGATTGCGCCGGCATGGCGCGGGCGGGGCCTCTCCCGACAACTCCTTGATCTGCATCTGCGGCGCCTGGCCGGTCTTGGCATCCGCGCCGTCTACCTCGAAGTCGGTGAGCACAATGCGCCGGCGTGCCGGCTCTATCGTCGCGCCGGATTCAACGAAGTCGGCCGCCGGCAGGGCTATTACGAAGACGGCGCGACCGCGCTGGTGCTACGCCGCGATTTCGGCTGATGATGCGTCGCTCGCGATTTGGAGCGACCGTCGCAATGGTGGCTGCAAGGCGCCGGATGCCAATATGACATCCGCCGCCGGCAACAGAGGCCGAAGCGTCGGATTAGGCATATATATTGCGCGAATATCGACAAACCGGCTAAGCCGCTTCATCGCCGCCGTGGATTGTCGGACCGGAGCTTATTTCGTCATCTGCAACACAGGGTTAAATTAGCGATCGCCGCATGACGAAAGCCCGCAAGCTCTACGTCAAATCGTTCGGCTGCCAGATGAACGTCTACGACTCGCGTCGGATGGCGGACACCCTGGCGCCCCACGGCTATGTCGAGACCGGCACGGCCGAAAATGCCGATCTCGTCATTCTCAACACCTGCCACATCCGGGAAAAAGCTGCCGAAAAGGTCTATTCCGAACTTGGCCGCATGCGCCGATTGAAAGAAGCCGCGGCTGCGGAAAACCGCCGTGTGCTGATCGCGGTTGCCGGCTGTGTGGCGCAAGCCGAGGGCGAAGAGATTATCCGCCGGGCCCCTGCGGTCGATTTGGTGTTCGGGCCGCAGAGCTATCACCGGCTGCCCAGCTTGTTGGCACGCGCGGCGGATGGACGGCGCGCGATCGATACCGAATTTTCAACGGACGACAAATTTGCGGCTCTTGCCGCGCCAACGGCAGCGGCGACCCGCGCGCGCGGTGCTTGCGCTTTCGTCACGGTGCAAGAAGGCTGCGATAAGTTTTGCACGTTTTGCGTCGTGCCCTATACGCGCGGCGCCGAACTGTCGCGACCGGTCAATGGTATTGTTGCCGAAACCGAATCGCTCGCCGAAGCCGGCGTGCGCGAGGTGACGCTGATCGGGCAAAACGTCAACGCCTATCACGGCATGGGTCCGGACGGCCGGGCCTGGTCGCTGGCGCGCCTGCTGCAACGCGTCGGGCAGGTGCCGGGCGTCGAGCGTCTGCGCTACACGACCAGTCATCCGCATGACATGGATGATGATTTAATAGCGGCGCATCGCGATTTGCCGAAGCTGATGCCGCAACTGCATTTGCCGGTGCAATCCGGTTCGGACCGAATCCTCGCCGCCATGAACCGCCGGCATACGCGAGCCGATTATCTGCGCATCGTCGAGCGTATGCGTCGCACCTGCCCCGCGCTTGCACTG
>DATAYT010000174.1:0-6632 GCA_036272395.1 Xanthobacteraceae bacterium
GCGGTGAATTGAATGCGCCGCCCGACACGATCACTTCGCCGTCCGCATAGGCGGTGCGCGGCACTCCATGCTGGTGATACTGGACGCCAACAGCGCGGCGTCCTGAGAACAGAATGCGGCTGGCCAAAGCGTTCGGTACAACGGCGAGATTGCGCCGCCGCCGCGCCTGGCGCAGATAGCCGACCGCGGTCGACCAGCGCCGGCCGTTTTTCGCCGTCAATTGGAAATAGCCGGCGCCCTCCTGCGCCGCGCCGTTAAAGTCATCGTTGCGCGGGACGCCGGCGCGCTGCGCCGCTTCGATGAAGGCTTCGCACAACGGATGCGGCTCGCAGACGTCGGATACGGCAAGCGGGCCGCCAACGCCATGGAAATCGTCGGCGCCGCGCGCTTGATCCTCGGCGCGCCGGAAATAGGGCAGCACGTCGGCAAAACCCCAGCCGGTATTGCCGAGCTGGCGCCACTGATCGTAGTCCTCGTGCTGGCCACGGACATAGAGCAAGCCGTTGATCGAGCTTGATCCGCCCAGGACTTTGCCGCGCGGTTGGATGATCTGCCTGTTGTTGAGCTCCGGTTCCGGCTCGGTCTTGTACAGCCAATTGACTTTGGCATTGTCGAACAGCTTGCCGTAGCCGAACGGAATGTGAATCCAGATGTGCCGGTCGTGGCCGCCGGCTTCGATAAACAGCACGCGATGGCGGCCGGATTCGGTGAGCCGGTTGGCGAGCACGCAACCGGCCGATCCGGCGCCGACGACGATGTAATCGAAGCGAGCTTTGTCCGGAATCGCCGCCATGCCGTCTCGCTCCATTCTCATTGCTACAGTTGCTGACTATGATGGTAGCTCATTCCGTCACCCTGAGGTGCGCGAAGCGAGCCTCGAAGGGTGACATCTCCAGCGCCTCGGCCGACGTCCTTCGAGGCGCGCCTGTCGCGCGCATCTCAGGACGACCGGACACAATTACGATGAGGAGTTCTGCTTGAACAAGTTCGGTGTCGGCCAACCCGTCCCCCGGGTCGAAGATCCGCGATTCATCACCGGCCGCGGCCGCTATGTCGATGACCTCGACCTGCCGCAGCAGTGCTATGGCGTCGTGGTCATGTCGCCGCATGCGCACGCCCGTCTCAAGCGTGTCGATACGGCGAAGGCGAAAGCCGCGCCAGGGGTACTCGCCGTCCTTACCGGCGCGCATGTGGCCGCCGACAAGCTCGGCGGTCTGGCGCCGCCGATGCCGGAGGATATGGGCGGCCCCAAGGGATTCCGCACGCTGCGCAGCATTCTCGAAGTCAACAAGGTGCGCGCCGTCGGCGATCGCGTCGCCTTTGTGGTGGCGGAGACCTATGTACAGGCGCGCGACGCCGCCGAATTGATCGAAGTCGACTATGAACCGCTGCCAGCGGTGGTCGGCGTCGAGGATGCGGTCAAGCCGGGCGCGCCGGCGGTGTGGGACGAACAACCGAACAACACCGCCTTCACGCTGATGATGGGCAATAAGGACGCGACTGACGCCGCCTTCGCCAAGGCTGGCCACGTCATCTCGCTCAAGCTCAACAACAATCGCATCACGGCGAATTCAATCGAGCCGCGCGCGGCGATCGGCATCTATCATCCCGACAGCGACAGCTACACGCTGTATTCGACCTCGCAGAACCCGCATGGCACGCGCTCGGCGGTGGCGGGCCAAGTGCTGAAAATTCCCGAGACCAAGCTTCGCGTCATCTCGCCCGATGTCGGCGGCGGCTTCGGCATGAAGTTCGGCGGCTATCCCGAAGATGCGCTGGTGGTGTGGGCGTCGCGCCGCGTCGGCGGCCGTCCGGTCAAATGGGTCTCGACCCGTTCCGAAGCCTTGCTCGGCGATTCGCAAGGCCGCGACCAGATCGTCACCGGCGAGCTGGCGCTCGATGAGCACGGCAAGATTCTGGGGCTTCGCGTCAGCGCCCTGCACGCCATGGGTTCGCATGTCTTCGGCGCGTCGATGGTGGTGCCGCTGTTCGCGATGCGGCTTTCGCCCGGCGTCTATCAAATCCCCGCGGTCCACGCCGTCGGCAAAGCGGTGCTGACGAATACGATTCCGCTTGCGCCGTATCGCGGCGCCGGACGGCCCGAAGCGACCTTCCTGATCGAAATGCTGCTCGACCGCGCCGCACGCGTCCTGAACATCGATGCGGTGGACATCCGCCGGCGCAATTACATTCCGGCCGCGGCGATGCCGCATAAGCTGCAAACCGGCATCACCTATGACAGTGGCGATTTCGTCTATGTCATGGACGAATGCCTCAAGCTCGCCGACTGGAATGGATTCGGTAAGCGCGCCGCCGAATCGAAAAAACGCGGCATGCTGCGCGGCCGCGGCATCGGCTATTTCCTGGAAGAAGCCGCGGTGTTCAACGACCGCATGGTGCTGCGCTTCGATCCGAGTGGCATGCTCACCATACTCGCCGGCACCCATTCGCACGGCCAGGGCCATCAGACCGTCTACATGCAGATGGTGAGCGAATGGCTCGGCGTGCCATTCGAGAATATCCGCTTCATCCAGGGCGACACCGACGCGGTGCCGATGGGCCGCGGCACCTACGGTTCGCGCAGCATGCATGTCGGCGGCAATGCGCTCAAACGCGCCGCCGACGCGATTATCGAAAAAGCAAAGCCGATGGCGGCGACGATGCTGGAAGCCGCCGCCGGCGATATTGAATTCAAGGACGGCGCCTTCCGCATCGTGGGCACGGACCGCGCGCTGCCGCTGACCGACGTTGCCAAGGCGTTCTACCACCCGGTGATGCTGCCGCCGCAGTTCGATGTCGGGCTGGAAGCCTCCGGCACCTTCGCTGCCGAACCACCGAACTATCCGAACGGCTGTCACGTCTGCGAAGTGGAAATCGATCCTGACACCGGCGCGGTGACGCTGGAGCGCTATGCAGCGGTCGACGACGTCGGCAAGGTGATGAATCGCCTGTTGTGCGAGGGCCAGATCCACGGTGGCGTCGCGCAGGGCGCGGGGCAGGCGCTGATGGAGGCGATCGTGTTCGATTCGTCAGGCCAACTCGTCACCGGCAGTTTCCAGGACTACGCCATGCCGCGCGCCGACGATCTGCCGGAACTGGTTTCTGAGCTGACCGAAGTGCCGGCCAAGACCAATCCGCTCGGCGTCAAAGGGGCGGGCGAAGCCGGCGCCACCGGCGCGCCGCCCGCAATCATGAGCGCCATTCTTAACGCGCTGAACCCGCTTGGCATCGAGCACATCGATATGCCGGCGACGCCGAGCCGGGTCTGGGCAGCGATCAAGGCGCGCGAAAACAAAGCCACCGCGGAATGATGCGACATGACCGAAACGCCGAACCTGTTCGCCGATGGCAAGGCCTATGAGCGGCTGATGGGCCGCTGGAGCCGGCTTGCCGGTGAAAAATTCCTCGACTGGCTCGATGCGCCGAAAAAACTGAAATGGCTCGACGCCGGCTGCGGCAATGGCGCCTTCACCGAAGTGCTGATCGCGAAGTGTTCGCCGGCGGCCGTCATCGGCGTCGATCCATCCAAAGGCCAACTCGCTTATGCGCGGGGGAGGGCGGGGACAAGGGGCGCGGAATTTCGCGTCGCCGACGCTCAGGCGCTGCCGTTTCCTGACAAGAGTTTCGACGCCGCCAGCATGGCATTGGTGATCGTTTTTATTCCCGACCCGGCGAAAGCCGCGCGCGAACTGGCGCGAGTGGTGCGGCCGGGCGGTGTCGTTGCCACTTACATGTGGGAGTTTCCCGACGGCTTTCCGCTCGCGCCCCTGGCGGCGGCGATGAAAGATTTAAGTCTGACGCCGCCGCAACGGCCGAATGTCGAGGCTTCGGCGCGCGACGCCATGCAAGCGATCTGGAAACAAGCCGGACTCACCGCGATCGAGAGCGAGGTGATCCGCATTCGCGTGAGTTTCTTGAGTTTCGACGATTTCTGGGATTCTAATACCGTGCCGGTCGGTCCGTCCGGCAAAGCGCTGTCTGAGCTTTCACCAAACGCGCGCGAGCAATTAAAAGTGCGGGTGCGCGAGGGGCTGCCGATCGCCGCGGATGGATCGATTGCTTACGAGGCCTTCGCCAATGCAGTGAAGGGCGTCGTTCCATAAACCGCGTTTGCGATCGATTCGCGGTTCCAAATACAGTTAAAACCGGCAAGACACTTCAGCAAACCGCTGATATCCGCGGCAAACGGCCAGTTGCGCCGGATCCCCGCGCCGCCTATATTCCATCAGCTTTTCCAGTCATCGTTGATGACGTGAGTGGCTTCGCCAAAGGGGCGGGCGGAGCACAGAGGAGATTTACCTATGGTCACGCCTTTAATGCCGAAAGCCACTGCCGTCTGGCTGGTCGAGAACACCTCGCTGTCGTTCGATCAGATCGCCGAACTGTGCCATCTGCATCCGCTCGAGGTCAAAGCCATCGCCGATGGCGACGCGGCGCAGGGCATCAAGGGCCTCGATCCGATCCTCACCGGCCAGTTGACGCGCGAGGAGATCAAGGCGGCGGAGGCCGATCCTAATCACCGGCTGCACATCGCCGAGCCGAAGGTGCGTTTGCCCGAGGCCAAGCCGAAAAAGGGGCCGCGCTACACGCCGGTTTCGCGCCGCCAGGACCGACCCAACGCGATCCTCTGGCTGGTGCGCAATCACCCCGAGCTCAAGGACAGCCAGATCATGCGGCTCGTCGGCACCACCAAATCGACCATCCTGGCGATCCGCGAGCGCACGCACTGGAATTCCGCCAATCTGACGCCGCTGGATCCGGTGACGCTCGGGCTGTGCTCGCAGATCGATCTCGATCTCGAAGTGCAGAGGGCGGCGAAGGAGAAGCCGGCGCCGGTGGAGGAGCCAGGCGCCACGCTGTTACCGGCGTCGGTGACCACCGCGCCGAAGGAAGAGCCTGAGCCGGAGGCAAAGAAGCCGGGCGAGGAGCTCAACGTCGAGGCCGTATTCGCCAAGCTCAAACAGCTCGGCGGCGGGCAAAAGAGCGAGTGATTCCGAATTTTGGTTGAATGTTTTCCGTCACCGTGAGGTGCGAGCCCCGACTTGTCGGGGCGAGGCTCGAAGGGCGACGGCCCGAAAACTCATCTTCGAGGGCCGCCAAGGGCGGCCACCTCTGGATGACGTGCTACCCTCGATCGTTCCGCAGCACGACGCAGGCGCCGCCCGCGCCGATCAGCTTCCGACAGAATTTTTCGAGATAAGCGCGATCGTCGTCGGCGATGCGGATATTGTAACGCATGGCGAAGCCTAAACCGATGCCGCGGCTCCTTATGACAATCGGCTCGCGATCGCCGATCAGCGCCGCATATTGCTTCTGGATCATCCGATACGTCGCCCAGGCCTTGCTCTCCGACCAATTTGCCGTGAGCTGCATGCCCCAGCGCGGCACATAGGCCGCCATGCGCTGCGCCTGTTCTTTCGGCGCCAGGATCAGATTGGCGAGCCGGGTGCACGGCACGCCTTGCGGAATCGTCGTTTCCGACGTTTTCGGCGGGTTGGCCGAAGCCCATTCGTCCGCGGTCCAGCCGGTGATGATGGCGACATAGTTGCGGGTCTCGCCCGGCAGCGGGCGATGGCTGGTGAGCCAGGCGCTCACGCGCCCAGGTCCGGCGTTATAGGCCGCGGCGGCGAGACCGAGATTGCCGAAGCGGGCTTTGAGATCGCGCAGATAGCGCGCCGAATTCTTCAGCGCTTCGATCGGATCGAACGGATCGACGAGCCCGCGATAATCCGCGGTCGCTGGCATAAATTGGGCGATGCCTTGCGCGCCTTTGTTGCTCACCGCGCGCGCATTGAAGCGGCTTTCCTGCCAAATGACCCGGGCGAAGAACTCGACCGGCAGCTCGTTCTCGGCGGCGTCCTGTTCGAGCGCGCGGCAGATATCGTCGGGAGTAGGGGGATGCGATGCGGGGGCAGCGGCTTGGTTCTGCGGCGTACTCGCATTGGGCGCGGCCGGCGCAACCGCGTTGGGTGCTGCGGGCGGCGCGCTTTGCTCCTGCGCCAGCGCAAGCCCGGCCGACAGCGCGGCCACGATCAAAAAAAGGAGGACTCTCGCAACACCCATTCCGGTCTAACGCACCACCGCGCCATTCGTGCGATGCCTATTTGACCGCTGCGTCCGCGCCTTTGCGTTTGAGTGCGGTGCCGATCTCGTCGAGGATTGCCGGATCGTCGATGGTCGCGGGCATCTGCCAGGTCTCGCCGTCGGCGATCTTCTTCATGGTGCCGCGTAGAATCTTGCCGGAGCGGGTTTTCGGCAGCCGCGCCACAGTGATGGCGATCTTGAACGCCGCGACGGGGCCGATTTTTTCGCGCACCAGCGCGACGACTTCTCTTTCGATCTCGGCATGCGGGCGGTTCACGCCCGCCTTCAAGACGAGAAAGCCGCAGGGCTGTTCGCCCTTGATCTCATCCTTGATCCCCAGCACCGCGCATTCCGCGACATCCGAGTGCACGGCGAGGACTTCCTCGATGCCGCCCGTCGAGAGCCGATGACCGGCGACATTGATGATGTCGTCGGTGCGGCCGAGAATGGTCAGGTACCCATCCTCGTCCTTCAGGCCCGCGTCCGAGGTCTTGTAATAGCCGGGAAATTCGTCGAGATAACTTTCGCGCATGCGGGCGTCCGCCTGC
>DATAYT010000175.1:0-7928 GCA_036272395.1 Xanthobacteraceae bacterium
ATCGGTCAACGTGCGGAGAGGCCGCTCGAGGAAGCGGAAGCTCCGTCGCAATCATCCTGCTTAATGCACTGTCCGGTATATAGATATCGCAGCCGCAAGCGAAACCGCACAGCAAGGAGGAGTCATGGCCAAGGTGGCATTTCTCGGTCTCGGCGTCATGGGCTATCCGATGGCCGGGCATCTCAAGAGGAAGGGTGGCCACGAGGTCACCGTCTACAACCGCACGGCTGCCAAGGCCGAGAAATGGGTGGCCCAATTTCAGGGCCGGCTCGCGCCGACGCCCCGGCAGGCGGCCGAAGGCCAGGACTTGGTCATGGTCTGCGTCGGCAATGACAACGATCTACGCGAGGTCATGCTCGGCAAGGACGGCGTCTTCGCCGGAGCACGCAAGGGCGCCATTGTGGTTGATCATACGACCGCTTCCGCCGAGATCGCGCGCGAGCTTTACGGCGAAGCCAAGAAACGCGGCTTCGAATTTATCGACGCACCGGTTTCCGGCGGCCAGGCCGGCGCGGAAAACGGCGTGCTCACGGTCATGTGCGGCGGCGATGAAGGCCCGTTCGGACCCGCCGAGAAGGTGATTGCCGCCTATGCGCGCGCCTGCAACCTGATGGGCGCTTCAGGCTCAGGCCAGCTCGCCAAAATGGTCAACCAGATTTGCATCGCCGGTTTGGTGCAGGGGCTGGCGGAAGCCCTGCACTTTGCGATGCGCGCCGGCCTCGACATCGAAAAACTGATCGCCACGATCTCCAAAGGCGCTGCGCAATCCTGGCAAATGGAGAATCGCTATAAGACCATGGTTGCAGGCAAATTCGATTTTGGCTTTGCCGTTGATTGGATGCGCAAGGACCTCGGCATCTGCTTATCGGAAGCGCGCCGCAACGGCGCCCATTTGCCGGTCGCGGCGCTCGTCGACCAGTTCTACTCGGAAATCCAAAAAATGGGCGGCAAGCGCTGGGATACGTCCAGCCTGATTGCGCTGTTGAATCGGTAAATGCACCTCGTCACCGCCGGGCATGGCCGTTCGTCGAACGGCGTCGCGGAGCTTGTCATCGGGCCGGCCACTTCGGGCCGGACCCATTGGCTCGCCTATGCCGGCGGTCTATGCAAGCGGCACGACCGCATGGATCGCCGGATCAAGTCCGGCAATGACGACTGATTAATCCAGCGGCTCGATATGCGCTTGATTGGCGAGCTGCACGGTCGAGGCGAGATCGTCTTTGACGAACTTGTCGAATGCCTCAACGCTCATCGACTCCGGCTCGACACCGAGATTCGCCAATTTGTCTTTCATGCCAGGATCGGCAAGCGCTTTCTCGACCGCATCGTGGATCTTGTTGATGATCGCGGGCGGTGTGCGCGCCGGCGCCGACAATCCCAGCCAGAAGCGGAATATCGCATCAGGATAGCCGGCCTCGACGATCGACGGCACGTCCGGCAGCAAAGCAGACCGCTTGGGCGAACTGACCGCGAGCACATTGAGCTTGCCGCTGCCAAGCGCCGAGGCCGCCGCGGCGAGCGGAATGAAATAGAAATCGATCCGGCCGGCCATCACTTCGGTCAATCCGGCGTCGCGGAACGGCACATGCCGAACGTCGATATTGGCGGCAAGCCTTAATCGCTCGCCGGCCATATGCGAGGACGAACCGATGCCCGCGGAGGCGAAGGTCAGCGCGCCCGGTTTCGCCTTGGCCTCGGCGACCAAATCGGCGACGGTTTTGAACCCGCTCTCTTTGGAAGCGACCAGCACGTTGGGCTGGACGCCCAACATCGCGATCCCGACGAAATCCTTCGCCGGATCGTAAGGCAGGCTGCGATGCAGAACCATGCCGGTGCCGAGCGAAGTCGAGCTGGTGACCAGTGTGTAGCCGTCCGGATCGGCCTTGGCGACGTCGGCAAATCCGACGATGCCGCCGGCGCCCGGCTTGGCCTCGATCACCATCGGCTGGCCGAGGAGCTGAGAGACGCGGTCGAGCACGACGCGGCTGACGGTGTCGGAGGCGCTTCCGGCCGCGAACGGGCTGATGACCCTGATCGGCCGGGTTGGCCAATCGTCGGCCTTCGCGCCTACCGCGGCAACCAGGACTGCCGCGCCGAGGGCGGCAACAGATAGGCGAAGCAATGGCACCAAAACCTCCCGGGCTTTGAAACCGACCTTTATAGAATCCGGCCGGGGTCCGAGCCGGCTCCGTTGCCGCGTCACCTGCGCTTGCGCGCAGGAGCGTGGGACGGTGATAGCAGCTTTCGGTTTGGCGCAAACGGGGTGGCCAATCGGCCGCAGATGCCCCACAGACCTGGCAAGCGTCCGGGCAGGCCGCTTGCGCACAAAATTAGCCGGGAGGGGAAGCCGAACACAGCCCGGCGCGGGAACTCTTGGTGCGCTGCGGGTTTTCTAGCCTTGGTTTCAAACGATAGAAGCGGCAAACATGGTTTGCCGCCGCCAGTCACCGGACCGCGCCATGCAACAGGTCAAATACCGGCTGGTCCATCCCGGGCTCGCGCCGCGCCGGACCAAGCTTGAAATGCCGGGCTGGGCGGGCCAGCCAGAGCCGCGCACAGATGGCTCGCAGGAATTCGCTTGGCATTGCGCACCTTTTACCGAAGGCGCGCAATACGGCATCGAGGTCTTCTATCCCCATGACAACGAGCTTCGGGTCAGCAGGACAAACGGCAAGCTTGTTTTCGACGGTGATTTCGGACCGCGCCCCGACGATAGCGGCGATCTGATGTGGCCGCCGTTTCGCAGCTTTGGCCAGGATTATTACACTTACCAGCTGCTGCTCGATCTGAAAGTTGGAAAAGAGTGGGCGGTACGCACCGAGCCCCATCCGCGTTTCTACACCGATCCAACCGACACCGTTCCCATCGCGGTGCCTGCGCTGTTGCGCACGGAATGGTGGCCGATGATTTCATTCGTCGTGTTCAAATCCCCGGTCGAGGGACACACGCATATTTTCCGGCCGGGCGAGCCGATGCTGCAGATTCTGGTACTGCCCGTGATCGCGGACTTCACTTTGGCGGCGATGGACCAAGAGGAAGCGGCGGAACGGGAGTTGCGCGGGCGTCGCATCCACGGCAGCCGGCCTTCGCTTGCCGCCGATACCACCTGGACGTCGCGAACCGATACCGTGTTCGACGGCACGTACCGGCATCTCTTGCGCGCGGCCAAAGCGCGCGAAAGGGAATGATGCGTGTGGGCGCTACGGGCGCCTTGCGCCGCCCTGCCCTCTGTTACTTTCGTCACTGCAGAATTTCGTGTCGGGTTTTATAGAGGGCGAGCGGCATGCTTGCGACGCCGAGTCATTTTTTTCGGCGCCGGATAACGGAATCGTGGAACCCAAACGCGCGAGTCGGCGTTCTGCCGAGCGACTGCAAATTGGAAGGCGGTGCGATGCGCAATTCTCGCGGCGTTTGGACCTGCGCGGCACTCTATGTCGCGCTCGGTTTGATCGGAATTCTCCTTCTGACCGGCGAACCTGGCATTGCCACGTCAAGCGAGGGTTACGGTATCGCCGCCACCGCTTCACCGACATCGCTGCGTTGAACATTACGCCGCGGCGCTGGGCCGTGCGGAAACGGCTTTGTGCCAGCGCTGCACATTGCTCAAGCCGTCCGGGACCGCCATTTTCGACACCCGCATGAAGTCGACCGCGACCAGTGCCGTGATGTCGGCGACAGTGTAATCGGCGCCCGCGACATAGGGGCGGTCCTTCAGCGCGCGATCGAGGAACGCCAGAAACTGCATCACCCGAGGCTTGTTCGCCTCGCCCCATTGCGGCACCTGGGGGTCGACCATCCGGCTCATGGCCGGATGCAAATGCTGGAACACGCTCGACACCGGAAACAGGAGGTGAAGTTCAGCCCGGCGATTCCACATCTCGACGAGCGCGCTTTGCAGTGCGCCGACCCCGAACAGCGGCGGATCTGGTTGAACCGCCTCGAAATAGCGGCAAATAGCAATGGATTCGGCAATCACGGTGCCATCGTCGAGAACCAGCGCGGGCACGCGTTGCATCGGATTGATCGCCGTATAGGCTTCGGTCCGGTGCTGTAATGCTCCTAGGTCGAGCTGTTCGGCCGGGACAGTGATGCCTTTCTCGGCCAGAAAAATGCGGACGCGGCGCGGATTCGGAGCGCGGCCGCCATCGTAAAGCTTCATCGCCCTCGCCTCTTTCATTGAGCGGCGCAACCTTACAGCGTCGGAATTGGGCTCGCCAGCACGCCGGCCGGGCCGACTGACCATGATTTGATCAGGGCGCGCCGCCGCGCTCAGTTGAGGGGCGATCAATCTTCGTTGCTGTATGCCAGCGCCGAAGAACTGGAACAAAGTACGGGGGATTGCGTTCCGCTGTCGCACCTTTATCTTGCATCGTGATTCCGCAGCCGATGCTCTCACCGAGACCGATCATGGCGCCGCACCCAACCGCGCTGATGCCTCGCAAACGCCAGCGCAATCCGAGAGCCTGTCGGCAAAACTCAAGAGGATAGTCACCGTGCGTCAGCGCTTGCTGTGGCTTCTTCTGCTTGGGCTTGTGGTTGCCATTCTCGTGCTGATCGCACGTCACGGCGCCGGTACAGTGGGTCCGCTCACCACAGACGAGTTCGGCTCGCTTGCTTACAAGCTTGCGATCCTCGTTTTCCTCGCCGCCGCGCTGTTCGCTATTTTCCGCGACCGTTTGACCGAAGCGATCATGGGCGCGCTATTGTGGGCCGTTATCGGCATCGTGCTTGTGATCGGATATTCCTATCGCTACGAGGTGAACCAGGTGGCCGACCGCGTGATTGCGGAATTGATGCCGGGCCACGTGATCTCGCACGGCCGCTCCGCGGAGGTGGCGCGCACAAGCTCCGGAGATTTTGCGATTTCCGCACAAATCAACGGGGCGCGGGTGCACATGGTGGTCGATACCGGCGCGACTTCGGTCGTGCTCACGGCAGAGGATGCCAAGGCGGCCGGTTTGCCGCTCGCCTTGCTGAACTACACCGTCAATATCGAGACGGCGAATGGGCGCGCGCGCGCCGCGCCAGTGACGCTCGATCGCGTCGCCATGGGCGAGCTCGAAGAGCGTTCAGTCGAGGCACTGGTCGCGCAGCCCGGCCAATTGCGCACGAGCCTTCTGGGCATGAGCTTTCTCAACCGCCTGCAGAGCTGGCAGGTCAACGGCGACCGGCTGATGCTCAAAGGATATCCGTAAGGACTTTTTTGTTTCCCGGGCGCAGCGCAGCACGAAGTGATGCGCTGCAGAACCGGGATCTTCACAAATGCCGGGCTTGGGACGATCCCGGATCTGCGGTGCATCGCTATTGCGCTGCACCGCGTCCGGGAAATGCACCTGCGTGTTTAGAACAGGCTGACGACAAAGCGCAGCGACACCAACAAGAGGAAAATCGCAAAGGCGATTTCGAGCGCCCGGTGCGACAGCCGGTGCGCGAGCCGCGCGCCGTAAGGAGCAGTCAGGCTCGACAGCGGCGCCATCACCACCAATCCGATCAAGGAAACAAAGCCGAGCGAGAGCGGCGGCAGCAGCGCCTCATGCGGCCAACCGGCGGCGATATAGCCAAGCGCGCCAACAATTGTGATCGGCACGCCTAGCCCTGAAGACGTGGCAACGGCGTTGTGGAGCGGCTTGCCATAGAGCGTCAAAACAATGTTGGACAACGACCCGCCGCTTACCCCCATCAGTGAACTACCAAGACCGATGCCAAAGCCATAAAGGCGCATGGTCACAGGGCTTGGCAATTCGCTGCCCAGATTCCAGCGGTCGCCAGCGAAGAGAAATTTGCACGCAATGAAAGTCGCGATCACGATGAACGCGATCTTGAACACTTCCGCGGGAGCGACCGCGGCAATAATCGCCCCGCAGACGACGCCAAGCACCGCGGGCACCGCCCAGACCTGTATCACGCCTGGAACCACCAAACCTTTTTCACGATGCGCCCGATAAGAGCGGATCGTCGTCGGCACGATGATCGCGATCGAGGTGCCGATGCAGAGCTGCATGCGGACTTCATCGGGCACGCCGAGCAGGCGAAAGACTTCGTAGAGCACCGGCACGATGACGGCGCCGCCGCCGATACCGAACAATCCGGCGAGCAGTCCGGTGACAACGCCTGCGATGATGATTGCCAGTGCGAGCCAGAACAGCTCGCTCAACGGAACGCCAAGCAGCATTTACCCTTCCCGGCGCGCGGCGTCACGCGCTCTTGCGCCTCCTGCTACGCCGCTGCGCGCGGTTCGTCCAGATTCTCGTTCGACACCAGTGCGAGCGCCTCGCGCAGCAACGCCGCGCCGGCTTGTGGCGAGGCTCCCGCCTCGGCGAGCCGCCGGCGGAACGCCCGCGCGCCCGGCACACCCTGAAACAAACCGTGCAGGTGGCGCGTGATGGCGTGAAGCCTCACGCCGTCTGCAAGCTCACGCTCGATATAGGCAATGAGTGCCGCCGCCGCCGCGCGCGGCGACGTAAACGGCGGCGCGTCGCCAAACACCAAAGGATCGACGGCAAGAAGTCGCCACGGCTGCTGATAGGCGGCGCGGCCCATCATGACGCCATCCACCCTATCGAGATGCGCGACCACCTCGGCAAGGCCGCCAACCCCGCCATTGAGCACGATGGTCAGCTGCGGATGCGCCGCCTTGAGGCGATAGACGCGATCGTAGTCGAGCGGCGGGACTTCGCGGTTGTCCTTCGGCGACAGACCTTTCAGCCAGGCTTTGCGGGCATGTACGATCAGCGCGTCGGCGCCCGCGCCCTCAATCGCATCGGCAAAATCGGCCAGCGCCGCTTCCGGATCCTGTTCGTCGATGCCGATGCGGCATTTGACCGTAACGGGTATCGCGACGGCGGCCTTCATCGCAACGACGCAGTCGCCGACCAGCCCCGGCTCGGCCATCAGGCAGGCGCCGAAGCAGCCTTCTTGGACTCGATCCGATGGACAGCCGACGTTCAGGTTGATTTCATCGTAGCCCCACTCCGCAGCGATCTTCGCGGACTGCGCCAGCGCGCGCGGATCGGCGCCGCCGACCTGGAGCGCCAAGGGATGCTCGGCTGGGTCGTAGCGCAGCAGCCGGGCGCGATCGCCACGCAGCACCGCGCCGGTGGTCAACATTTCGGTATAGAGCAGCGCGCGGCGCGTGAGCAGCCGATGGAAGAACCGGCAATGCCGATCGGTCCATTCCATCATCGGAGCGACACAGAATCGATGGGACCGACTTTGTGGCGCTATTTTTGTGTTATCAGTCACTTGATCAATTTTCTTCTTCTCTGTTGTCGTACCATTTCCGGCCTATTTTGACCATTTCGGCTTTGCCGCCAAAAGCGGACATTGATTAGCGCATTGTGCCCTCGACGATGAATGACCTCGACTTCGTTACTCTGGTGCGCAGCGCGGTAGTATTTTTCATATTATCATTAAAGGTTTTTGCCTTCGTCATGTTATCGAAAGCAATGAAAGCGAAAAACTTCGGCGCACTTCCATCAAGAGCGGTTACATTTTCTGTACGCGCGAAATAGCGACCGTCCTCAGATTGGACTTCCACAGCGGTAGTGTCGGCCGTTTGGCGGAGAGCCTCAAAGCCATTGGCATCGATTATCTCGTCAATCTCAACCACAACATAAACTGGCGGCGTG
The DNA here is from genome assembly GCA_036272395.1 of Xanthobacteraceae bacterium. GTDB lineage: Bacteria > Pseudomonadota > Alphaproteobacteria > Rhizobiales > Xanthobacteraceae > BOG-931. The sequence continues at coordinate 7,629 of DATAYT010000175.1, forward strand.
GTGGTGCGAGCGTGTAGACCCCGAATTGCAACGGCGCCAAATCCTAATCCCATGGCAACTGCCAACGGCAGTGCGTACTGAATTTTCACAGTTTCCTCCCTTTTACTGCCGATGTGCCGACAGTACTCAGGCTAGCACGCACATGAGGGGCCAGTCTCAAAATCAGAACCACTGAAGGTAAAAGGTCTCACTGTCCGCTCATGGGGCGGTCTAAGAACCTAGCTTTGCGCGGCCACGCCAGTGTCCGCTTTGGGTCAAAAGCGGACGTGACGCTCTTAAATTTCGATGTCCGCTTAGATC
>DATAYT010000176.1:0-3507 GCA_036272395.1 Xanthobacteraceae bacterium
CATTGAGCGGATTGAGCGATTGGCCGCGGAATTGGCGCCGCTTGTCGGCGCCGACGTGAAAAAAGCAAAACGCGCCGCGCTTCTGTGTAAAGCCGACCTGCTCACGGAAATGGTCGGCGAATTTCCCGAGCTGCAAGGCACGATGGGGAAATATTACGCGCAAGAGCAAGGCGAGGACGAAGCCGTCGCGCATGCGATCGAGGACCATTACCGGCCCAAGGGGCCCGACGATCTGGTGCCGAGCGATCCGGTAGCGGTTGCGGTCGCGCTCGCCGACAAGCTCGACACGCTGGTCGGCTTCTGGGCGGTCGATGAGAAGCCGACCGGCAGCAAGGATCCGTTTGCGCTTAGACGAGCCGCACTCGGTATTATCAGGCTCGTGCTCGAAAACGGCATCCGGCTTTCGGTGCTCGAGACAACGAAGGCGGCGGCCGCCGGCCTGATCGCAGCGAGTACGCGCGATGCGGTCGTAAACCGAAAGCAATTACCGGTCGATTTGCTCGCGTTTTTTGCCGACCGCCTGAAAGTGCAGTTGCGCGAGCAAGGCGCGCGGCATGATCTGGTCGATGCAGTTTTTGCGCTGCGAGAGGCGGGGAGCGCCGGAGGCGCGACAGGGACGAAAAATGCCCAGGATGACTTGCTGCTGATCGTGCGCCGGGTCGAGGCGCTAGGACAATTCCTCGACAGCGAAGACGGCAAGAACCTGCTCGCCGGCTACAAGCGCGCCACCAACATCATTCGCATCGAAGAAAAAAGGGACAACCGGCACTATACCGGCGCGCCGCAAGCCGAGCTCTACGGCCAGCCGGAAGAGAAGGCGCTGGCCAGCGCGATTGAAATGGCCGAGACCGAAGCGGGGCGCGCAGTCAAGAAAGAGGATTTCGTTGCCGCCATGCGCGCCATGGCCCAGCTGCGGCCGGCGGTCGACGCCTTCTTCGACAAGGTCACCGTCAACGTCGAGGAAAAACCGTTACGCGAAAATCGGCTCAGGCTCCTCAATCAGATCCGCGAGGCGACCTGCGCGGTGGCGGATTTCTCGAAGATCGAGGGGTGACCCCGTCATTCCGGAGCGCAGCGGAGCGGCGAGTCCGGAATCCATAACCACCGGACTTGGGATTATGAATTCCGGGCTCATCGCCGCGCTCGGCCCCGGAATGACATGGAATGTTGCGAATCGCCGGTTCCCAAATGCCCACACCATGCTAGAACCGAACGGCGCTTTGGGCGTTGAGAGTTTGTCGATTTTCGCCTGCATCGAGCAGCTATTGCGCTTAAATCAATCCATCTTCGAGGCAAATCATGGTCATCACCGCCACCGAAATCTCGCCTATCGTCGCGCTCATTGCCGGCGTTCTCATTCTCATCGTGCCGCGGCTTCTCAACATCATCGTCGCCGTCTATTTGATCGTCGAAGGGCTGGTCGGGCTCAACGCCGTCCATCATTTCTTCCGCTAAGCATGTTGCCTCCTCTGCCGGGAACTGCCATCTAAGTCGGAAATCTCCAATGCACGACGTCATGACCAGATCGCGCTCAAAAATCTTGCGGCAGGCGATCAAAAAGTCGCCAGCGCGCAACGCGCGCAAAGGTTCGCCGAAGGCCGCCGGCACGGCGTCGCGCGTAAAACCGGCAAAAGGCAAATGGGTCTACGCCTTCGGCGGAGGCAAGGCCGAAGGCCGCGCCGCGATGCGCAATCTGCTCGGCGGCAAGGGCGCCGGCCTTGCCGAAATGGCGCAGCTTGGGCTGCCGGTGCCGCCCGGCTTCACCATCACCACCGAGGTCTGCACGTATCTTTATCAGCACGGCAAAACCTACCCGAAAGAATTGAAACGGCAGGTCGATGCCGCGCTGGCGGAGATCGGCCGGGTCGCCGGCAAAAGATTCGGCGACCGCGACAATCCGCTGTTGGTCTCGGTGCGCTCCGGCGCGCGCGTGTCGATGCCCGGTATGATGGACACCGTGCTTAATCTCGGGCTCAACGACGTGACGGTGAAGGCGCTGGCCGCAAAATCCGGCGACCGCCGCTTCGCGCTGGACAGTTACCGCCGCTTCATCACCATGTATTCCGATGTCGTGCTCGGCATCGATCATCATCACTTCGAGGAGATTCTCGACGATCACAAGGACCGCAACGGCTACACGCTCGACACCGACCTCAATGCCGACGATCTGGAGCGGCTCGTCACGCGTTACAAGGAGCGCGTCAAAGAAGATCGCGGTGAGCCGTTCCCGCAAGATCCGAACGCGCAATTGTGGGGCGCGATAGGCGCGGTGTTCGGCTCGTGGATGAATCAGCGCGCCATTACCTATCGTCGCCTGCACAACATTCCCGAAAGCTGGGGCACCGCGGTCAACGTGCAGGCGATGGTATTCGGCAATATGGGCGAGAGCTCGGCGACCGGCGTCGCCTTTACCCGCAATCCGTCGACCGGCGAGAAAAAACTCTACGGCGAATATCTGATCAATGCCCAAGGCGAGGACGTCGTCGCCGGCATCCGCACGCCGCAGGAAATCACCGAAGCCGCGCGCAAGGTAGCCGGCTCCGACAAGCCGTCGATGGAAAAGGCCTTGCCGGAGGCCTTTGCCGCGCTCAAGCGCATCCAAGGCACGCTCGAGCGGCATTATCGCGACATGCAGGACCTCGAATTCACCGTCGAGCAAGGCAAGCTGTGGATGCTGCAGACCCGCAGCGGCAAACGCACCGCGCAAGCCGCGTTGCGCATTGCCGTCGATCTGGCGCAGGAGAAGCTGATCGACAGGACCGAGGCGGTTAAACGCATCGATCCGGGGGCGCTCGACCAGCTTTTGCATCCGACTATCGATCCGAAGGCCGAGCGCAAGATCATCGCCACCGGATTGCCGGCTTCGCCCGGCGCCGCGTCAGGCGAGATCGTGTTCTCGTCCGATGAAGCCGAGGCGCTCAAGAGCCAGGGCCGCAAGGTGATCCTGGTGCGGGTCGAAACCTCGCCGGAAGACATTCACGGCATGCACGCCGCCCAGGGAATTTTGACGACGCGCGGCGGTATGACCTCGCATGCCGCGGTGGTTGCGCGCGGCATGGGCAAGCCCTGCGTTTCCGGCGCCGGCTCGCTGCGGGTCGATTACCGCACGCAGACGCTGACCGCCGGCGGCACGGTTCTCAAAAAAGGCGACATGCTCACCATCGACGGCGCCACCGGGCAGGTGCTTGCCGGCGCAGTGCCGATGCTCGAGCCGGTATTGGCCGGCGAATTCGCAACAGTAATGAAATGGGCCGACGAGCTGCGCAGCCTCAAAGTGCGCGCCAATGCCGACACGCCGGCCGATGCCCGCGCCGCGATCAAATTCGGGGCCGAAGGCATCGGCCTGTGCCGCACCGAGCACATGTTCTTCGATGAGGACCGCATCCGCGCGGTGCGCGAAATGATTCTCGCCGAGGACGAAGCGGCGCGCCGCGCCGCGCTGGCCAAGCTTTTGCCGATGCAGCGCGGCGACTTCCTCGCGCTGTTCAAGATCATGGGCGGCTTGCC
>DATAYT010000177.1:0-10564 GCA_036272395.1 Xanthobacteraceae bacterium
GAGCGGCGTCCGCAGCTCGTGGCTCATATTGGCGAGGAATTGCGACTTGTGCTGGCTTGCGATCTCAAGCTGCCGGCTCTTGTCCTGGATTTCGTCGAACAGGCGGACGTTCTCGATGGCGATCGCAGCTTGGTCGGCAAAAGTTGTTGCAAGTTCGATCTGTTTGTCGGTGAACGGCCGCACGGTGTTGCGCGTCAACATTATTACGCCAATCGGCACACCTTCGCGCAGCAGTGGGATACCGACGACGCTACGGAATCCGGCAAGCTTCTGGCCTTCTTTTAAGGTGTATTCTGGATCAGCCTCAACATCAGTAACTTGAATCGGTTTGCATTCAGTCACAGCCCGTCCAAGCACGGTCCCTCGCCCCGCAACAAGAGGGCGCCCCCGCATGTATTCGTCATATTCTGGAGATAGCCCATAGCTCGCCGCGTAGGGATAACTATCGCCCCGCGGACGATGGATGGACGCGCTCTCTGCATCACAAAGCCGCGCCGCTGACTGAACGAGCGTATCCAGCACGGTTTGCAGATCGAAAGTCGATCGGCTGATTGTTTTGAGGACGTCGGCAGTCGCAGTCTGTTGCTGTAGTGATTGCCGCAGCTCATTGAGCAGCCGCGTGTTCTCGATCGCGATCACCGCCTCAGCGGCGAAGTTCTGCATAAGCCCGATCTGCTTGTCGGTGAACGTCCGCCCCTCGCTGCGGTAGATGATGATGGCGCCGACGAGTTCGTCTTCCTTCAACATCGGTACGCCGAGCACCGTGCGCGCGCCGGCCGTCTGCACGAGGGCCGCAAACCGAGGATCATCTGGGTAAGCAGCGGCCTCCACCGCCAGGTCGGCAATGTGAACAACGGCTCTGGTCGTTGCGACGCGCGAAAGCGGCAAGCCCGGATGTCGCTGCACGTCCAGCACCGAGTCCTTCTGCCACCAGTCAAACAGTGGTCCCTGCTGCGCAACACTTCGGAAACCAGGGCCCTCGCTCAGGAACAGGCCGCCGAACTTTGCTTCGCAAATGCGAACGGCATTGCCGAGAATCGATTCAAAGACGGGGTCAAGGTCGCCGGGCGAGCGGCTAATAACGCTCAACACTTCCGATGTTGCCGTCTGCTGGTCCAACGATTGCCGCAGCTCATTGAGCAGTCGCGTATTCTCGATGGCGATCACGGCTTGGGCACCGAAGTTTTGCACCAACTCGATTTGTTTGTCGGTGAAGGGCCGCACCTCTTTGCGATAGATGGCGATCACGCCAACCAGCGCATCGTCTTTGAGCATCGGCACCAAAAGAAGCGTGCTTGCGCCAAATTTGTCTACAAACTCTTTGAAAGGCTGCAAGCCTTCAATGTACGCCGTTTCGTTCCTGGCGTCCGCGACATGAACGAGCTGTTTCGTTTTCGCGAGGCGGCCAAGCGGGGTTTTTGGGTCAAAGTGGAAGGCTTGGTCACGTCGCATCCCCGCGAGATCCGGCGGTACTCCATGCAGCGACACGGCGCGAAACCCGGTACCTTCAGCGCGCCATAACATACCTAACTCGGCCTCGCAGATGCGCGTCGCGTTCGCGAGCATAGCCTGGAAAACCGGCTCTAGTTCACCGGGTGAGGAGCTGATGACACGCAGCACGTCGGCCGTTGCCGTCTGCTGCTCCAAGGATTGGCGAAGTTCGCTGAGCAGCCGGGCGTTCTCCATGGCGACGACGGCTTGCGCGGCGAAGTTCTGCAGGAGTTCGATTTGCTTATCGGTATAGGGCCGAACCTCCTGGCGATAAATTGTGATGATGCCAAGCACGGCATCATCCTTCCGCAAGGCGGCCTGCAGCGCCGTGCGCGCGCCGCCGAGATCGACCAAGGCGCGACGCTGTCGATCGCCTCTCTGATATGGCTCTTCAGATTTGAGGTCGATGTTGTGGACAAACGACTCGCCGTGCATCAGCCGATACGGAGCCGTGCCAGGCCCGGGAATAAGCGTGGTGCCGGCCAGGAATTGCGCATAGGCTTCCGGAACGCCTTGCAACGCGACGGCGGTATAGCGGTCGCCCTCCAAGATCCAGATTCCGCCAAACGCCGCTTCGCAGAGCTGCATGGCCCGATCGAGCATTGCCTCAAACACCGGCGTGAGCGAGCCGGCCGACGAATTGATGACCTGCAGCACTTCGGCCGTGGCCGTTTGCTGCTCCAACGATTCGCGTAGTTCATTGAGCAGCCGGGTGTTCTCAATGGCAATAACCGCCTGCGCTGCGAAATTCCGGACCAGCTCGATCTGCTTGTCGATGAAGGGTCTCACTTCCTGGCGATAGATGGCGATAACGCCGATCAGCACGCGCTCTTTGAGCATTGGCACGATTAGAAGAGTGCGAGCGCCAGCGATTCTTGCGATTGGCTCATCAGGATTTTCTGCAGCAACATCGGCAATGTGAACAATCTGCTTCGTATCAGCTACGCGGTAAAGGAAGCGCGCCGAACGACGGGGAGCAATCGGATCGCGTTGCTGTTCGGCAATCCAGGCCTCCGGTGCGTTGTGCAAGGCGACATGCCGGAAGGAATCGCCTTCGTACAGCAACAAATTGCCAAAGCTTGCCCGGCAGATGTGGACCGCGTTTTCCAACATAGCTTGGAAGACAGGCTCAAGCTGGCCAGGCGATGCGCTAATAACTTTGAGCATCTCCGACGTTGCCGTCTGCTGCTGCAACGATTCACGTAGTTCATTGAGCAGCCGCGCATTCTCGATAGCGATGACCGCTTGCGCCGCGAATGTGCGGACGAGCTCAATCTCTCTTTCGTTGAACGGACGCACCTGCCTGCGCGCCAGTACGATCACACCAATGGCCACGCCGTCGCGCAAAAGCGGCACACCCAGGGCGGTTCGAATCCCGACCTTCTGCGCAAAATCCTGCATTGTGTATTCGGAATCCCGTGTCACATCGTGCACATGGACAGTCTTGCCTTCAAGAAGCGCGCGGCCAGTCACGCTTCCTCGCGTGCGCTCGTGCCGAGCATTCCTCATAAATTCGTGCAGATGCGAAGGGTAGTTGTAGACGGAAGCGTAGTAATACGCCCCCTCATGCTCTCGCGTGATCCCCGCCATTTCCGCGTTACAGAGCCGCGCTGCGGATTCGGCCACCTTGTCAAGCACGCTTTGCAGATCGAAAGTTGCGCGACTAAGAAGCGTGAGCACGTCAACAGTGGCGGCCTGTTGTTCCAGTGCTTCGTCACGCTCGCGGGCAAGCCGCGCGATTTCGATTTTCTGATCATTACCTGATGAGCGGCGGTGCGACACTGGCGCCGTGCCGCGCTTGGCCGCCACTTTGCGGCCGCGCGCTTTTCCTGACTTACCGCTCGCTTTGGACCGCCGTGTCATGACCTCACTGAGGCTTCGGCCAAGCCGCTCGAACAATCAATCTACACCTAAAAGACCCTCAATTGTCATTGCAGAGAAAGTCGCAGAACCTCACCTAAAAATCGACATTTGCGGATGATGTTAAAGCTTTGCCTGCAGCCGGCGCACGAAGTCGGACAGCCCGACCTGGCGTTTGCGTTTGAGCCGTTCCGCCGCAAGAATCCCGCGCAATTCCCCTAAGGCTGCCGTTTTATCACGATTGACGATGACGTAGTCGTATTCCCTCCAATGGCTCATCTCGTGGGCGGCCTTGGCCATCCGCGAACCGATGACGGCCTTGCTGTCCTGCGCACGGCGCTTGAGGCGGCGCTCCAACTCCGTGGCAGTCGGCGGTAAAATGAAGACGCTGACAAGATCAGTGCGCTCGTTCTCGCGCAGCTGCTTCGTGCCTTGCCAATCGATATCAAACAGAACGTCGCGGCCAGACTGGAGAGCCTCGATTACTGGCCGTCGTGGCGTGCCGTACCAATTTCCGAATACTTTCGCGCATTCCAAGAGTTCGCCCTTTGCGACCATGGCATCGAAGCGCGCGCGATCGATAAAATGATAATCGCGGCCGTCAACCTCGCCCGGGCGCTTGGGCCGCGTGGTCACCGATATCGAAAGCTCGACCATACGGTCCGATCGCAACAGCAAGCGTGACAACGTCGTTTTTCCCGCCCCGGACGGGGAGGACAGCACGAACATCAAGCCACGCCGTGTGATCTTGTTTTGACCGCGTCGCCCTTGGGCCATCGTTATTCCACGTTCTGAACCTGTTCGCGAAATTGCTCGACTGCAGCTTTGAGCTCCAAGCCGATATTCGTGAGCTCAACATCATTGGCTTTGGCGCAGAGCGTGTTGGCTTCGCGGTTGAATTCCTGGGCAAGAAAATCGAGTCGCCGGCCGATCGCACCGCCTTCCTCGATCAGCCGCCGGGCCTGCGCCAGATGGGCGGCGAGGCGATCAAGCTCCTCGCGCACGTCGGCCCTGGTCGCAATCATGATCGCTTCCTGGTGCAGCCGGTCGGGATCGAAACGCTCCGATTGCTCGAGCAACGCCGCAATTTGCTCGGCAAGCCGAGCGCGAATGGCTTCGGGGCGGCGGCCTGGAGCCCGCTCCGCGCGTTCGATAAGCGTGCCGATCTCATCAAGCCGGGCGGCCAGAACGCGACGGAGCGCGGCGCCCTCGCCGCGGCGCATTTCGGCAAGCGACGCCAGCGCGGCGGCAAAACCGGCAATCACCGCCGCCTCGGCGCTGCGCCGCTCGGCTTCGTTCTCCCCGGGATCGGCGATTTCGATGACGCCTTTTAGGCCCAAGAGCCCGTCGAGCGAGGGCGGCGACGCTTTGACCTTGGTCCCAAAGTCGCGCACGGCCGACAAGATGGCGTCGAGGACCGGCGCATTGACGCGCACGGTCGGCGCCGCGCCGCTGCGTTCGACGGTGAGGTTGGCCTGCACCGAACCGCGGCTCAGCGTTTGGGCGGCGCGCGCACGAACCGGGAGCTCAACCGGGTCCCAGCCCGCGGGCGTGCGCAGCCGCACATCCAACCCCTTGCCGTTGACCGATTTTATTTCCCAGGTCCAGGCGTAGGGTCCGGACACGCCATGGCCGCGAGCAAACCCGGTCATGCTCGAAAGTGCCATAGGACCCCGCCAGCGAGAGATGCGCCCGAACTTATCGACGACGACAGCCGGTCACAAGCTTGGAGCGCGAAATCGAAACCGGATGTGATTAATGGGGGACGGTCGCGTGAGGCTTTACGGCGCCGGCGCGTGGCGCAGGTGCCGCCGGCGCGATAGCCGCGGGCATCGGCGCCGATTGCGGCGGTTGCGCCACCGGGACCGCCATCTGGTCGCCGATCGGGATCTGATCCTTCTGATCGGATTCGATCGATCGCAGCCGGGTCACGTTTTTCTGGTGCTGCTCGTAGGTCTCCGCGAAGGCGTGGCCGCCGGTACCGTCCGCGACGAAATACAATTCTCGGGTGCGCGCCGGATTTGCCGTCGCCTCGAGCGAGGCGCGGCCTGGATTGGCGATCGGGCCAGGCGGCAATCCGTCGATGATGTAAGTGTTGTATGGCGTCGGCTGTTCGATTTCGCTTTTCATGATCGGGCGCCCGAGCGTGCCCTTGCCGCCGACGAGCCCGTAGATGATCGTCGGGTCAGACTGCAACTTCATCCTTTGCTTGAGCCGGTTGACGAAAACAGCGGCGACGCGCGTGCGCTCCTCCGGCTTGCCGGTCTCTTTCTCGACGAGTGATGCCAGCACGACGAGCTGATCCGGCGTCTTGAGCGGCAGGTCCGGCGCGCGATGCTCCCAGATTTCATGCAGCAGGCGCTGCTGTGCCTGCTGCATGCGCTGAACCATCTGCTCGCGGGTGATCCCGCGCGCGAAGTTGTAAGTGTCCGGCAGCAGGCTGCCCTCGCGCGGAATTTGCTTGATGTCGCCGGCCAATACATTGTCCTGCAACAAGCGCGCGACAATTTGCTCCGAGGTGAGTCCCTCTGGAATGCTGACCAGGTGGGCTACCACTTTGCCTTCGACGATCGTGGCGACCACGTCGCGCATACTGGAATGCGCCTTAAACTCGTACTCGCCGGCCTTGAGATCCTCGCGCGCCTTAAGCACGAGTACGCCGCCGATGAACAGCCATGGTTGATCGATGACGCCTTCGCGCGACAGGATATCGGCGATGTCGCGCATCCCGGAACCACGCGGAACGTTAACGACGTGATCCGCCGGCAGCGGGCCCGCGGCTTCGAAGCGCTGCTTGCCGAAAAACAGCGCGATACCGGCGGCCAAGGCGACAAGAACAAAGGCGCTGATGACGGCATTGCCGATAACGACCAGCGGATGCCGCGCGCTCCTCGAGCGGCGCGCCGGCACATCCACCCTGTCGGGCTCGATCGCCGCTCGTGGGCTGCGGGGCATGGCACGAGCCGCCGGATTGTTCGGGAGGTTGGCTCCTGTCACCGCGGCACATCCAGTCCTACGATCGGCGAGATCGACTTCGTGATGACAGCACGAAGATCGATTGCAGCTTTTTCGGCAATCTTGCCGCCGTTTCCGGCCTGACGCCACGACAGCCAAGATCGCCCGTGAATCGCAGGTGAGTGCGGAACAAATGTGGCGGTCCGCAAGAGCATCGCGTTATTGCGCCAGTTTGTGGAAGATCAGCGAGGCGTTCGTGCCGCCGAATCCAAACGAATTGGAAAGCGCGACTTCGACCGGCCGCTGGCGCGCCGTATGCGGCACCAGATCGATTGATGTCGCGACCGACGGATTATCGAGATTGAGCGTCGGCGGGACCACGCCATCGCGCATCGCCAGTAGACAGAAAATGGCCTCCACTGCTCCAGCAGCGCCGAGCAGGTGGCCGATCGAAGATTTGGTGGAGGACATCGCAATATTGCCGCCGGCATTGCCGGCGAGCCGTTCGACGGCTTTAAGCTCGATCTCGTCGCCAAGCGGCGTCGAGGTGCCGTGCGCATTGATATAGTCGATATCGGACGGCGAGACGCCAGCGCGACGAATTGCGGCGCTCATGCAGCGGAACGCGCCATCGCCGTCCTCGGCCGGCGCGGTAATGTGGTAGGCATCGCCAGATAGACCGTAGCCGATAAGTTCGCCGTAGATGCGCGCGCCGCGTCGTTGCGCATGCTCATATTCCTCGAGTACGACGGCCCCGGCGCCCTCCCCCATGACGAAGCCGTCGCGATCACGATCGTACGGCCGCGATGCGCGCTCAGGCGTATCGTTAAATCCGGTCGAAAGCGCGCGGCAGGCGGCAAAGCCGGCGAGCGAAATCCTGTTAATGGGCGACTCCGTGCCGCCGGCCACCATCACATCGGCGTCGCCAAGCGCGATCAACCGGCCGGCATCGCCAATCGCGTGAGCGCCGGTCGAACAGGCCGTGACCACAGCATGATTGGGGCCCTTGAGCGAATGCGCGATCGATACATAACCGGAGGCGAGATTGATCAGCCGACCCGGTATGAAGAACGGCGACACCCGCCGCGGGCCGCGGTCGCGTAATAACAGCGCGGTTTCCGCGATTCCCTCCACGCCGCCGATCCCCGAGCCGATCAAAACGCCGCTCGCGATCTGATCCTCATATTGGCGCGGATGCCAGCCGGCGTCGTTGAGCGCCTGCGCCGCCGCGGCCATGGCAAAGACGATGAAATCGTCGACCTTGCGCTGCTCCTTCGGCTCCATCCAGTCGTCAGGATTGAAGCTTCCGTTGGCGCCGTCGCCGCGCGGCACCTGGCCGGCGATCTGGCAGGGAATATCGGAAACGTCGAATTTCTCGATGCGCTTGATGCCGCTCTCGCCGGATCGCAGCCGCTGCCAGGTTTGTTCAGTCCCGCACGCGAGCGGCGTCACCAGCCCAAGCCCTGTGACCACCACGCGTCTCATCGCGGACACTCCCGGCGAACGCAGCCCGAATATCGTCCCGCCGCATATAGACATATGCGGCGGTCACGGCAGTCCACATCCCTCATGTAAAAAATGCCGGCCGGTAACCGGTTAGCTCTTTGCGTTCTTTTCGAGAAATTTGATGGCGTCGCCCACCGTCAAAATGGTTTCGGCGGCATCGTCGGGAATTTCGCAGCCGAATTCTTCCTCAAATGCCATGACCAGCTCGACCGTATCGAGACTGTCGGCGCCAAGATCGTCGATGAAGCTGGCGTTCTCGGTTACCTTATCGGGCTCGACGCCGAGATGTTCCACGACGATTTTCTTCACGCGCTCGCCAATATCACTCATCGTTCCAACCTCATCTTGCAACGCGACCCGTCAAGCTCGCTTTGATTCTGTCCAACTGCTTCATTGAACTTGCCGACAGCCGTGGGTCGACACCTGAGTCAGAGGCGGACGTTGCGCCCGGCGCTCCGGGATTCCGGCTCCCCCAGCCCGAGTTCGGTTCGGTTACCACACTTCAAAACGGTTGACCAGCCGCCGGCACGGCGTCCTCAACATCTGTTATCGCGTTCAAATCATGGCCATTCCGCCATTCACATGCAATGTCTGGCCAGTCACGTAGCCGGCCTCGTTCGAAGCGAGAAAAACGACCGCCGCAGCCACCTCTTCAGGGGTTCCGGCGCGGCTTGCCGGAATTTTTGCAACGATAGTTTCCCGCTGCTTGTCGTTCAGTTTGTCGGTCATCGGCGTGACAATGAACCCAGGCGCGACGCAATTGGCGGTGACGCCGCGCTTGGCATATTCCTGCGCCATGGCTTTGATCATTCCGGTGATGCCGGCTTTGGCGGCGACATAGTTGGCCTGGCCGGGATTGCCGGTTATGCCGACCACCGACGTGATCGCGATAACGCGCCCAAACCGGCGACGCATCATTCCGCGAACCGCGGCGCGCGACAGCCGGAAGGTAGCAGACAGGTTGATGGCAATGACCTGCTCCCAATCTTCATCGCGCAATTGCACGAGCAGGTTGTCTCGCGTGACCCCCGCATTGGCGACAAGAATATCGAGCTGACCCATCGCCTCCTCGGCGCGCGGCACCAGTGCTTCGGTCTCGGCGGAATCGGCAAGATTGGCCGGAAGAATATGCACGCGGTCGCCAAGTTCGGCGGCGAGCCGATGGAGCACCTCCCGCCGCGTTCCCGAGATGGCGACGGTAGCACCCTGGCGATGAAGGCCGCGCGCGATCGTGGCGCCGATCGTGCCGGTCGCCCCGGTTATGAGCGCGGTCTTTCCGGTGAGCTCGAACATTTTGACTCCTTGGCCTTCGCCGGCCCAGCAATAGCTCAGGCGGGCGAGGCTTTGAACTTGGCGATGTCTTCGGGCAATCCAATCGCGGTAGCCGATGCGCTCTCGGCAATGCGTTTGATCAGACCGGTCAGTACTTTTCCGGCGCCGACCTCGAAGAATGAGGACACGCCGGACTGCGCCATGAACAGAACGGATTCCCGCCACCGCACCGTCGCGGTGATCTGTTCGACCAGATTTTGCACGATCTCTGCGGGCTCTTTGATCGGCCGTGCCGGCACATTGGCCACGACCGGCACGAGCGGAGCTTGCACCGAGACCTTGGTTAGGGCCTCCGCCATGACGTCGGCGGCCGGCTGCATCAAGGGACAATGAAAGGGTGCGGACACCGGCAGCATCATCGCTCGTTTCACGCCGCGCGCCTTGGCAAGCTCCACCGCGCGTTCGACCGCGGCCTTCGCCCCCGACAAGACAACTTGGCCGCCGCCATTATCGTTGGCGGCCGCGCACACGCCCGCGCTCGAAGCTTCTGCGGCGATCGCGCGTGCCTCCGCGAGCTCGATCCCGATGAGCGCTGCCATGGCGCCGACGCCGACCGGAACGGCTTTTTGCATGGCGCGGCCGCGGATGCGTAGAAGGCGCGCCGCGTCGGCAACCGAGATTGCGCGCGCGGCGGCGAGCGCCGAATACTCGCCAAGCGAATGCCCGGCGGCGAAGGCGATATCGCGCCCGATATCGAGACCGGCTTCCTGTTCAAGAACACGTAACGCGGCGATCGAAACCGCCATCAGCGCCGGTTGGGCGTTTTGAGTGAGCGTGAGGGTCTCGGCCGGACCGCTCCAGATCGTGTCGCTGAGCCTCTCGCCCAGAGCGGCATCGACATCATCGAATACTTGGCGGGCCGGAGGAAATGCCTCGGCCAGAGCCTTGCCCATTCCGACGGCCTGGCTGCCCTGGCCCGGGAAAACCAACGCAATTGTCATCGGCTGCGATTTGCCTCTTGGAGATCACGACGCGTGCAAGGCAGGCGCGAAAAATACCGCTATGACACTGATGTCAAGGCGATCACCGTCGGCTGGCTAGCAACAAAGCGGCCTGGGCGCGGTCCAACGAGATGCTGTTTGGTGCGGCCTTGCCTTTCTGGATGGGCCGCGTATAAGGCCCGTTTCCGCTCGACCCCGGCCGGGGACTGAACGGACGGCCGCGCAGACCTCGTTTCTGCACGGTAGGGCTTTCGGGTCCGGCGTCCGGTGTTCCCGCCTTCAGAGCATTCGAGCCTTTCCCGAAGGGTTCGAGGGGCTTCGCGCCCGGGCGAGCATGGCAGTGTCGCATGATCCCGAAAACTGGGAACCGGTTTTCGGGCAAGGTCATGCGCAAACGAGGAAAGGGCAGCTATGCCGCTCTATGAACACGTCTATCTTGCGCGCCAGGACGCCAGCGCGCAGCAGGTCGATGAATTGAC
>DATAYT010000178.1:0-2088 GCA_036272395.1 Xanthobacteraceae bacterium
TCGGCTTTGTTCCCGTTTCGATTCGTAGGCGTTCACGCTAGCCCGAACTTCCCTCTATCGAAATCCATAAAGCCTTGGATTTGATGAAGTTCCTGGAAAATGGCCAGTAAAATGTAGCCATGTAAATTGTAAAATTCTTATTGATAATATGGTGTTGTGTCGTTATATTGTCGCCATGTATATCGAATCGGTCCCGAACCGGAATTCGCCTCCCGCCATCCTGCTGCGCGAGAGCTTTCGCGACGGCGCCAAGATCAAAAAACGCACCATTGCCAATCTGTCGGATTGGCCGGCCGAACTCGTCGAGGGGCTGCGCACGCTGCTCAAGGGCGGCACCGCGACGCCGGCCGACCGGGAGAGCATCATCGTGCGGCGCGCCTTGCCGCACGGTCATGTCGCCGCTGTGCTCGGCACGCTGCGCGCCATCGGGCTTGATCGCATTCTCGGTCCGGCCGGCAACCGGCCACGCGATCTCGTCATTGCAATGATCGTGGTGCGGCTGATCGCGCCGGCCTCCAAGCTCGCCACCGCCCGCATGCTCGATCCGGCGACCGCCGCTTCAAGTCTCGGCGACATTCTTGGTCTCGGCGCCGTCGATGAGGACGAACTCTACGCCGCCATCGACTGGCTCGGCGAGCGCCAGGGCGCGATCGAGCAGGCGCTTGCCCGCAAGCATCTGCGCGACGGCACGCTGGTGCTCTACGACGTGTCGTCGAGCTACCTGGAGGGGCGCTGCTGCGAACTCGCCCGGCTCGGTTACAATCGCGACGGCAAGAAGGGCAAGCTGCAGATCGTCTACGGCCTGATGTGTGCGCCAGACGGCTGCCCAGTGGCGATCGAAGTGTTCGAGGGCGATACCGGCGACCCGACAACCCTTGCGGCGCAGATCGACAAGATCAAGGCGCGCTTCGCCCTCAAGCATGTGGTGCTGGTCGGCGACCGCGGCATGATTACGCAAACGCGCATCGACGAAGACATCGCGCCGGCCGGCCTCGACTGGATCACGGCGCTGCGCGCCCCGGCCATCCGCGCGCTGGTCGAGGCCGGCGAATTGCAGCTGTCGCTGTTCGACCGGCGCGACATTGCGGCGATCACCTCGCCCGATTATCCGGGCGAGCGGCTCATCGTCTGCCGCAACGGCGAACTCGCCGCCGAGCGCCGCCGCAAGCGTCTCGACCTGTTGGCCGCGACCGAACGCGATCTCGCCGTCATCGCAGCCGCCGTCGCGCGCGCCAGGCAGCCGCTGCGCGGCAAAGACCAGATTGGCCTCAAGGTCGGCGCCGTCGTCAACCGCTACAAGATGGCCAAGCACTTCGAACTCGACATCGGCGAGGCGACCTTTGCGTTCCGCCGCAAGACCGATGTCATCGCGGCCGAGGCGGCGCTTGACGGCTTCTACGTGGTGCGCACCAACTTGCCCAAACGGGTTCTCGGCGATGCCGCAACCGTCGGCGCCTACAAGTCGCTTGCCCAGGTCGAGCAGGCGTTCCGCTCGCTCAAGACCGTCGACATCCATCTGCGGCCGATCTTCCACTGGACCGCGCCGCGGGTGCGCGGCCACGTCCTGCTATGCATGCTCGCCTATCATGTCGAGCATCACATGCGCGCGCGGCTCGCCCCTATGCTCTACGATGAGACCGATCACGAGGCCGCTGCCGCCAAGCGCGCCAGCATCGTCGCCAAGGCCGAGCGCTCCGACGCCGCCAACCGCAAGCAGACCACCGGACGCACCGCGGACGGTCTGCCGGTGCACAGCTTCCAAACCCTCCTCGCCGACCTCGCCACCTATTGCCGCATCCAGGCCACCACCGCCCTCAACGAGAAATACCTCTTCACCCTTCACACCAGGCCAACCCCGATCCAGCAACGCGCCTTCGAACTTCTCGGTATCAACCCGGATCGTACCCAGTAACTGCCCCCGCGCTCGCGACAAACAAACGCGAGTTCAGTGGGTTATCGATTCCGCAAGAAGGAAGTTCGGCCTAGCAGAGAGCGGCGCGCGCCGGATCAGAGCTTAACGGAGCCGGCCTGACCGGCGCATCAGAGGGAAATCACTAGACCCAGAAACACAAATCCGCCCCAGGAGGG
>DATAYT010000179.1:0-2920 GCA_036272395.1 Xanthobacteraceae bacterium
GCCGCCTTGTATGTCGCGAAAGCAACACGCCGCGAGCGAACTGACGAAGGGTTGATCTGGGGAATGTCGGATGAAGAGACCTTGAATGCCCACGTTCTCGCGCAGCCTTGAACAATCGCTTCATAGGGCGCTCGCGCTGGCCAATGAGCGCCATCATGAATACGCGACGCTCGAGCATCTTCTGCTCGCGCTGATCGAAGATCAGGATGCGGCGGCGGTCATGCGAGCGTGCAACGTCGATTTGCAAGAGCTGCGCCGCAGGGTGGTCGCCTACCTCAAATCGGAGCTGGACAACCTGGTCACTGATGGGGCCGAGGATTCCAAGCCCACCGCCGGCTTTCAGCGCGTCATCCAACGTGCGGTTATCCACACCCAGTCGTCGGGCCGCGAAGAGGTGACCGGCGCCAATGTGCTGGTCGCCATTTTCGCCGAACGTGAGAGCCACGCCGCGTATTTCCTGCAAGAGCAGGGCATGACCCGTTACGACGCGGTCAACTACATCAGCCACGGGATCGCCAAGCGGCCGGGCATGTCTGAAGCGCGCCCAGAGCGCGGCGCCGACGAGAACACCGATACCAAGGCAGGCGACGAGCAGAAGAAGAAAGGCGAGGCACTCGATGCTTACTGCGTCAACCTCAACAAGAAGGCGCGCGAGGGTAAGATCGATCCGCTGATCGGCCGTGAGGCTGAGATCAACCGCACCATCCAGGTGCTGTGCCGCAGGCTGAAGAACAATCCGCTGTTCGTCGGTGAAGCCGGCGTTGGCAAGACTGCTATTGCGGAAGGATTAGCGCGGCGCATCGTCCATGGCGAAGTGCCAGACGTGCTGTGCAACGCGACCGTGTTTGCCCTTGATATGGGCACGCTGCTGGCCGGCACGCGTTATCGCGGCGACTTCGAGGAACGGCTCAAGCAGGTCATCAAGGAGCTCGAGGCCTATCCCGGCGCCATCCTGTTCATCGACGAGATCCACACTGTGATCGGCGCCGGCGCCACGACCGGCGGCTCCATGGACGCATCGAATTTGCTGAAGCCCGCGCTCGCGTCCGGCACGGTGCGCTGCATCGGCTCAACGACCTACAAAGAGTACCGGCAGTATTTCGAAAAGGATCGGGCGCTGGTCCGCCGTTTCCAAAAAATTGACGTCAACGAGCCGACCATTCCCGACGCCATCGAAATCCTCAAAGGGCTCAAGCCCTATTTCGAGGACTACCACAAGCTCAAATATACGAGCGATGCGATCAAGGCGGCGGTCGAGCTCTCCTCGCGCTACATCCACGACCGTAAGCTGCCCGACAAGGCCATCGACGTGATCGACGAGTCGGGCGCGGCGCAGATGTTGCTGCCTGAAAACAAGCGGAAGCGCACCATCGGGCTCAAGGAAATCGAAACGACGATTGCCACCATGGCGCGCATTCCGCCGAAGGCGGTCTCGAAGGACGATGCCGAGGTTCTCCGCAACCTCGAGGAGACGCTCAAGCGCGTGGTCTACGGTCAGGACAAAGCGATCGAAGCGCTGTCGGCTTCGATCAAGCTTGCCCGCGCCGGGCTGCGCGAGCCTGAAAAGCCGATCGGCTGCTATCTGTTCTCGGGGCCGACCGGTGTCGGCAAGACCGAAGTTGCGAAGCAGCTTGCGGCGACGCTAGGCGTCGAGCTCATCCGTTTCGATATGTCCGAATATATGGAGCGCCACACCGTATCGCGTTTGATCGGCGCGCCGCCCGGCTATGTCGGGTTCGACCAAGGCGGGCTCCTCACCGACGGCGTCGACCAGCATCCGCATAGCGTGCTCCTCCTCGACGAAATCGAGAAGGCGCATCCGGATCTGTTCAACGTGCTGCTGCAGATCATGGACCACGGCAAGCTGACCGACCACAGCGGCAAGCAGGTCGACTTCCGCAACGTCATCCTGATCATGACCACCAATGCCGGATCATCGGATCTGGCGCGGGCGGCCTTCGGCTTCACCCGCGCCAAGCGCGAGGGCGACGACATGGAAGCGATCAATCGGATGTTCGCGCCGGAATTTCGCAACCGCCTCGACGCGATTATCACCTTCGCGCATCTGTCGCCGGAGATCATCGCCAAGGTGGTCGAGAAATTCGTACTGCAGCTCGAGGCGCAACTCGCCGATCGCGATGTCACCATCGAGTTGACCGACGAAGCGGCCAAATGGCTGATCGCCAACGGCTACGACGAGCTGATGGGCGCTCGCCCGATGGCGCGCGTCATCCAGGAGCACATCAAGAAGGGGCTTGCCGAGGAAGTGCTGTTCGGACGCCTGAAAGGCGGCGGCCATGTCCGTGTCATCGTCGTCACCGACGAAGCCGGCAACGGCAAGCTCAGCTTCGATTATCCGGATGGGCCGGTGAAGCCGCGGCCGGAAAAGCTGCCCGAACCACGGCGCGCCAAGGCGAAGCGGCGTTCCTCGCCGCGCCGCAAGCCGCCGGGAGGCGGCGATGACACGCCGCCGCGGCGCGGCACCGTCCCAAAGGTGCCACTCGTCAAGGTGTGAGGCAGACGGCTCCGGAGATCAGTCTGGTCTCATTTGAATTACCGATGCCGCCGCAATCGGTGCGCGAACCAGATGGCGCCGCCGCTGACGAGTACGCTCCAAGATTAATGTCCGCTATCGGGGGTAAAGCGGACATGACGCGGACGTAACGCGATGTCCGCTTATGACTGTCGGCTCAACCGGTCGACGCAACACAGGCGTTAAATCTCTCTGCTGGGGTTTCAAACCCCAGGGTCTTGCGAGGCCGCTCGTTGAGCCGGCGTGCAAATACTGTCTCAGCAGACCATTGGTGTTCTCATTGGAGCCGCGCTGCCACGGACTTTGCGGATCGCAGAAATAAACCTCGATGTCGGTCGCCAAAGTAAATCGTCGATGATCCGCAAGTTCCTTGCCCCGGTCCCAGGT
>DATAYT010000180.1:0-1516 GCA_036272395.1 Xanthobacteraceae bacterium
AGAAGCGGCTCGATCTCAGCGGCGAAATACTCTCTGTCGACGCGATCGATTTTGGCCGCGATCTTCAGCTTCATGCCGGCCCGGCCGGCGATGCGGATCGCGCGATCAGGTGCTTTCTCCGGTGAAATGCGGCCGAGAAACGCGAGATATCCACCTCCGCCACCGCCCGGTGACAGGAGCTGTTCCGGCAAGCCATGGTAGACGGTCGCGATGTAACGCGCTTCGGGTAAGGGCTCGCGCTGCGAATTGGAGATCGATACCACCGGGACATTGGCAAACGTCCTATAGACCAACTTCAATTCCGGCAGGTCCAAACGGCCGTGCAGAGTGGCGAGGAGCGGCACGCCGGCCCGCGACAACACCGGATAGGCAAGGTAATCGCAGTGGAGATGGATCACATCGAACTCGCGCGCGCGTTGCGCAACGGTTTCGAGCATTGCGATGAGCGGAGCGATATGATCGCGGATCGTCGGGTCGAGCCGAAGCGCCTGCGGATAAGCGGCCTCCAGCCTCGCCGTCGTCGTACTATCGCCGCTGGCGAACAGGCTAACTTCATGGCCCATCGCAACGAGCTCGTCGGTCAAATAAGCGACAATCCGTTCCGTGCCGCCATAAAGCTTAGGAGGAACCGCTTCCATCAGCGGGGCAATCTGAGCAATGTGCATTCTCGGCTCCGTTGATCGAGCGGCTCCGAACCGCAACGGTCCAGCCGGCATCAACGTTCCGCGAAACAAATTTTTCCCACTGCGACATTTAGGCGCCGGCTTGTCGCAAGACGGCGCCGCGTTATTTGCCGAGGAGAGGCTTGCAAAGCCGGTCGGCAGCGAATGTAAAATCTTACCGGGAATAATCTATCGGGTATCAGCGTTTCGCCGCCGATGGGACAAACTCTGCAGCGGTCCTGTGAGATCCGCAATAAGAACTAGGGCGTGCAGTCTGTGGATCAATGCACGCAAGGAGGGAGGCACCGCCAACGGCAGAAAACCGATTTTAAAAGTTGGGACTGCGCCCGATGAGTTTTGTGAAAGCGATCCGGTTCATTACACAGCGGCGGAATAGCACCGACTGTTTTTCGGCTGCGCCGTTGAGGTTGGTCGATCCGCGGTCGACCGCGGATTTCGCCGACGGCGGTATGGCCGACGGAAGTATAGCTGGGGAGGCGGAGTTTCCTCGCCGGCCCGTGGCGTTTTTGTGGCACTACATCAAGCGGCGACCGATCCTGCATGCGGCTGCCGTCACCTCGGTCTTGGGAGCGGCGGCCTCCGCCTGCGTCGCGCAATTCGGCCTCAAGCTGATTGTCGACGCGATGGCGGCGGGCCCGCAACACATCACGAAAGTGTGGTGGGCGCTCGTGTTCTTCGCAGGCTTGCTGGCCGGCGAAAGCGCATTATGGCGTGTGGGTGCCTGGCTCGGCTATCGCGCCATCCTGGTCGACAAGGCGGAGGCCAAGCTCGATCTGTTCAACCATCTGAGCGGCCATTGCAGCCGGTATTTCGCGGACCGACTTGGCGGTGCG
>DATAYT010000181.1:0-6045 GCA_036272395.1 Xanthobacteraceae bacterium
GCGAAATTGCCGGCGATGCGGCAAACAAAAAGGTCGCCACGCGCCGTGTCGAAGCAAAGTTCGGGAGCGATGCGCGAATCGGCGCAACTCAGTATCGCGGCGAAGGGGTTCTGGCCCCCGCTCAGCGCTTCGCGTTCGTGCGCGAAGTCGTGCCGAAGCGTGGTGCCCTTGATGTAACGGCCGTTGCCTTTCGTTAAGCGATCGAGCGCGGCATCAGGGGAGATGACGTTTTGCGGCTTTGGCGGTGTTTTGTCCTTCGCAGCCATTGCGGGTCGGCCGATCAAGCCCGCCGCCAGTGCCGATGCTGTAAGTGTCAGCGCGCTGCGTCGCGTCAGGCGGTCACCATAGGCGTTGTGGCAAATTTCGCACATGCTTTCCCCCGTCCGGTTGTGGCCGCGACGATACTAGTTGGCTCGTGATGTGAAGTAAATTTGGACGGCCGTGGCAAACTTCTCTGAAAAATGAAAGTTATTCAATATTACACTTATGGCGGTTGGCTTGGCGATGGCTTTGGCGATTACTCGCCCCGCCGGGCCGCGCTGGCAAATCGCTTCGCCTCATCGGCGGCACGAAACAGTGCCATGGCTTTGTTGATGCATTCCTGTTGCTCGAACTCGGGTTTCGAATCGGCGACGATACCGGCGCCCGCTTGCACATACATCTTGCCGTCCTTGAGCAGCGCCGTTCGCAAGGCGATGCAGGTGTCCATCTGTTCGCCGGCTGAAAAATATCCGACGCAGCCGGCGTAAAGGGATCGCTTTTCTTTTTCCAATTCGTCGATGATCTCCATCGCGCGCACTTTCGGTGCGCCGGAGACGGTCCCGGCCGGGAAGCCGGCCGCCAGGGCATCAAGCGACCCACAATCTTTGCGCAATGTTCCCTCGACATTCGAAACGATATGCATGACCTGGCTATAGCGTTCGATGAAGAACTGGTCGGTCACTTTGACGCTGCCGATCTCGGCCACGCGGCCGACATCGTTGCGGCCGAGATCAAGCAGCATAAGGTGCTCGGCGCGCTCCTTGGGGTCGGCGAGGAGCTCGGCTTCAAGCGCCAGATCTTCGCGCGGTGTGACCCCGCGCGGGCGCGTGCCCGCAATCGGGCGGATCGTGACAATTCCGCCGGCAGTCTTGACCATTATTTCAGGGCTGGATCCGGCAATGGCAAAGTCGCCGAGATTAAGAAAATAAAGATACGGCGACGGATTAACCCGGCGCAAAGCACGATAGAACGCAAACGGCGGCAACGCGAACGGCAGTTCAAAACGCTGCGAGAGCACGACCTGAAAAATATCGCCGGCGGCGATGTAGTCCTTCGCCCGCGCAACCATGCGCTTGAATTCGGCGGGAGTCGTGTTGGACGTAGGCTTGACGAGCAGTGGGTGACTCTCGATTTCGGCTGTCTTATCGAGCGGCCGGTCCAGTGAACGAACCACCGCCGACAGACGTTCTCTCGCGGCTAACAATGCCGCTTGTGCCGTCACCGCCTTGTGCGAACGAACTGGCGTCACGATCGTAGTCGTGTCTTCGACCGCGTCGAAAACCAGGATCAATGTCGGGCGGATGAGGACAGCGTCCGGAATGCCGATCCGGTCATCGCGAGGAGGCGGCAGGTCTTCGATCAGTCGGACGATGTCGTAGCCGAGATAGCCGAACACGCCGGCCGCCATGGGCGGCAGGCCGTCGGGCAGGGCTATACGGCTTTCGGCAAGAAAGCTTCGCAGCGCAACGAGTGGCGCGGCGTCGAGCGGCTTGTACGCTTCGGGTCCGGTTTGCGCGACGCGCTTGATCGCCGCTCGGCGCCCATTGATACGGAAAATGGCATCCGGCTCCAGGCCGATAATCGAGTAGCGCCCGCGGACTGCGCCGTCTTCGACTGATTCCAAAAGAAAACTCGCGGGCCGTGAGCCGGCGATCTTGAGAAAAGCCGAAACCGGTGTTTCCAGATCCGCGACCAGCGTGGTCGATACCACCTGCGGTTCGCCCGCTGCATACCGCGCTGCGAACAATTCGGCCGAAGGCTCGAACTGCATCAGTTGGTGTCCGGCGCGCTGTTGCCTGCCGCTTGCGCCAGCACCGAAGCGTTTACCGAGATACCGAGGTCGTCTTCGAGCCGGGCAATGTATTGGCCGATCAGATCGTTCGAGAGTTCCCCTTGCACGGTCTGTGTCATACGCTCGTAGTCGCGCGAATTTGCATCGAGCGGCGGCGTATAGACTTCAAGCACGCGAAACACGACCCATTGCGTTGGATCGTCGCCTACTGCGCTACCGTACGCGTCTTTTGCGGTTTGAAAGACGGCATCGGTCATCCGGGCCGAAATGTCGCCGTTTGCGGTACCGCGCTTGATGTTCTTTGCCGTCTGAACCTTTATGCCATCGGCGGACGCTAACGCGGCGAGCTGCTCGCCGCTATTGAGCTTGCCGACCAGGTCGGCGGCTTTGGTTTTCAATCGGGATGCGACTTCGTCGTCATGCCAGCGGTACTCGACTTCCGCTTTGACTTCGTCGAGCGTGCGCTCGCGTGCCGGCGCGATCGCGGCAACGTCATACCAGATATAGCCGCCGTCGGCGTCGATCGGATCGTTGTCGACGCCGACATCGGAGGCGAACGCAGCTTTAACCACGTCGGCGCCGTGCGGAATATTCAGGAGCGACTTGCCGTCTCGATCACGCCCGGACCGGTCCACTTCGTATGTGGACACCGGCAGCTTTAGCTTGGCCGCGGCTTCTTCAATTGTGCTGCCGCCGGCTCGATCGTCCTCGACCTTGTCGTGCAGGTTTCGCACCTGGGACTTGGCGCGTTCGAGCGCGATGTCCGACCGAAGCTGCTGCGTGGCGTCGGCAAGGGGTTGCGTCGTTTCAGGGACGATCTGCAGCACCGTGACGAGCGCGGCTCCGAATCGCGTCTGTATTGGCGCGCTGACTTCGCCTTCCTGAAGAGTGAAGGCTGCATCTGCGACCGCCGGCTCCACGATGCGTGATTTCGGTATCGTACCTAGGTCGATGTCCTGATTCTTCAAACCGCGCTCGCTGGCGATCTCGCTGAAATGCGCGCCATTTTTGATGCGATCGGCCGCGGTTTGCGCGTCGGCCAGTGTCGGAAACACAATCTGTTCGACGTGCCGCTGCTCAGGTGTCGTGAAGCTTGAGCGCCTCTGATCGTAGGCCTGTTTGATGTCGTCGTCGGAAACTTCCATCCATTTCGCTAACTCCCCCGGCGTCACCGTCACGATCGCGATGTTCCGGTATTCCGGGGCGCGGAACAGGATCTTACGTTCATCAAAGTACTTCTTCAGCTCTTCGTCGGTCGGCTGTGGAATGTCGCCGGCTTGAGCCGGGCCGAGCGCGATATATTCGATGCTGCGCTGCTGATTTTCGAACTGGTTGAGTGCTTCCAGCCACGCTTTGGGGACTGCCAGATCGGCAGCGACGCTGCCCAGAATCTGCCGGCGCAAGATGTCCTGCCGTTGCTCGGCGACGAACCGTTGCTCGGAATAGCCCATATTGCGCAGGATCAGTTCGAATTTGGCTCGATCAAATTGGCCGTTGGTGTTTTGCAGCTTTGGATCCGAGGTAATGCGCCGCGCAATATCGGCGTCGGACAGACCAAGACCCATTTGATGCACGCGTTGATCGAGTCCGGCCTGCGCAATCATCTCGCCGAGCACTTGCCGGTCGAGCCCGAGAGCGCTGGCGCGGTCTGCCGGCAGCGGCCGTCCAATTTCGCGGCTGATCTGCTGCAAGCGATCCTGGTAATTTTGCTTGAAACGATCGATCGAAATTTCAGCATCGCCGATCTTGGCGAGGCCGGCGCGGCCAAAGCCACGAAAAATATCGTTGATGCCCCAGACGGCGAAGCTGCCCGCCAGCAACGTCATCACCACGGCCATGAGGCCGCGGCCAAGCCAATTTTCGGAGGCTTTGCGAATACCTCTGAGCATGCTGCCAACGTTGAAATGCGCCGATCGGTACTGCGCGGCGGTGCACTATAAGGACGGGTCAGTGCTGCGGCAACCGATCGCAATGAGCCGTAAAGCGCCTCTTTTCCGCCCGCAACCGGTCTGCTAACGGCTGTTTGTCGCAGGCGATACGTCGATTTTCAGGGGTTGCATCGGGATCAAGATGGCAAGCCGTCCGCTAGTTGCCGCGAATTGGAAAATGAACGGGCTGAAAGCCTCGATCGCGGAGTTGGAAAAAATCATTGCCGGTGCGCGTGCCTTTGCCGCAGCCGACCTGGTCGTCTGTCCGCCGGCGACGTTGATCGCCTGCTTTGCAGCGAAGGCGCAGGGAACGCGCGTCACGATCGGCGGCCAGGACTGCCACGCCGAAGCCGCTGGCGCATATACCGGGGATATTTCCGCCGAGATGCTGCGGGATGCCGGGGCCAAGGCCGTGATCGTCGGACATTCCGAGCGACGTCGCTATCATGGCGAGACCGATGCGGCGGTTCGCGCCAAGGCCATGGCGGCGCGCCGCGCCGGGCTCCTGGCCATTATCTGTATCGGCGAAACGCGCGCCCAACGCGACGCCGGACGCACCCGCGATGTATTGCGCGCGCAATTGGATGGTTCTTTGCCTGATAATGACGAGAGCATCGCGATCGCCTACGAACCGGTCTGGGCGATCGGCAGCGGGCTGACGCCGACGCGCGACGACATCGGCGAGACGCATGCCCTTATTCGGGAGCGGTTGTCATCGCGCTTTGCGGAAACCGGCCGCAATACGCGGATTCTCTACGGCGGCTCAGTCAAGCCAGGCAATGCAAGGGACCTGCTCAGCGTGGAAGATGTCGATGGGGCGCTTGTCGGTGGGGCAAGCCTCAATGCCGATGAATTTCTGGCGATTGCCAGCGTCTACCGCAACTTTTGAGGCGCAGGTCGGCTCGCGGCATTTGCGCGCAAACAGCCATAGAAATGCCACCGCGGACCGTGTAGAGACCTCGCGGCTTCCTATATGAGTGGGGCGCCCGGCTCCAGTGGCAGCGTCGTTCCGCTCCCTAGAGTTCTGAGACCACGGCGCGGACGGATATCCGGAATGCTGACTGTTCTGATCGTTGTTCATCTCATGCTGGTGATGGCGCTCATCGGCGTTGTGCTGCTGCAGAAGTCTGAGGGCGGCGGTCTCATCAGTTCAACCAGCGGATTCCTATCGAGCCGCGGCACCGCCAACGTTTTGTCGCGTACAACGGCGCTATTGGCGGCAGGCTTCTTTGTCACCAGCCTCGTTCTATCGTGGTGGGCGAGTTTTCAGCGCCACCCCGCCTCAATCATCAATACCGGCGCTCCGGCGAGCCAGGAAGCGCCCGCCGGAACACCGCAACCGCCTCAATCGGGCCAAGGTGGCCAAAGCGGCCAAGGCGGATTACTCAATGAGTTGCAGAAGGGTTTCCCGACGCTGCCGGCAGGCCCGAGGACGGCGCCGGAGCAGCCGTCCGCTCCCGCGCCGACTGGACCGCAGGTCCCGCAATCGCGATAGGCGCGAGCAATCCTGCTGGGCAGCCGCCTTGGGGCGGAAAATGCTCACAACTGTCGCTTACGGTAGCGCCTCAATATACAAGTCCAATGTCTTGTAAAAACATCGTTTTTTTCTTGCTCGCAGAGCGGATTTCTCATGGCGCGCCAGCCATGTCGGAAAATCGCTCGTCGAATCGAGCAAGCCGCGCTAAGGGTTAGGTCCCATGGCGCGGTATATTTTTATAACCGGCGGCGTGGTCTCCTCACTCGGTAAGGGTCTCGCATCGGCGGCGCTCGGCGCGCTCTTGCAGGCGCGCGGATACAAAGTGCGGCTGCGCAAGCTCGACCCCTATCTGAACGTCGATCCCGGCACGATGTCGCCGTATCAGCATGGCGAGGTTTTCGTCACCGACGACGGCGCCGAGACCGATCTCGACCTCGGCCATTACGAGCGCTTCACCGGCCGCAGCGCCAACCGGCAGGACAACATCACCGCCGGGCGCGTCTATCAGGAGCTGATCGCCAAGGAACGGCGCGGCGACTATCTCGGCGCGACGGTGCAGGTCATTCCGCATGTCACCAACGCGATCA
>DATAYT010000182.1:0-5212 GCA_036272395.1 Xanthobacteraceae bacterium
CCTCGGGACGGCCCAATCTATGTCCGCGCCTTGAGCCAGGCCGCGACGCTCTCGATCAGAGCCTCGCGCAAGCCTGCATGTTCGATGCCTTCAATGGCCTCGCCGAGAAATGCCTGGATCAGCATCGCTTCGGCTTCAACCGGCGGAATTCCCCGCGCCATCAGGTAAAATTTCAGCTCTTCATCGAGCGCGCCCGCGGTAGCGCCGTGGCCGCACTGCACGTCGTCGGCGAAGATTTCCAGTTCCGGCTTGTTGTCAGCCTCGGCGCGCTCCGACAACAACAGCGCTTGCGTCATCATTTTGGCGTCGGTCTTCTGCGCGTGCCGGCGTACGGTGATACGGCCTTGGAAGACGCCATGCGCCTCGTTATCGAGCACGGATTTGAACATTTCGCGGCTCTGGCAATCGCGCGCGATATGATCGGCGAACAGCGTCGTGTCGGCGTGCTGGCGGTCCTTCAGCAGAGAAGCCCCGCGAATGCCGGCAACGGTGCCCTCACCGTCGAGCCGCAGAAACAGTTGATTTCGCACCACTGCGCCGCCACTGATGAAGCTGAACGTGTTAAATCGAGCATGGGCACCAATCGCGGTGGCGAGCGTGGAAACATGCAGCGCGTCACTCCCCTCGCCGATCACTTTGACGTGGTCGACATGGGCGCCATCGCCGGCAAACAGTTCCAGTGCATCGTTGACCTGGTAGTCGCCCGCGGCGGGGCCCTCGTGGCTCTCGATCAACATCACGCGGGCGCCGTGGTCGATTGTGACCAGCGAACGCGTGAATACGGCCGCAGACTTGTCAGAAGCGACAAAGAGCAAATGCAGTGGCCGCTCGATCGTGGCGCCGCTGGCGATGCGGATCACCGCGCCGTCGCCCATTAAAGCGGTATTGAGCGCCACGGCAGCATCGTTGGCCGGCGCAAGCTTGCCCAGGCGGGCCGCGACCACAGGATCGCCATCGGTCAGCGCCTGCGCCAGCGAACCGACCGCAAGGCCAGCCTCCAAGTCGTGCAAGTCGGAAAGTTCGGGAACAAAGGTGCCGTCGACAAACACCAGCCGGCGCGCATCCAGATCGCTCAGTAATCGGCCGGCGCCTCTGGCACGGGCTTTGGCCGCGGCATCCGGCGGGCTTGCCAGCGGCTTGGCATCGCGCATCAACGCGCGCAGGTCGGTATATTTCCATTCCTCGATCCGCCGATGCGGCAAGCCCTGTTTGGCAAATACGTCAAAGGCCGCGTTGCGCCGCGCCGCGACCGCTTCGTCGCCGGGCAGCCGGTCGCGCACTTGCGCGAAAGTCTGCGCCAGCGCGGTCTCCGCTGCTGTCTTGATCACCGCGACTTCGGCGTTCACGCCGGGACCTCCTCTTGATACTCGGCATAGCCGCGCGCTTCGAGTTCGAGCGCCAGCCCCTTGCCGCCGGTCTTGACGATGCGCCCGCGCGAGAGGACATGCACCACGTCCGGGACGATATAGTTGAGCAGGCGCTGGTAATGGGTGATGACAACGAACGAGCGGTCGGGCCCGCGCAATCGGTTCACGCCATCGGCGACGATCTTGAGCGCGTCGATGTCGAGGCCGGAATCGGTCTCATCGAGCACCGCCAGCCGCGGCTGCAAGAGCGCCATCTGCAAAATCTCGTTGCGCTTCTTCTCGCCCCCGGAAAAGCCGACATTGACGGCGCGGCGCAGCATTTCCTGATCGATGCCGAGCTTGCCGGACGCTTCCCGTACTCTCTTGATGAAGTCCGGCGTGAATAGTTCGGCTTCGCCGCGCTTCTTGCGCTGAGCGTTAAGCGCGGTGCGCAGGAAGGTCATGGTGGCGACGCCGGGAATCTCCAACGGATATTGGAAAGCGAGAAACAAACCGGCGGCGGCGCGCTCATCGGGCTCCATCTCGAACAAGTTCCGGCCATCGAAGCGCACCTCGCCGGCCGTCGGCTGGTACTCTTCTTTCCCGGCCAGCACATAAGCGAGCGTCGATTTGCCCGATCCGTTCGGGCCCATGATGGCGTGCACCTCGCCGGTATTCACGGCAAGGTCGAGACCCTTGAGAATCTCCCTGCCGTCGATCTCGACGTGCAAATTCTTCACTTCAAGCAGCGCCATTCAAACAAGCTCCGGATTGATCCATGTGGCCGGTTCTAACTTCACGTCCGCTCATTCCCGCGAAAGCGGGAATCCAGCTCTGTTAAGGACTGGGTCCCGCCTACGCGGGGACGAGCGGCCAGAGTTATCGCTCATCCGACCGAACCTTCCAGCGAGACCGAGATCAGTTTCTGCGCCTCGACGGCGAATTCCATCGGCAATTGCTGCAACACGTCCTTGACGAAGCCGTTGACGACAAGTGCGGTCGCCTCCTCCGCCGACAAGCCGCGCTGCCGGCAGTAGAACAGCATGTCCTCGGAAATCTTCGAGGTGGTCGCTTCGTGCTCGAACACGGTCGAGGAGTTCTTGGCCTCGATATACGGCACCGTGTGGGCGCCGCACCGGTCGCCGATCAAAAGCGAGTCGCAATTGGTGAAGTTACGCGCACCGGTGGCGCGGCGGTGCGCTGTGACCAAGCCGCGATAGGTATTGTTGGAGTGGCCCGCGGCAATGCCCTTGGAGATGATGCGGCTCGTGGTGTTTTTGCCGAGATGCAGCATCTTGGTGCCGGAATCGACCTGCTGATAGCCGTTGGAGATGGCGATCGAATAGAACTCGCCGCGCGCGTTGTCGCCGCGCAGGATGCAGCTTGGATATTTCCACGTGATCGCCGATCCGGTCTCGAGCTGCGTCCAGGAGATCTTCGAGTTCTTGCCGCGGCAATCGCCGCGCTTGGTGACGAAGTTATAGACGCCGCCGCGGCCCTTGGCGTCGCCCGGATACCAGTTCTGAATGGTCGAATATTTGATTTCGGCGTCGTCGAGCGCGATCAGTTCGACGACGGCCGCGTGCAGCTGATTCTCATCGCGCACCGGGGCCGTACAGCCTTCGAGATAGCTCACGTAGGAGCCGCGATCGGCAATGATCAGCGTGCGTTCGAACTGGCCGGTATTGCGCTCATTGATGCGGAAATAGGTCGACAGTTCCATCGGGCAGCGCACGCCCGGCGGCACATAGACAAACGAGCCGTCGGAAAACACCGCCGAATTAAGGGTGGCGAAGAAGTTATCGCTGATAGGCACCACCGTGCCGAGATATTTCTTCACTAGATCGGGATGCTGCTGCAGCGCTTCCGAGATCGGCATGAACAGTACGCCGTGCTTTGCCAGTTCCTCCTTGAAAGTGGTCGCCACCGAGACCGAGTCGAACACGGCATCGACCGCGACCCGGCCATAGCCGCTGCCGCTTTCCGCTTCGCCGCCGTCGGCGCCATCGCCCCCATCGGCCACGCTCGGCTTTTGCACGCCGAGCAGGATTTCCCGCTCGCGCAGCGGGATGCCGAGCTTCTCGTAGGTCCGCAGGATTTCCGGATCGATCTCGTCGAGCGATTTCGGTCCGTCCTTTTTCTTCGGCGCGGCGTAGTAATAAATGTCCTGGTAGTCGATCGGGCCGTATTCGACTTTGGCCCATTTCGGCTCGCGCATGGTCAGCCAGCGCTTAAACGCCTCGAGCCGCCACGCCAGCATCCATTCCGGCTCATTCTTTTTCCCCGAGATAAAACGCACGGTGTCTTCGGACAGGCCCTTGGGGGCCTTTTCCGATTCAATGAGCGTCTCAAATCCGTATTTGTACTGATCGACGTCGATGCGCCGGACCTGCTCGACGGTCTCTCGCACTGCCGGCATTCGTCCCTCCGCTCACGGGGTCAAGGCCCGCGGGTTGGATTTAGTCGGTATGGTCAGGTGGGCCTTTGCCTTCGGTCACCCCCAGGGCCATTCATGTTTTGGCCATTCTTACCGTAACATCAATTGCTTAAATGGCCTAATTCATTTGTTTCCTGCAGTCATCAGGCTGCAATGCCTTGTCGTTCCTTAGATAGTGCACTTGCGAGCTTTCTCCAAGCCGCGAGGAACTTTTCGACATCTGCCTCGGTCGAGTTCCAGCCCAAGCTTACGCGGACCGCTCCTCGCTGCAGTGGCCTGGGCACGCCCATAGCAGCGAGCACATGCGAGGGCTGCACCTTACCCGAGGAACAGGCGGCCCCAGACGAAACCGCGACGCCTTCAAGGTCGAAAGCAATCACGGCAGTCTCAGCCTTGATCCCGGCCAGAGCAAACAGCGTGGTATTCGGCAGCCGCTCGACCGTGTCGCGACCGAACACCGTTGCCTCCGGCGTGGACGCCAGCAACCCCGCCTCAAGCTGGTTTCGCAGCCGGCTCATATGGGCTGCTTCGCCATCGCGGCCGGCGCGTGCTGCGGCGGCAGCCGCGCCGAAGGCGGCAATGCCGGCGATGTTTTCGGTGCCAGCGCGCAACCCTCGCTCCTGACCGCCCCCGCGAACGAGTGGCTCAGAAAAATGAATACCCTCACGGACGCGGATGAGTCCGCCGGCGCCCTTGGCGCCGCCGATCTTGTGCGCCGACAGAGTTAAGAGATCGGCGCCAAGCGTGGTCATATCGCAAGCAATGCGGCCAGCCGCCTGCACCGCATCCACATGGATGAGGCCTCCCGCCGCGTGGACAATTGCAGCGGCCTCGGCGACCGGCTGGACAATGCCGGTCTCGTTGTTGGCGAGCATCAATGAGACAAGCGGCCGCGGCATGTTGGCGATAACGGTCGCAAGCGCGGTCAGATCGAGCCGGCCGTCTGGGTGAACCGGCAACTCTTCGATGGCTTCGCGCGGAAACCGTCCGCCGGCGCGCACCGAGGCATGTTCGATCGCCGAAAGGAACAGCCGCGAATGCGGCCGCTTTTCGTCGGCCGTCTCGATCGCCGGCGTCAGCGCCAGCATATTGGCTTCGGTTCCGCTCGCGGTGAAAACCACATTGCCGGCCTGAGCACCGACCAGCGCTGCGACCTGTTCCCGCGCCGCCTCGACCAACGCGCGCGCGGCGCGGCCTTCGGCGTGTACCGAGGACGGATTGCCGACGCGCGACAACGCGGCGGCAAAGGCCGCCTTTGCCTCCTCGCGCATCGGCGCGGTCGCGTTCCAATCCAAATAGCTGCGCGCGGACATATTCCAGGCTGCCTTATTTCACGCTGCTTAGGCCGCTCGTTGTGCTTGCTTTTCGTCCCCCGGCTTGTGCTAGAAGTCGCGCCCATGCTGCCGCCCGGCCAAGCGCGTCGTCAGTT
>DATAYT010000183.1:0-6939 GCA_036272395.1 Xanthobacteraceae bacterium
GGGGATAGTTAGGGATAGTTATCGGGTGGACTCCTCGTTATTACCTCGTCCCGGCCAGTCAACACGATAGTAGTTCCAATAGGACGCGGCGGGATGGCCGTGGTGCCAGTAGTGGTGATGCCGGTGATGATAGGAGGCCGCTTGCGTAGCTCCGCAAACGGCCACGAACATTAAGCTTGAAAGCGGGATCGAAAGGACAAAGCGTTTCATGGCAGTTCTCCCGTGCGGCAA
The DNA here is from genome assembly GCA_036272395.1 of Xanthobacteraceae bacterium. Taxonomy (GTDB): domain Bacteria; phylum Pseudomonadota; class Alphaproteobacteria; order Rhizobiales; family Xanthobacteraceae; genus BOG-931. The sequence goes on from DATAYT010000183.1 coordinate 232, forward strand.
CGCGCGAACGAGACCGCTGTTCCGCTCTGACGGGGTAAAGCGAATGGCCAGACCAAATTTCTAATGCCGCCTTTTCCGATAAGCCGCATTTTGGTTCTTGGCGCTTCAGGACAATTTGGCAGGCGCCTATGTCGCCGGCTAGTTCAGCTCGGCGGCTTTTCTCTGCTGCTTGGCGGGCGAGACGAGCAACGGCTCAAAGTTGCGCGACGCCAATTGTGCGCCCTAAAGCCTGACGCGCGGATCGACACTTTCACGTGCGACGTCGCCGTCCCTGGTTTGCCGGATCTGCTACGCGCCCAGAAGATAAACCTTGTGATTCATCTCGCCGGGCCATTCCAAGGCCAGGATTACACCGTCGCCGAAGCCTGTCTTGAAGCCGAAGCGGCTTACATCGACCTGGCGGACGGCCGCGACTTCGTCGCGAAGTTTTCAACACTCGACGCTACCGCGCGGGAAAAAGGAATCCCGCTGGTCACTGGGGCGAGCACCTTGCCGGCGTTTTCATCAGCAATCGTCGACGGAATGCTTGAAAATTTTTCACAACTCTGCGGGATCGACTACGGCATATGCGCCGGTGTGAAATCAGGCCTCGGCTTGGCCACATTGCAAGCAGTTTTGAGTTACTGCGGCAAGCCGTATTCCGTCTTGAACGATGGAAAGCGCGTCACGATATTCGGACTTGCTCGTGCGCGGCATCATGATTTTCCACCGCCGGTCAATCGGCGCTACATCGTTGACTGCGATATTCCCGATCACGATCTGTTTCCGGCCCGCTACGCCACACTCAGGGAGATGGACTTCGGCAGCTCCATTGACGTTCCGGGGCTTGCGCGAATGCTGTCGCTGATGAGTGGCTGTGTGCGCAAAGGATTGGTTAGAGACTGGAATGGGTTGTCGATTTTGATTGAGCCCATGATAGATGCGATGAAATTTCTGGGTAGCCCGCACAGCGGTTTTTTCATGCGCTTGGAAGGAAAGGGCCTACGAGGCAGTCCCAAAAAGATGCTGCTTGAAATTTTGGCGCGCGATGGAAGCGGGCTCGAAATTCCGGTCACCCCGGTCATGTTGCTGGTGAAGAAGATGCTTCGCGGCGATCTGCTCCCCCCGGCGCCTATCCGTGTATGGGACTTTTCTCGCTTGCCGAGTTGAAGCAGGAACTATGCGCTTATCCCATAGTATGGGAGCCGAAAGAGCTGCAATGACCGGCGTTTTGCTTCGCGACATTCTGGGCGCCCGCTTTGATGAAATGCCGGAAAGCGTGCAGCGCGTGCACGACATTGAGAGCACGCGCGATGTTCGCGGAATATCACGCGTGATCGGCGGAACGAATCCGGTCAGTCGTCTGATCCGTGTTATTGCCGCGCTCCCGAAGCCGGCACATCGCGCGCCGATTTATATTCGTTTCATCAAGGGTCAGAATCTCGAAGAATGGGATCGTCATTTTGGCAAGAACCGGTTTCGCACCGTGATGAAACGGGAAGGACAGTATCTGGCCGAGCATCTTCTCGCGTTTCCGGTGGCCTTCATTTATGAGGTGGGAGCCGATCGCGGCGGATTTTCCCTGCATGTCATAAAGGCCAGGTTTTTGGGAATACCGCTTCCGCGCCTGTTGCGTCCGTTTCTGGCGGCGCGCGCCAGCGACTGGCGGGGATGTTATCGCTTCAGCACCGTAGTGGGCTTCTGGTTTTGTGGACGGGTCATCAGCTATTTCGGTTACCTCGATGCGCCAAATGCCGAAACGAGAACCGAGTGAGACTACGGTCGTCTATGACGGGCTGTGCCATCTGTGCAGCGGCTCCGTAGCCTGGATTGCGCGCCGACTTGACGATGGCGTGCGCTTCGTCCCTGTGCAATCCGGTGAGGGAGCCGATGCGTTGAAAGCCGCCGGCTTGGACGCGCTGGATCCTGCGAGTTTTCTCGTCGTTTCCGACTGTCGCTCGCTGCAAAAAAGCGCCGCCATCATGGCCGTGCTGGACATGCTTGGCGGCGGCGGGAAGCCGGCGGCGTTGTTGCTTCGCCTGTTGCCGCGATCAATCGCGGACAAAGTCTATGACTGGATCGCAGCGCACCGATACAACTGGTTTGGCAAGCGCACCACGTGTTTTTTTGTCCCGCGCCTGGGTCGAGAGCCCGATCAGTTGCCCTTAAGCGACCGATAATAGGGATCAGGCGTATCGTAACGATTGCTCTGACCAAAGGTGCTCGAACCCTGCTGGACGCCAAACTGCACCACCGGACCACTCGAACCGAGCGGTCGGGCGCCTTGGCTGGAGCTGTTGTTGTTAGAAGTGGTCGGCGGCTTGTCTGGATCACCGAATGAGTAATTGCCCCCGTCGGGCGAAACGGTTTCCCGACTGAACGCCCATGCCGAGGAGGCGGTGAACAAGACCAGGCCTGCTGCAAACAGGCCGACTGCCGCCCTCGGGCCCATAAATTGCATGATCATGATTCCCATCTCCCGCGAAGCCCTGATTGTAGGCTACGCAACCTCTGCAGCGTCAAGCAAAATTGGCGCTGGGAACGGAACACAAAACCCCGCCGGTTCGGCGCTTCGTGGGCGCTTTAAGCCGCCATCGAGGCGGTAAACACCACGATCAGCGCCAAAGTAAGGCCGGGGTCCTCCTGCTTCAGGTCGATCACCCCATCGGGTAAAGTCGAAACCCCGAGGGGCCGGCCGTGAAGCCGGCTTAAGGAGGATTGAGGACGCCAACGTTCGCGCTGGAAGAATCGGACAATGTTCGCGCCCAATCCAAACCGGCGGCTTCGCGAGACAATCTTTCTCGGGGCGGTGGTGATCGGCGCCGCCGCGCTCGGCGCTGTTGTTCTGTATGCGGCCACAAGTTGGCTGTGGCTGGTCGTACATCAGGGGCTACATTGACCGTGCGCCGTTTCCTAGTCTCATGGCCCGCCGAAGAAACGCAGAACTGTTGCATTGTGCGGGGCGCAGGTCGTTGGGCGCTTGGCTACAATGGGTCTGTCGAAAAGATGCTGGCGGCCAGACCTCATTTTATTTTGTTAGCGGCCTTAGGTTTTATCGCGGCATCCATCCAGACGGCTTGCGTGCATTCTCCGGCGCCACCGGTGTGGGGTTACTACGATCAATGCGCTACGGAAAACCCGTCATTTCTTGCAATGGCGGAGTGCGGCAGACAGAAGCGTCTGGCCGAGTGCGTCCCCAACAATAGCTGTTCGCCGGAAGGCACCACGTTCATGGAGTACGTAGACTCGCTCGTTGTCTCGGTGAAAAACAAGAAAATGACGGAAGCCGAGGCGATGCGGCGTTACGCGGAATATAAATCCGGCGGCGCATCAACATGCACGACGGTCGGCAATGCCGTGAAGTGCTACTAGAGGCGCGCCGGACGTCCCTAGGGTCGGGCAGTGCCCGCGGCCGCCATGCCGTCCTGTTGCGGCCGATGATTTTTCAATTCGATCTCTTTTGCCTGGCGATCGAGACGGTCGGCCAGATCGGTCAGCTGCAGACGGCTCGGATTATTCCGCGATAACCGGCTTGCGATGCGGAGGCACAGCGCGGCTTTCTCTCGGAGGCTGAGGGTATCCATGGTATGGCCCACCACTCAGTGCGGGGCGTGAATAGATACCTGATTCGCTAACTCGCAAAGTTATTTTGAGTTCAGGCGCGCCCGTTAAGCCGATGCCGGCGGAGTGACAAAGGTCACAGCGGCGTCGATGGGGTAGCTGCTTTAGTGACGATCGCACCGTCCCCCGGCGGTGCATCACTCCCTTGGGCCGCCGAAAAGCGGCCCCTTTTTTCTGAAAGTCGCGGTGAGGCAGTAGGTTCGATTACGGCGGCGACCGGCTTCGTCTCGCTCTAGGCGCCGCTGGGCTCCGTGATCGCGGCCTCGAAGCTATCGACAAAGACCAAGCCGATGCCGCGGGTGAGCGCGCCGGCCGTCAGCGCGGCGGCGCCAAGACCCCATACGAGGCCGCCCGGAACGATCCACATCAGGGTCGAGGACGCCGCAAGTCCGGCACCGGTCGGCACCGCGCCGGCGATCAAAGCGATGATCAGCGAGCGCGTGCGGTCGCGCTGGAACGGCACGCCGTAGAGCTCGCTGAGCTGTTTGACCATGCGCAGATTGACGGCGGTGACGCTGGCGATATTGGCCGCCGGCAGCGGCACCAGTCCGCCCATGGCCGCGTAATTCTTATGCCGGTCGACGATGCGCCGGGCCAGCGCGCGCCGCCGCGCGGCCAAGGGATCGGCGGCGGCGGATTTCGGCTGCGGCGCATCCGCGCCCTGCGGTGCACTTGCAATGTCCGGCATGGATTTGGGTTCAATCTTGGGCTCGGTCTTCGGTTCGGGCTCGACCGCGTCGAATGCCGCCGATTGCGGTTCTCGCGTAACATGGGGCGGCACCCGGCCTTGTTCATCCGCCGCAAAACCAGCGGCGATCTGTTGCAGATTGGCGATCGAGCGCGTGATCGCCTTGGGAAGCGGTTTACGTCTCATGCGGCGGCCTGCTGGGCGCTGAGCACCGTGTCGAGCTCGTCGGCGATCGCGGCAATCTCGCGCGCGGCCGACCCTTTCCAACTGATGAGGCTTGGCGTTGCGCCCCACAAGGACGCTTCCGGATAAGCGACGCGATTGACCATCTCGCTGTGCAACACCGGCAGGCCGGCGGCGGCGAGTTCGGCGCGAATATGCTTGGCGATCACGGACTCGCGCGTGGTTTGGGTGAGAATGCAGCGGAACAGCGGTCGCCGGCCGTCCGCGCGTTCGGTCAGGATGCTCAAAGTGTCGAGCATGCGATCGACATCGAATGGCGACGGCTTGACCGGCACAAGCAAAAAATCGGCAGTGGCGAGGCAATCGAGCGTGGTCTTGGAGCGGAAGCCCGGCGTATCGATGATGACCAAGCCGCCGCCGGCGGCGAACCGCCGGGCGGCGTTTGAAGCTTCCTCGCTGGCGTCCTCGACCACGGCGACGCCGCCGAGCGCCCGCTCGCGCGCGGCGAGCCGAATGATTGAGCGTTGCGGATCGGCGTCGATGAGCGTGGGGCGCCGGCCGCGCAAATGCCAATGCACGGCGAGGCAGCTGGCCAGCGTGCTCTTACCGCTGCCGCCTTTCATGGTGGCTACTGTGATGATCATGTGCCGCACCCCCACGGTCTTGCGATAAAACCGCGCCAAGCGAATCAGCACGCAGAACGGTATCGGATTCGCGGCAAACTGCCTATTGCCGCATCGGTTTGGAGCCGATCGCGGACCTTGAGGTGAATCAGGGGGGAGAGCGGATCGTGACCGGGACCGGACGGCGCCCGGCCGGCTTGAACAGCGGGCGACGCACGCGGTAGCGCGGCGCGAGGTGCCTGATCAGGCCGAAACCGCCGAGCAAGAGGCTCGCCCAGACTGCGATGCTGAAATAAAGCGACATCCAGGGAATCTCGTCCCGCCAGCGCGCAATGTCGTGCGTGACGATCCAGCGGCTCGCCAGATCGTGCAGTCCGGCCATGAACCCGAGCACCGGCTTGCCGCTGGCTATCGCCGCTTGCCAGCGTTGCAGGTACATCGGCAGGTCGATCGTCACCATGAAAAGCACATAGCCGGCGGCGCCGGCCGCAGTGATTACGATGATCCAGCGAACGACGCCGTGGAAGCTTGCGGCGAGCCGGATCAGCGCCGCGGCGACCAGCGCGAAGGCGATGGTCCACAACGAGTTTTCCAGTACATTGCCGAGAAAATTCGTGGATATCACCGCGTACCACGAACAAATTTCGGCAAGCGCAATCAGCGGCACGATCAGCTGCGCAATATTTTTTGCCGTGTCGGAATGCGCGACGCGGCCGAGTTCGCGCAGAATGATCACCCATTGAAGGGCGAAACAAAGCTCCGCCAGCGTCGCCACCGACCGGCCGATCAGCACGCTCGACAGCCAGGTGTTGAACAGGCAAATTCGCTCGACATCGGCGCGCGGCAGCAAGGAGCGGAAGGCGCAGCCGAAGACATAAACGGCGCTAAGCAGCGCCAGCGGCTCCGCGGCAAAGATTGCGTTTGCAGCGCCAAAGGGATTGGCGCGGTAGGCGGCGCGCAGGCCGACGAGAAGTGCAATGTTCAGCGCGCTGACGGTGACCAGAAAACTCCACCACAACGCCACCGGATTTGACCAATCCAACCAATCGAAATGCATTTCGCACTACTCAATGCGCGTTACCTCCCCCGCATCAGACTGTAACAGTAACGACACATATGGCTAGACGGAGACTGGCGATGATGGCCGTCATGTCATTCGCCGCCATGCCAGCACTGCGCTTCCTGGAAAAACACCTGACGATGGCGAAACGCCAAAAACCAAGGACTTCCGGTGACTTGCCACATTTGCGGCGCATCGGGCTGTCACAGCGAGGGCAGCCTTCGCATGAACAATATTGCGCAGGGCGGGTAGGGCGACGGCCCTTTCGATGACAAACCCGACCAAGCTCGCCAATCGGCGGCTAGCAAAGGCGGTGGTCGCACATCGGGGCTGCCATGGATGGCGTGGCGCATTGTCGAGCTTTGCCCTGCTGGCGCTGACCGGCTGCGGCCTGAGCACAGATGGCGCCGGCGCGCTGTTTGTCGATCCCGGCCGCTACACGCTTTACCACTGCGATGATCTCGCGGCGCGGCGCAAAATGCTCATAGCGCGCGAGAACGAACTGCGCGGACTTATTGAACGCGCTGGCGAAAGCACTGGCGGCGCCGTGATCG
>DATAYT010000184.1:0-5387 GCA_036272395.1 Xanthobacteraceae bacterium
CTCGAAACGATCCTCGGAAGCGCGGTCGGCGCTGATGGGCCGGATCGTCGACAGCTACACCAACATTCTCACGGTCAAACTCTTTGCGCGTGCCACCGACGAAGACCACTACGTACGCAAGGCGGTCGATCGTCACGTCGATTTATTTTCGGCGGCACAGCGGCTGCTCACGGCTTTCGGCACCATTCTCGACGTGCTCAACGCGCACCTGATCGCCGGATCGGGCGCGCTGGCGCTGTTGCTGTGGCGCTACGGCGCGGTCGAGGTCGGCACGATAGCGATGGTGCTGCCGCTGACGCTCCAGCTCACTAATATGTCGCGCCAGATTGCGATGCGAATCACCGAAATCTTCGAGGATGTCGGAGTCGTGCAGGAGGGCATGCTGTCGATCGCACGGCCGCTGCAGCTGCCCGATCCCGCCGGCGCCCGGCCGCTGACGGTGCGCGCCGGCGGGATTGAATTCAATCGCGTCAATTTCGGCTACGGCCGCGAAACCGGCCTGCTGCAGGATTTCAATCTGGTTATCCATCCCGGCGAGAAGATCGGGCTGGTCGGCCGCTCCGGCGCCGGCAAATCCACCGTGGTCAATCTGTTGCTGCGGTTTTTCGAGCTGGAGGGCGGATCGATCCTGATCGATGGGCAGGATGTTTCAGGCCTGACGCAGGAATCCTTGCGCGCGCAAATCTCGGTGGTGACGCAGGACACCTCGCTCCTGCACCGCTCGATCCGGGCCAATATTCGCTATGGCCAACCGACCGCGAGCGATGAAGAGATCGAGCGCGCCGCGCGATTGGCACACGCGCATGAGTTTATTCTTGAACTCGAGGATTGGCGCAACCGCCGCGGCTATGACGCTCATGTCGGCGAGCGCGGCGTGAAGCTTTCCGGCGGCCAGCGCCAACGCGTCGCCATCGCTCGGGTCATTCTCAAAAACGCGCCGATCCTGGTGTTCGACGAAGCGACCTCGGCGCTCGACAGCGAGGTCGAAGCCGCCATTCAATCGAGCCTCGGCACGCTGATGGCCGGCAAGACGGTGATCGCGATTGCGCATCGCCTATCGACCATCGCGCAGATGGATCGCCTCGTCGTGCTCGACCAGGGCCGCATCGTCGAGCAGGGCTCGCATCGCGATCTGCTTGCGCAGAAGGGCCACTACGCGGCGCTGTGGCGGCGCCAGGCCGGCGGCTTCATCGATGTGCCGGCGATGCAGGCGGCGGAGTAAGCGCGATCAGCTGGAGCAAAGCCCATCGATTTCGCCCCCACTGAGCTTTCGCAATCGGTGCGCGCCGCGATCGAAAAGATTTGCGCGCGTTTCGGCGACGACTATTGGCTCAAACGCGACAGCGACGGAAATTTCCCGGAAGAGTTTTATCGCGCTCTGGCCGACGACGGCTGGCTCGGTGTCTGCATTCCGCAGGCCTATGGCGGCTCGGGCCTCGGCATGAGCGAAGCGGCGGTGATGATGCAGGCGGTGGCGGCTTCCGGCGCCGGCCTTTCCGGTGCGTCCGCGATTCATATGAACATTTTCGGGCTCAACCCGGTCGTGGTCTACGGCACCGAGGACCAGAAACAGCGGATGCTGCCGCCGATCGCCGCCGGCAAGGAAAAGGCGTGCTTCGCCGTGACCGAGCCCGATGCCGGACTAGAAACCGCCAAGATCAAAACGCGGGCGGAACGGCGCGGCGGCGTTTACACAATCACTGGCGCCAAGATCTGGATTTCGACGGCGCAGGTCGCCGACAAGATGCTGCTGCTCGCCCGCACCGCGCCGCCCGGCTCCGGCCGCAAGCCGACCGACGGGCTTAGCTTGTTTTATACCGCGCTCGATCGCCGCCACGTCGAGGTGCGCGAAATCGCGAAAATGGGCCGCAAGGCGGTCGACTCAAACCAGCTGTTCATCGACGCATTGCCGGTGCCGGCCGCGGACCGGATCGGCGAAGAAGGCCGCGGCTTCGAATATCTGCTCCACGGATTCAATCCGGAACGCATCCTGGTTGCGGCCGAGGCGATCGGACTGGGCCGCGCCGCGCTAGCGCGGGCAAGCTCTTACGCCAAAAGCCGCGTCGTCTTCGGCCGGCCGATCGGACAGAACCAAGCCATTCAGCATCCTTTGGCGCAGTGTTGGATGGAACTCGAAGCCGCCGATCTGATGATGGCGAAGGCGGCATGGCAGTACGATCAGGGCATGCCCTGCGGGCCCACGGCGAACGCCGCGAAATATCTCGCCGCCGAAGCCGGATTCACAGCCTGCCAAACCGCGATCGCGACACATGGCGGCTATGGTTATGCTAAGGAGTACCACGTCGAACGGTACTTACGGGAGGTGATGATTGCGAAGCTGGCACCGGTTTCGCCGCAGCTTGTTCTCTGCTTCATCGCTGAAAAAGTATTGGGCCTGCCAAAGTCGTATTAGTGACCTTGAGTCAACCATCGCCGCAGCGCCGTCGCAATTCGCGGTTAGCCGCTGTAACCCGGCCATGATGAGGAGATTTTTATGCACCGTCGGCTCGTTGCTGTTTTAGCGTTTGCCGCCGCGCTCGCGGCTCTCGCCCAACAGCCCGGCTCGGCGCAACAGGGACAATTGCCGCTGCCGGGCTTTAAGCCGCCGCCGCCGGCGCCGATCAAACCCTATCAGCCCGTCGCGGTGACGGCGCCACCGGCGATGAACGATCCGAGCTTCACCGCATTCCGCAACCGGCTCGGCGAGGTTGCAGCGCATAAGGATCGCGCCGCGCTCGCCAAGATGATCGTGACGCAAAACTTTTTCTGGATGCAGGACAAGAATCTCGCCGACCCGCACAAATCCGGTATCGACAATCTGGCCAAGGCCGTCGAACTCGATGCGCCGGACGGTTCGGGCTGGCAAATACTGGGCGGCTTCGCGACCGAACCTTCGGCGGCGGAATCGCCGCAGCAGCCTGGCGTGTATTGCGCGCCGGCCGATCCCAAACTCGATTCGAGCGCTCTGGAAGCGCTGGCCAAAGCAACGCAGACCGATCCGAGCGAATGGGGCTACCCAAACCAGAACGGCGTCGAGGTGCACGCGGCGGCGCAGCCAAGCTCGCAAGTTATCGAGAAGCTCGGCGCCAATCTGGTGCGCGTGCTGCCCGACACCAGCCCGCCCGCCAATCCCAACCAGCCGTTTTTCCTGCACGTAGCGACGCCGTCCGGTAAAGCCGGATATGTCGACGCGCAAGCGGTGTCGCCGCTCAGCGGCGATCAAATCTGCTACAGCAAGCAAGGTGGCGCCTGGAAGATAACCGGTTATCTCGGCGGCGCCGTGCAGCAGTAGTGATTATCTCCGGTCATTCCCGCGCAAGTGGGAATCCAGTTCTCTTCCCAGCTTACGCGGGGACGAGCGCGTGCGGACGATCTCGAATTACTGCTTACCCGCCATCGCGGCGACAGACTGCGCCGTCTGGCCGAATAGGATTGCGCGCTCTTCCGCGGTGCGGATGCCGCCCTGCCCGGGATTGATCTTTGGCGTCCATTCATAGGCCTTGATCACCGCCGGCCGCGCTTTGATCGCCTCGAACCAGCGCTTGAGATGCGGGAAATCGGCGATGTTCTGGCCCTGCCGCTCCCACGGCACCACCCACGGGTAGCAGGCCATGTCGGCGATCGAATATGGGCCGGCGAGATATTCGTGCCCGGCAAGCCGTTTGTTCATCACGCCGTATAGCCGATTCACCTCATTGCGATAGCGATCGATCGCATACGGGATTTTGTCCACGGCGTAGTGCGCGAAATGATTGTTCTGCCCGGACATCGGGCCGAGCCCGCCCATCTGCCAGAACAGCCATTCCAGCGCCGCGGTGCGCCCGCGCAAATCCTTCGGGATGAACTTGCCGGTCTTCTCCGCCAGATAGGCGAGGATTGCGCCGGATTCGAAAACCGAGATCGGCTTGCCGCCGTCGGCGGGCTTGTTGTCGACGATCGCGGGGATTCGGTTATTCGGCGAGACGCCGAGAAAATCCGCCTTGAACTGTTCACCCTTGCCGATATTGATAGGAATAATTTTGTACTCCAATCCGGCTTCTTCGAGAAAAATTGTCACTTTGTGGCCGTTCGGCGTGGTCCAATAATACACGTCAATCATGGTCAACCCGTCTGTGGATGGTGATGCTGATATGCCGACCTAGCGCGTAAACCTAGCGTGCCTTGGCGGCGCAATGAAGCCCGGCTCGCGCATTCGTGTTATCCCCGTCATGATGGACAGTTCCGGCCATGCCTGCTCCCCAAGGGCATGTCGGCAAAGGAACAACGCGTCGCAGCGAGATTGCACACAATACTCACAAGCAAGGACCGACCATGATCACCGAAATCGCGCAGATTGATGTGAAACCCGGCACGGAAGCGGAATTTGAAAAGGGCGTGAAGCAAGCGATCCCGATTTTTAAGCGCGCCAAAGGTTGCCGCAGCATGGAACTGCGCCGGTCGATCGAAAAACCGAGCCGCTATCGCCTATTCGTCGGCTGGGATACGGTCGAGAACCACACCGATGATTTTCGCGGCTCGGCCGACTTCCAGGAATGGCGCAAGCTGGTCGGCCACTACTTCGCTTCGCCGCCGGATGTGGAACACGTGAGCGAGGTGGTTCGTGGGTTTTAGAGCATGATCCCGAAAAGTGGATGCCGGTTTTCGGAAAGATCATGCTCAAACGACAAGCAAAGCAAAATCGTGATTCAACCTAGTCCCATTTCGCTTTAGCTTGCTCATTCTCGCTGCAGGTGGAATTCGGCGATGGTCGGCGCTACTTCGGCCAGCGTCTGTTGCATGATCCTTGCCAGTTCTTCCGGCGTCGAAGCCGCGGCGATAGAGCCCGCAGTTTCGATCAAGGCGCGATATTCCGGCGAGCGCACGATTGCGTAATGTCGCGATTGAGAAGCTCTATGACCGCGGCGGGCGTGCCCGCCGGCGCGCAGACGCCGAGCCACCCAGAGCGAATGAAATTGATACCCGCCTCCGCCAGTGTCGGCACCTCCGGCAACACGTCCAGCCGCTCCGGGCTGCTGACGGCAATGATTTTCAGCTGCCGATCCCGATAATGCGGAATAAGGGCGAGTGGCGGCGCCGTATAGTCGTATAGAAGTCAATGCGCCCGGCGACGATCTCCTGCACGGGTTGCGCACCGCCGCGAAATGGCACCTGATTCATCGTGATGCCGGTGGCCTTCTCCAGCTGCCGCGCCAGAATCTCCTGGGCTGAGCCGAAGCCGACCGTGCCGTAGTTTACTTGGCCGGGATGCGCCTTGGCGTAGGCGATGAACGAGCCGATGTCGGTCGGCGAAATCGCGTTCGACAGCGCGAGCCCATAATAATATTTGGCGATCAGGGAAATGGGCGCCAAATCGCTGAGCTTGAAGCCGGGGTCTTTGTAGGCGGCGA
>DATAYT010000185.1:0-23817 GCA_036272395.1 Xanthobacteraceae bacterium
AGCCGGCGGTGCTGGTGCTGGCGCTGATCTTCGCGGTGAAATTCGCGCTCGGGTAGAGCATGATCCCGAAAAGTGGTTACGGTTTCCCGCCTGCGCGAAACCCTAACACCGGCTCATTTGTTCGCGTGATGCTTCGGCGGGCGAAGGCAGGTCGGAAAAGATCATGCGTAAAACAAAATGCTAAAGCGAAACACCGATTCGACCTAAAATCATTTCGCTTTAGCGGCCGCCCGCCAGCGTCTTCTTGAGCGCCAGAAAGTCTCGCCAAGCGAACCGCTTCTGCAACGGGCTGCGCAGCAAAAAGGCCGGGTGAAACGTCGCCAGCGCGCGGATTTCGCGCTGCCCGGTGTCGTAGGGAAACCAGCGCCCGCGCGAACGCGTAATCCCGTCCTTGACGCCAAGCAGCGTTTGCATCGCCGGCCCGCCGAGGCAGACCAAAATTTCGGGATTGGCGAGTTCGATCTGACGGCGGATGAACGGCAGACAGATCGCGGTTTCCTGCGGGGTCGGCGTGCGGTTGCCGGGCGGCCGCCACGGCACGACATTGGCGATGTAACAAGAACTGCGGTCGAGACCGATCGCCGCCATCATGCGGTCGAGCAATTTGCCGGAACGGCCGACAAATGGACGGCCGACAATATCTTCGTCGTAGCCCGGTGCCTCGCCGACGAACATGACGCGGCTTTGCGGATCGCCGTCGGCAAAGACCAGTTGCGTCGCGGTCGCCCGCAGCGCGCAGCCTTCGAAATCGGCAAGGAGCGCGCGCAAGTCCTCAAGCGTCGTTGCGTTCTTTGCCGCTTCACGGGCCGCCATCACCGCGGCGTCGGGCGCGGCCGGGGCGGCGGTTGACATTTGCGGCGCAGCTTGTGGCTTTGTGATCGGCGACGGCGATTGCGTTCGGATCCGCCGTTTGTCCTCCGCTGGTGCAGACGCGGCCGCGCCCATCCGCTGTGGAGCGATATCGTCGGCCATGCGGTTGACCGGCTCCTCGCCAACAAGCGCATCGACCCCGGCGTCGAGGTAAAACGCGATCAGTTCGCGTGCGGCTTTGGGTCCGGAAATCATGCGGCAATCTCAACCAGCCGTCGTAGCGATGGCGCGCTCGCCGATTGTCAGCGCGCCAGATTCGTGAACAATCGGCGATCGGGACTCGAAAGCCAAGAATACACATGAATACATCGGACCTTCCGCCGCGTGAAGCGATGGAGTTTGACGTCGTGATCGTCGGGGCGGGGCCGGCCGGGCTTGCCGCCGCGATCCGGCTCAAACAGCTGGCGCCGGAAAAATCCGTGGTCGTGGTGGAAAAAGGCTCCGAAGTCGGCGCGCACATCCTCTCCGGAGCCGTCATCGATCCAATCGGGCTCGACCGGCTCATCCCGGAATGGCGGGGCGAAGACACACCGATCAAAACCGGGGTGACCTCCGACCGGTTCTATGTCCTCGGCGCCTCAAGTGCGCTGCCGCTGCCGACGATGCTGATGCCGCCGCTGATGAGCAATCACGGCAATTTCATCGTCTCGCTCGGCGATGTCTGCCGCTATCTCGCGCGCAAAGCGGAAGCGCTCGGCGTCGAAATCTATCCGGGCTTCGCCGCCTCCGAGACTTTATTTGAAAGCGGCGCGGTCGCCGGCGTCGCCACCGGCGATATGGGACTCGCCAAGGACGGCCACCACAAATCCGGATTTGCGCGCGGCATGGAGCTGCGCGGCAAATACACGCTGTTCGCCGAAGGCGCGCGCGGCAGCTTGTCCAAGGTGCTGATCGAGCATTTTGGGCTGCGGCACGATCGCGAACCGCAGAAATTCGGCATCGGGCTCAAGGAGCTCTGGCAGGTCGCGCCCGACAAGCACAATAGCGGGCTCGTGCAACACACGCTCGGCTGGCCGCTCGACAACCGCACCGGCGGCGGCTCGTTCATTTATCACTTCGGCGACAATCTCGTGTCGGTCGGCTTTGTCGTCCATCTGAACTATCGCAATCCCTATCTCTCGCCGTTCGAGGAATTTCAGCGATTCAAAACGCATCCGCTGGTTCGAGATACGTTCGCCGGGGGAAAGCGGATTTGCTATGGCGCGCGCGCCATCACCGAGGGCGGCTGGCAGTCGGTGCCGAAGCTCGCTTTTCCCGGCGGCGCGCTGATCGGTTGTGCGGCGGGCTTCGTCAATGTGCCGCGCATCAAAGGCACGCATAACGCCATGCTGTCCGGGATGCTGGCGGCCGAACATGTCGCTGCGGCGCTGGTGGACGGCCGAGCCAATGACGAGCTTTCCGGCTACGAGGAAGCCTGGCGCGCCTCGCCGATCGGCCGCGATCTGTGGCGGGTGCGCAACGCCAAGCCGCTATGGTCGAAGCTCGGCACGCTCGCCGGCGTCACGCTCGGCGGGCTCGACATGTGGACCAGCACGGTCGGCTTCTCCGTGCTCGGCACGCTCAAGCATGGCAAGCCGGATTTTGCAACGCTGGAGCCGGCCGCGAAATGCCGTCCGATCGCCTACCCCAAGCCCGATGGGCAGCTCACCTTCGATCGGCTGTCCTCGGTCTATCTGTCCAACACCAATCACCAGGAGGACCAGCCGGTCCACCTCTTGGTGCGCGACAATGCTTTGCAGAAATCGTCCGAGCACGACGTCTATGCCGGACCGTCGGCGCGTTACTGCCCGGCCGCTGTTTATGAATGGGTCGAGGAAGGCGGGCAGCCGCGCTTTGTGATCAACGCGCAGAACTGCGTCCACTGCAAAACCTGCGATATCGAAGACCCCAACCAGAACATCACCTGGGTGCCCCCCGAAGGCGGCGGCGGCCCAAATTATCCGAATATGTGATCGGCGAATTGCGAATAATGCGTAGCGAATTGCCGAGCGGGCTGCTCTGCGATTCGCCACCCGCTATTCGCCATCTGGGCCAGGAAAGATGGGTGGCGTGCCTGGTGCCGGATCACTGCGGCAATCGCCGCCCGCGCCCGCCCCGATTTTGCCGCCGTTAGGGCCTAACCAGCGGCCCAGGCGCGAGAATAATCTCGGCGCTGCCGGGTTTGCATGCTTGCGGGCTTACGGCAAAAAGTACATTCTCGCGGCGACCGAGCGCTACAGGGGCGCCGATTCCCGTTCCGCCGGTCCAGTTTTACCTATGGAGACGTCGTGATTCATTCGCTGCTGCCTCGGCATGCCGCCATTCTCGGCATTGCCTTAGCTTTGAGCTTTCCGTCCTTGGCTGCGCAGGTGCCGGCGCAGGAACAACTGATGCCCGAAAACGCGGCCGGCAGCTATTTGGCCGCTCGGCACGCTGGCGCCGAACGAGATTCTGCCCGCGCCGCGGCCTATTACCGCGACGTGCTCAAGCTCGATCCGCGTAATCCCGACCTGCTCAGCCGCACATTTCTCTCCGTGTTGACGGAGGGCAATGTCGATGAGGCGGGCAAGCTCGGCGAGCGCCTGCTCAGCATGGATCGCAACGACCGCATTTCGCGATTGGTGCTGGGCGTGCGCGACCTCAAACAGAAACGCTATGGCTCGGCGCGGCAAAATCTCGCGCAGTCGGTGCGCGGTCCCGTAACCGATCTCACGGCCGCCATGTTGACGGCCTGGGCGCAAGCCGGCGCCGGCGACAGCCGCGCCGCGGTCGAGACGCTGGACAGGCTGTCCGGCCCGGACTGGTACGGCATCTTCAAGGATCTTCATGCCGGACTGATCCTTGATCTCGCTAACGACAAGAAGGGCGCCGGCAAGCGCTTCGCCAGCGCATACAAGGCCGATTCCCAGGCGCTGCGCACCGTTGAGGCCTATGGCCGCTATCTATCGCGCACCGGCAATAAGGACGAAGCGCTCAAGGTCTACACCGATTTCGCCAAGCTCCTTCCCGATCATCCGGTCATCAATCAAGAGATCCGGGACATTTCGGCCGGCACCAAGCTGCCGCCCTTGGTCGAATCACCGCAAGCCGGCGCCGCCGAAGCGCTTTATGGCCTCGGCGCTTCGATCGGCCGCCGCGGCGGCGAAGACCTGGCGCTGATTTATCTGCAGCTCGCGCTCTATCTGGAGCCGGCGCATCCGATGGCGCTGCTTTCGCTCGGCGACCTTTACGAGCAGCTGAAAAAGCCGGACCTCGCGATCAAGGCTTATGAGCGGATTCCGGCGAACTCGGTGCTCGCGCGTAACGCCCAGATTCAGATGGCGGTTGATCTCGATGCGCTCGATCGCACCGACGAAGCCAAGAAGCTTCTCGATCGCGTCATCGCCGAACACCCCAACGACACCGAAGCCATCATCGAGCTCGGCAATATCCAGCGTGCCCGCAAAGCTTTCGCCGACTGCGGCGAAACCTACGGCAAGGCGATCGATAACGTGCCGAACCCGGAGAAGGGCAATTGGGTGATGTTCTACTTCCGCGGCATTTGCTACGAGCGCTCGCATCAATGGCCGGCGGCCGAAGCCGACATGAAAAAGGCGCTCGGCCTCTATCCAGATCAGCCGCTCGTACTCAATTACCTCGGCTATTCGTGGGTCGATCAGGGCATTCATCTCGACGAAGGGATGGACATGATCCGCCGCGCCGTCGATCAGCGGCCGGACGACGGCTACATCGTCGACTCGCTCGGCTGGGCCTATTATCGGATCGGCAATTACGACGAAGCGGTGAAGAACCTTGAGCGTGCGGTCGAGCTCAAGCCCGAGGATCCGACTATCAACGATCATCTCGGCGACGCCTATTGGCGGGTCGGCCGCACGCTCGAAGCGCATTTCCAATGGTCGCACGCCAAGGATCTCAATCCCGATCCGGAAGAACTGCCGAAGATCGAGGCCAAGCTCAAAGAAGGTCTGCACGCCGACACGTCGTCTTCGACCTCCGCCGCCGCCGCCGACAAGCCGGCCGCGGTCGAGAAGACAAAAAAATCCGACGACGGAGGCTAAGCGGCCTCCTTGCCTGCTGACCTCGTCGAAAGCGCGCCGGCCAAAGTCAATTTAATCCTGCGCGTGCTCGGCCGCCGCGCCGATGGTTATCACGACATCGAAAGCCTGGTGGCATTTGCCGATGTCGGCGATCGGCTGACGCTTGCGCCCGGCAATGCGCTGGCGCTCACCGTGGTCGGGCCCGACGCGACGCAGACTGGAGCAGAGGCCGACAATCTCGTGACCAAAGCCGCGAACGCACTCATCGCGCGCGTTCCGGGTCTGCGCGCGGGCGCGTTTCGCCTGGAAAAGAACCTGCCGGTCGCGGCCGGACTTGGCGGCGGCTCCGCCGATGCGGCAGCCGCGCTGCGTTTGCTGGCGCGGGCCAATGAACTTGCTCCGGACGATCCGCGCTTGCGCGATGCCGCGCGTGCGACCGGCGCCGACGTGCCGGTCTGCCTCGATCCACGCTCACGGCTCATGCGCGGCATTGGCGAGATACTTTCCGAGCCGCTGCCGCTGCCGCGCCTGCAGGCGCTTCTGGTCAATCCCGGCGTCGCGGTGCCGACCAAGCTGGTATTTTCCGGCTGGAAGCCTTCCGCGAAAGCGTCTTTGCCGGCCGTACGCGCCGCCCCGCCGAAAATGCACAACGAGGAGCAGCTTCTCGATTGGCTCGCGAGCGAAGCAAACGATCTGGAAGCCCCGGCGATCGCGCTGGCGCCGGCGATCGCCGAGGTGCTGGCGTCGCTGCGCACCGCCGCCGGTTGCCGCCTCGCCCGAATGTCGGGTTCGGGGGCCACATGCTTCGCATTGTTTCGGTCGGACGCGGAAAGCGAAGCGGCGGACAAAAAGCTGCGCAGGCAATTTCCGGATTGGTGGATCAGCGCGACGACGCTCGGTTAGCCAAGAATGCCGCCGCAAACGCCTCGATTTTAAGTCGATTCCGCCCGTTCCTCCGCCGGTCCCGTCGGTCGGCTCAGATTAAGTGCGCAGTTGATCACGCCGACGTGGCTGTAAGCCTGCGGAAAATTGCCAAGCATCCGACCAGTTTGGGGATCGAACTCTTCCGCGAGCAGACCCGCGTCATTACAGTGCGCGACCAAACGCTCGAACAGCTTGCGCGCTTCGTCATAGCGGCCCTGAAGGATGTAATTGTCGACGAGCCAGAAGCTGCACGCCAGAAATGCACCTTCACCTTCGGGCAGGCCGTCGCCGGGATTGTCGCTTTCGTAGCGCAGCACGAATTCGCCATCAATCAACAATCTGTCCTCGATCGCGCGAAGCGTCCCTTGAATGCGCGAGTCGCTCGCGGGAAGGAAACCGACAAGGGGAATCAACAGCAGACTGGCATCGAGCCGCTTGGAGCCATAAGACTGCACGAAGCTATTCAGCTCTGCGTCAAATCCACGCTCACAAACTTCCGCATGAATTTCTTCCGCGATCTCACGCCAGCGTTGGCCGAACTCACTGGAGGTTTCAGATGCCACTTCATCTGCGGCGCGATCGAACGCGACCCACGCCATGACCTTTGAATTTACGAAATGTTGGGGCCCACCGCGGACTTCCCAAATGCCTTCGTCCGGCTGCCGCCAGGCCTTTGACAGATATTCCATGACAACCGGTCGGATTGCTCGGCCGCGTGGGGATGCTGGCATCCCTCCTTTAAGAGTCTGCAGCATTGCATCGGCGATCTCGCCAAACACGTCGATCTGCAACTGCTCGTAAGCTGCATTTCCGATCCGCACCGGAGAAGATTTTTCATATCCGGGCAGCCAAGGCACGATCAATTCTGGTAGCCAGCGCTCACCGCCGACGCCATAGAGGATCTGCACTTGCTCGGGACTGCCCGCTACCGCGCGAATGACCCAATCGCGCCAGGCGAGGGCTTCGTCGTAGTAACCGAGATGCATGAACGCCTGCAGCGTGAAAGTCGCGTCTCGCAGCCAGCAATAGCGGTAATCCCAATTCCGCACGCCGCCGAGGCGTTCTGGTAGCGAGGTTGTGGCGGCGGCAACAATTCCGCCGGTCGGCGCGTAAGTCAAAGCCTTCAAGGTAATGAGCGAGCGCTTGACGGCTTCGCTCCACGGCCCGACCGGCGAACAGCGGTCGCTCCATTTGCGCCAGTCGGCTTCGGTGCGCGCCAGTGCCTCTACAGGATCGATAGCCGGCGGCGGACTTTGCGACGAGCTTCCGTAGGAGACCACGAAGGGAACCATCTCGTCGGCTTCGACGGCAAACTCGCCCATCGTTTTCATATCTTCGCCGTAGAGTGCCACAGGCGTTCGCAGAACCAGACGCTCAGGACCGGCGATCGCATCAATCATACCGTCCTCGCGCCGGCTGACCCACGGCACAGTCGCTCCATAATTGAAGCGCACCACGATTTCGGTCCGAAACTCCACTCGACCAGAGCGCCTGACGACCATCCGTACGAGCTCGGCGCCGTCGCCCATCGGCATGAAATCGATGATCGCCGCCTTACCAGTTTCAGTCTGGAATTCAGTTTCGAGAATGAGCGTGCCCGGCCGATACTGGCGACTCACCGCGACGGGATTCTGCGCCGGTGCAATGAGCCAACGACCATTGTCAGCAGTGCCAAGGAGCGCGGCAAAGCAGGCAGCTGAATCGAACCGCGGCCAGCACAGCCAGTCAATTGAACCGTCGCGGCCGACCAAAGCCGCGGTTTTACAGTCGCCGATCAGCGCATAATCTTCGATGTGCAGCGCCATTTGACCTCGGGCTCGGCACTTGAGCCCTGCTCAAGCGCTCTTATTCACGGCCATCGGCGGCAAGATCGAAAGTAAACACTCCGGCGTGATCGATGGGCCGTTTTAGCACTTCGGGACGCCGCAACGTGCGGCGAGCATCATGATACCCGGTGCGCCAATGCTCTTCCATGCTGAGCCGCGAGAATTCGAAGTCCTTCGAATGGCCCTCGTAGTTCTTCGCCCGATAGATCAGATGGACGATGTTGTAGACCTTGCGCTCGGCGACAGTGCCGAGCAGCTGCGCTTCCGGGCTGTTCCTGAGTTCCTCGGGCAGTTTTTCCAGGAGACCCGCCAACGTGTGCCGAAGTTTTTGGATGTGTTTGAATTGGTCGGTGCCGGCGCGGGTGCGGCTCGAATAGCGGATCTCCTTCTCCCGCGTCATGACATCAAAGATGTTGCGGGGAAATTCGCCGCGTGCGCTCCAAAGGTCGACCTGGAAAGCGATCGTGTCACGCCGTGGCTTGGTCTCGACCACCCATTGCAGCGGTGTGTTCGAAACCAGTCCGCCGTCCCAGTAATGCTCGCCTTCGATTTCGACGGCGGGAAAGCCCGGCGGCAGCGCGCCACTCGCCATGATGTGCTCCGGCCGGATCGTATGTGTTTCGTTATCGAAGTAAGCGAAGTTGCCGCTCCGGACATTCACGGCGCCGACGCTGAAACGTGTCGCGCCGGCATTGATGCGATCGAAGTCGACCAGGCGCTCCAGGGTCCGCTTGAGCTCGTTCGTGTCGTAGACGCTGGTCGCATCAATTGTTCCGGGTGGCTGAAACCACGGCGGCACCAGGCGCGCCTTGAAAAATCCCCGGGCGCCGCTTGCCATCGCAAATCCGGCGCTCATCTGATTGAGCAGCTGACGCATGGCGTCGCCGCGCGCGAAATCGAGCACGCGTTGCCGGCGCCCGGCCACGGCCCATCGGACGTTACTTGGGTCCAGAATTCTCGCAGCCGATCGACCCGGTCATTCGGCGCATTGCCGGCGATGATGGCGGTCATTGATGGCGCCGATCGACATGCCGGCAATCCAATTCGGGTAAATGCCGGCGTCGCTCAGCGCCTCGTAGACGCCGGCCTGATAGGCGCCGAGCGCGCCGCCGCCCTGCAGCACCAAGGCGACAACTTCAAAAGGAAGGTGTTGCGCCGCTTGCACGGCACGCGGCTGAACCTGAGCGTCCATGACAATCTCCATTCAGAACTTACGGAGTTACTGGTTCCCGAAAGCGCTATCGCCAGGTGATCAGATCATTGAGCGCGTAGACATAGGGGCCAAGGCAGACGGCAATCCAGCTGACAGCGGCCCAAGCAAGGATGCGATACCTCATTGTTGCTCTCCATTCTGCGTGGATCAATAACCTCAATGACCGGCCGGCGCCGGGCCGCCAAGCTTCACCTTGCGCAGCGTGAGCGCGAGCGGGACGGCCGCCAGGGAAATCAGCGCCAGCGTCCAGAACACGTCGACATAAGCGAGGTAGCTCGCCTGCGTCTGCACCTGCTGGCCGATCCAGGCAAAGGCCTGTTGCTTGGCTTGCGCGAGCGAACTGCCGTGCGCGGTGAAATAGTCCATCATCTGCTGCAACGTGTTCTGATATTGGCTCGTCGATGGATTTGCGAGTTCGACCAGCCGGCTCTGGTGAAATTGCTCGCGATGCGCGAGCACGTTGTTGGCGAGCGAAATGCCGATCGAGCCGCCGATGTTGCGCGCAACGTTGATTAGGGCAGAGGCCATGTCGGTCTTGTCGGGTGCTACCCCGTCGTAGGAGGCGGCGATGATTGGCAGAAACACCAGCGGCAGTCCGATGCCGATATAAATGCGCGAGGTGGCGAAAAACCAGAAGCCCAGGTCGCCATTGACCTTGGTCATGTCGTACATTGCGAATGCGCAGATCGCCGCGCCGGCTGCGATCAGATAGCGGGGCTGTACCGTGCCGGTCAGGCGGCCGACGAGCGGCATCATAAAGACGGTGACAATGCCGCCGGGTGTGAGCACGAGGCCGGCCCACGTCGCGGTGTAACCGAAATTCTGCTGCACCAGTTGCGGCAGGTATTGCGTGGTCGCCAGCAGGATGGCGCCGGCGCCAAGCATGACCAGGAACGACGCACCGAATTGGCGTGTCGCCACCATGCGCACGTCGATCATCGGATTGCGGTGGCTAAGCTCCCACGGAATCATCAGCGCGAAAGCCAGCGCGCAAACCGTCGCCGCGACGATAATGAAGTTCGAGGAAAACCAGTCGTCCTCGAGGCCGCGGTCAAGCGCGATCTCGAGTGCGCCGAGAAAGGTTGCGACCAGTACGAAGCCGACGAGATCGAAGGCGCGGCCTTGCTGCAGGAAGCGCGTGCGCACGGCGAGCGGATTTGACTCGCGCAACAACGCACCAATGAGCCCGAGGGCGACTATGCCGACCGGGCCGTTGATGAGAAAGCACCACTGCCACGAGACATTGTCGGCGATCCAGCCGCCGAGCGTAGGTCCGACCACCGGCGCCACGACCACGGCGATGCCGAACAGCGCAAAACCCTGGCCGCGTTTTTCCGGGGGAAATGCGCTGGCGAGGATCGACTGCGCTACCGGCACCATGCCGCCGCCGCCGAGCCCTTGCAGGATGCGGAACAGCAGCAACGACTGTAGATTGGGCGCAAAACCGCACAGCACCGAGCTTGCGGTGAATAGCGCCAGGCAGATCAGAAAGAAGCGCTTGCGGCCAAGGCGCTGGGCGAAATAGCTCGACCCCGTCAGGCTGACGGCATTGGCCACGAGATAGGTCGTCACCACCCAGGAGGCTTCGTCCTCGCTGACACCGAGCCCGCCGGCGATGTAGGGCAACGCCACGTTGGCGATGGTGGTGTCGAGCACTTCCATGAAGGCGGCGAACGCGACCAGGATCGCGATCAGCCACGGATTGCCGCTCGCAATGGCGGCGGAGGCACCCGCGCGGCCGGCGGCGGCGCTCACAGCCACGCCCTCAGCCGCTCATAGAGCGATAGTGTCGGATCGATGCGCACGGTTGGGATCACCGACATGCCGGGGCCGAGCGCGACGTCGACCGGCGGAGCGTCGATGACGATCTTGACCGGCACGCGCTGCACGATCTTGACGTAATTGCCAGTCGCGTTTTGCGCCGGCAGCAGCGAGAACGCCGTTCCCGATCCCGGCTGAACGCTGGCGAGGTGGCCGCGAATCTTGCGGTCCGGATAGGCGTCGATCGCGAGCGTCACCGATTGTCCGGGCCGCATCGCATCGAGCTGCGTTTCCTTGAAATTCGCCGTGACCCAGATCTCGTCCGGGACGAACATGGTCAAAGCCGTGCCGGCCTGCGCGTATTGGCCGACCGCCGCGGTGAGGCTGACGACGCGCCCGGACTCGGCGGCGGTGATTGTCGTGTGGGAAAGGTCGAGCTGCGCGGCGTCGACTTTGGCCTGATCGAGCGCGACCGTGCTCTCAGTCTGCGCGACCAGATAACGCTGATCGTCGGCTTGTTGCTGGGCAATCGCGTTACGCTGGACGAGGTATTGATAGCGGCCGAGATTGGTCTTGGCCTGTTCGAGCAGCGCCTGGTCGTGCGCCAATTGGGCCTTGGCCTGATCGAGCGCGACGCGGTAATCGCGATCGTCGATGCGCGCGATTACCTCGCCCGCGCCGACATGCTGGTTGTCGGTGACCGGTACGGCGGTGATGTAGCCGGAGACCTTCGGCGCCATGGAAAAGGCGCGCGCCGCAATGAAGGCATCATCGGTCGATTGAAAGTGGCCCGCGTAATCCCAGTATAGATAGCCGCCTGCCGCCGCGGCGACGAGCAAAGGCAACGCGAGCGCCAATATCAGGCTTCGCCGGCCGAGGAATCCGGCGCGGGGGCGTTCTCGGGGTTCGTCCTGATCTTGGTGGTCATCCTCGCTCGCCGGCGGGAAATCGACGACGCGGCGCTCTTCGGAAGGCTCCGGTTGCGGCGCCCGCATTCGGGCGCGCACAAAATCTGTCCCTGCGTCCGCCGACAGGGCTTTGTCGCTGACCGACGAGCGCGACCAGGTTCGTGCGGATCGCAGCTCGGGATATTCGAGGACCGATTGCTCGTCGCGGTCGATTTCTGCCTGGAGAGTCATTATTCAGCCCCTGGCGTTGCGTTGCCCGGCGTGGTCGAACATGGTCGGCGCCGGCGATAGTCGCGAACGGTCTGTTTGCGCCATTCGACTTTCTCGAAGATTGGGCTGGCCAGGATTTGCCCGAGGATTTGGCCTGGCTGCGTTCGCTTTTGGCTTCGAGCCGCAAAGCTTTACAAAGCCGGCCAAAGAGGTGGGCCCGCCTTGCCGTGTGGCGTAGCACTCGATAGCGCGCTGCACGCCGTACAGCATCGTCCTCAATTCAGTTGGGTCGACCCCGTCCGCAGCCATCAGGTCGCGAACGATCGGATCGGCCAGCAACTCGTCCACTGAGGCTTCATCCCATCCTGGCATTGCAAACTCCTCGATCCGGAACTAAATAGAACGATACTGTTTCGTTCGATATAGCCTCAGGCCCACCCCTGTCAAGGTTTTTATACGGTACCGTTTCGTTTCTTTACTTTTGCCCTGCGCCACATTAAATTACCCAGGCACCAGTGGGGTTTACGGACATCGGGGGGAGGGCCGAGACGGCTCAGGAGGATCGAGCGATGGGCAGAGTTACAGCAACGGCGAAGCCTCTGCAGAAGCGCCCGACAGTGCGCAGCGGCCGCCCCCGCCGGGAACTTGTCGGGGAAGTGGACGAGCGCATCCTCAATGCGGCGCGCCGCGTGTTTCTTGAGCGCGGCCTGTCGGGCGCCAGCATCGACCAAATCGCGAACCTCGCCCGTGCCGGCAAGCCGACAATCTATGCGCGCTTCCCCGGCAAGGAGGCGCTTTTCACCGCCGTGGTGATGCGCAACGTGTCCGCGGTTGTCGGCAGGTTCGAGGGTCACGCCCCGACCGGAAGGACAATCGAGGAGCGTCTCACGCGGTTCGGCGTCGCTCTCCTGACGTGGGCCTTGGCCGGCGACACCGTCGATTTGATGCGCGTCGGCATTTCCGAGGCGCGCCGTTTCCCGGATCTCGCAAACGGCATTCAAGGAATGGCGCGCCAATGCGGCGAGGGCACCGTCGGCCGGCTGTTAAGCGAGGTCGCGCAGTCCGACGGGCTCGGCGCCTTGCCGGCCTTCGCGCCGGAGCGGATTGCGGCGACAACGCAATGCTTCATGGATTTGGTCTTCAAGCCGATGATCATGCGAGCGTTGTTCGGCGAGAAGTTGGAAACGCTGCGCGCCGAAATCGAGGCCCATGTAGCGGGCCGCGTCGCCTTCTTTCTTGCAGCTTGCCGGAACGAAGCCGTTAACTGAATTCCTACGCGGCACCGGCCGCAGTTCGCCGCCGGTAGGCTTCGATTGCCTCGCGCAAGCCATCCGGTATCGCCACCGCTTGCTTGGTCTCCAGCGACATCATCGCGGTAACCATACGCGCGCGCAGCCGCTCGATATTGTCGCGGTGACAGACAATCGCAATGGCAAGCGAGGAGCGGCCGATATCCTCGATCAGCAAAGTCAGGTCGATGACTTCGCCGATCCGGCTCGGAATCTTGAAATCGCATTCGATATGAACGAACGGAAATCCGTAGCGGCGGCCGGTGATCAGCTCGGCGTAATCGTAACCGAGCTCTTGCCCATACCAGTCTTCGATCAGGCCGTTGAACATGTCGAAGTAATGCGGGAAGTAGACGATGCCGGCCGGATCGCAATGCGAGAAACGAATGGGAACGCTGCGCGTGAACACTCCGCTCGGCGGCACAAATCGATCTTGACGCATGGGATGGCTCTTTCGTGTTTTTTTGCGACCGCGGCAACGGCGAGATGGCAACTGGCAAGCTTAGGTCCGTAATATCACCAAAGAAGTCACACGCTTGTCCGTCGCCAATCCGTGAAATTCAGTTTGACTCAAATCAAAGTCTTGCGGTGGGAAAAGTCTTTAAGTTGGTCCCCGAGGGTGTGATGGAGTAACGGTCATGAAAAAGCTCAGCGCACTTGGCGTTGTTGTTGCCGCGGGGCTGCTATGCTCGGTTCCGCTTACGCTTGATTGGTGGCCCACCAAAACACCATTGTTGTCCATCGATACCGCGGACGCGAGACTCGGCCGCCCGCTCACGCCGATGAGCGTCGCCGGCGTCAATCGCCGCGTCCATCGCCGTGCATATTATGGTGCCGCGGCGGCGGCCGGCGCCGCCGGCTACGGTTATTACAACTATGCCCGGAGGTGTGGCTATTATCCCTATCCTGCGTGCTAGTCTTCAATGAAGCGAAAGAGCGCCGCCCGCCGGGCGGCGCTTTTTTTGCTCTGTCGTCGCGCACCAAATTCAGGTTACATAACTATCGAGAGCGGTCGCAGAACAGATTTGGCTTTCGATGATTGTCGCTAAGCGGGCGGGTTCGCCCGTCGAAGTTCTGCTCATTTTCCTCAAACTCGGGCTGAGTTGCTTCGGCGGACCGATCGCCCATATCGGTTACTTCCGTGATGAGTTCGTCACGCGCCGGCGCTGGCTCGACGAACAGGCCTATGCCGACCTGGTGGCGCTTTGTCAGTTTTTGCCCGGCCCGGCGTCCAGTCAGGTTGGTTTTTCGGTTGGTCTTATGCGCGCCGGCTATCTCGGCGGCGCAGCGGCCTGGACCGGCTTTACCCTGCCTTCGGCCATCCTGCTCGTCCTGTTCGCCCACGGCGCCGGAAATCTTCACGGCGCAATCGGTGCGGGCTTGCTTCATGGACTCAAGCTCGTTGCCGTGGCGATTGTGGCGCAAGCGGTGTGGGGAATGGCGCGGACGCTCTGCCCCGACCGCGAGCGGGCCTCGATCGCGGCGATCGCGGCACTGATCATCTTGTTCAGCGGCAGCTCGATCGCTCAGATTGGCGCGATCGCCTTTGGCGCGCTGGCCGGCCTGTGGCTCGGTGGCGACGGGCAGCCAGTCCAATCCGGCCATGTTGTGCTCCCGGTATCGCGCACGGTCGGCGTTGCGGCGCTGACTATTTTTTTCCTCTTGCTGGCAGGCCTTCCGTTCCTGCGCAATCTGGGAGCGGGCTCCGGCGCCGCATTGTTCGATGCGTTTTACCGCTCCGGTGCGCTGGTCTTTGGCGGCGGCCATGTGGTGTTGCCGCTTTTGCGCGAAGCCTTCGTGACGCCCGGCTGGGTCAGCGACGATGCGTTTCTCGCCGGCTACGGAGCCGCGCAAGCCGTTCCGGGGCCGCTTTTCACCTTCGCCGCTTATCTTGGCGCTGTCGCCGATCCGTCTCCGCATGGCGTGCCGGGCGCGGTGTTGGGTTTGATCGGCATTTTTCTTCCCGGAATTCTGGTGCTGCTGGGCACGTTGCCATTCTGGGATGCGCTTCGCAAAAAGACTGGCGCGCAGGCGATGATGCGTGGCGTCAATGCCGCGGTCGTCGGTCTGCTCGGCGCGGCGCTCTACAATCCAGTGTGGACCAGTTCGGTGCAAGCGCCGGGCGATTTCGCCGTCGCACTTACGGGCTTCGTGCTGCTCACCGCTTGGCGCACGCCGCCGCTCGTGGTCGTTATCGTCAGCGCCATCGGCGGCGTTCTGCTCGCGCTCATAAACGACTGAAAGCATGACTTTCGCCGCGCGGTTCTGCGATAAGGCTCCCGGACCTATGCAGGGACCTACAAAGGAAACCTTGCGAAAATAGACCCCCTCGCGAATCAGTCCCGCGACGATGGCTCAAATCGCACACCGTTTATAGGCTCACCGCATGGCAACTTTGGTATTCGTCGCGGTTCTGTTTGCCGCCGCCTGCCACGCGGGGTGGAACGCGCTCATCAAGGTCGGCCTTGATCCCCTATCCACCACCATATTGATTGCCATCGGCGCCGCCGCGGTCAGCCTCGCCGGCTTGCCATTTGCCGGCATGCCGGCGTCTGCGGCATGGCCGTGGCTTATTGGTTCGGCCGTTATTCATCTTCTCTATTTCGCAGCCTTGATCGAGAGCTACCGTTTCGGCGATCTCGGCCAGGTCTATCCGCTGGCGCGTGGCTCGGCGCCCTTGATGACCGCAATCGCCAGCACTCTCTTGATCGGCGAGCATTTGAGCCTGCTCGGGTGGACCGGCATCGTCACGCTCGGCGTCGGCGTGCTGCTCCTATCGGCGCGCGGTGGGCGCGACATCATGCAGCTTGACCGCCGCGCCGTCGGTTTTGCGCTTTTGACCGCGCTTGCGATCTGCGCCTATTCGGTCACCGACGGAATTGGGGCGCGTGTATCGCAAAATCCGCAGTCATATGTGCTCTGCTTGCTGGTCGCCAACGCAGTGGTGCTGGTGCCCTATGGGCTGCGGCGCGATCGGAAGGGGGTGAGCGTAACGGTGCGCCGGTTCTGGCTGCGCGGGCTTGTCGGCGGCGCGCTGCAGGCGCTGTCCTATGGCATCGTGCTCTGGGCCATGACGCTCGCGCCGATTGCCATCGTTGCCGGCCTGCGCGAGTCGAGCGTTCTATTCGGCGCCATCATCGCAATTGTTGCGCTCAAGGAGCCGCTGCGTCCGGCACGCATCGTGGCGGCCACGTTGATTGCCTGCGGGCTGGAGTTGATCCGATTGCAATGATTGAACGCACTTTTCCACCTGGCCTGGAGCGTCATTGCTCCGAGTTGAAGCGATTGTCGCCATAGATTTTCGTTGGAGCACGATCTTTTCGGAAAGCCGGTATCCACCCCGGATCGATTCCGGAGCAGGCTTTTCCGGATCATGCTCTAATGCGTGCGCGCGATGCAGAAGTCGACGGTCTCGGCCAGCGCCGTTTTCATTTTCGAATCGGGAAATAGCGCCAGCGCGTCGCGCGCGATCGCGCCGTAATGATGGGCGCGCCCGATCGTGTCCTCAATGGCCCGGTGCTTGACCATCAGCCCGATGGCGTGATCGAGATCGCCGTCGGTCGCCTCGCCGCGCTCCAGCGTGCGCCGCCAGAATTCGCGTTCGGCGTCGCTGCCGCGGCGGAATGCGAGCACGACCGGCAATGTAATCTTGCCCTCGCGAAAATCATCGCCGACATTCTTGCCGAGCCGCGACGACACCCCGCCATAGTCGAGCGCATCGTCGACAAGCTGAAAGGTGATGCCGAGATTCATCCCATAGGAGCGGCTCGCCGCCTGTTCGGGCTTTTGCCGTCCGGATATTGCCGGCCCGACCTCGCATGCGGCGGCGAACAATTCCGCGGTCTTGGCGCGGATCACCGCGATATATTCGTCCTCGGTGGTCGCGGTATTCTTCGCCGCAGCGAGCTGCATGACCTCGCCCTCGGCGATCACCGCGGCGGCGGCGGAGAGAATCTCCAGCGCTTTGAGGCTGCCGACTTCGACCATCATTTTGAAAGCCTGGCCGAGCAGAAAATCGCCGACCAGGACGCTGGCCTCGTTGCCCCACAGCATGCGGGCAGCCAGCCGGCCGCGCCGCAGCTCGCTCTCATCGACTACGTCGTCGTGGAGGAGCGTCGCCGTATGCATGAATTCGACGGCAGCAGCGAGCTTGATGTGGCCGCCGCCGCCATAGCCAGCGAGCCGCGATAAAGCCAGCGTCAGCATCGGCCGCAGCCTCTTGCCGCCGGAATTGATCAGATGATTGGCGACCTCGGGAATCATCGTCACTTCGGAGCCAGTGCGCCCGATGATCGTGGCGTTGACGCGTTCCATATCGGCGGCGACCAGATCGACCAATGGGTCGATCGTCGGCTCACGCGCGCTTTCGAATGGTACGATGACGGCCACTTCAGTCATTTCCGATAGGACCGGACAGGTAGAAAGGCTATGGTCGCATCATAATGGGAAGGTGATACGCGCGTATATAGATTGAGGCACGCTCCAGTGCCAGCGCCCGATGTCGCCTCCGCGGGAGGCCAAGACGCATGTCGCGCATAGCTGCGTCCTCTGAGCATGGCCGGCCTGTGCCGGCGTCGCGGCAAAGCTGATCATGCGCGAACTCGTTCGTACCACCGACGCCGTGCTGATCTCGGCCATTGAAGCGCTCTTGAACAGCGCGCGCATCAAGCATTTGGTCGTGGACCAGAATATGAGCGTGCTGGAAGGCTCGATTGGCATATTTCCACGCCGTATCCTGGTCGACGAGGACGAAATCAACATGGCGCGCCGCTTGCTTGAGGACGCGGGCTTCGGCCACGAGCTGCGTCCCGACGGCCGCTGATGGCCGCCGTAGCGGACCCGACCAGCGAAGACGCGCTCCTTGGCGGCAAACTCACGTTGCGGCAGCCGCTGCGCGGCCACCGCTTTGGCCATGACGCGGTACTGCTCGCCGCGGCAACGCCGGCGCGGAAGGGTGAGCACGCGATCGAGCTCGGCGCCGGCGTAGGCGCGGCCGGACTGGCGCTCGCGCGTCGTGTCGGAGGGCTTACTGTCACGCTCATTGAACTCGATCCCGACCTCGCCGCGCTGGCGCGCGAAAACGCCGCGCGCAATGCGCTCGCCGAGCGCGTAAGGGTGGTTTGTCTTGATGTCGAGGCGCCGGTCGCGCAATTCGCCGATGCCGGCCTTGCTCGGGACTCCGTCGATCACGTTTTGATGAACCCGCCGTTCAACGCGCCGCATAATCCGTCGCCCGATCAGGCGCGGCGGCTGGCGCATGCCGCTTCGCCTGGCACGCTGTCGCGATGGATCGATACCGCCGCGCGGCTGTTACGGCCGCAAGGCGTGTTGACGCTGATCTGGCGCGCCGATGGTCTAACCGATCTGGTCGTGGCACTGGCCTCGGGTTTCGGCGCGATCGCGATTTTACCGGTCTACCCGAAGCCCGGCGCCGCCGCGATCCGCGTGCTCATAAGCGCGGCAAAGACCAGCAACGCACCGCTATCCTTGTTGCCCGGATTGGTCCTTGCCGACAGCGACAACAAGCCGAGCGCGCAGGCCGATGCGATACTGCGCGACGGCGCGGCCCTTGTTTTGACCGCACCCTGACGCGCGACTTTTACTATCTTGTGATCAACGCTGCGGCGGATCGCTGCTTAAGCCTTAGGCATTAGGCCGGTACTGAATCGGGTGGCGCCGCCGGGTTTTGCTTCGGTTCGGCCCGGATGGGAATATACGAAAGAGCAACAAAGACGCTCACAATCATCAGGAGGAAGTAGATCTTCATTCGTCCTTCGCCTCTGCCGCAGGTGACCGGCACTATCCCTTCAAGCAAGAAGCGTTCCATTGCCTTAAAAAACGGTTACTTGAGGGCTGCCAAGAGGCTGCTTATTTGCGCAGCATGAGCGACAGTTTCCCCGGTACATCCATTCGCGAGCTTTCCACCCGCGCGCTCGACGGCTTGCGCGGCCTCGTCCCGCAACGTTTTCGGCGCGACCGTCCGGTGGTGCCGGTAGTGCGATTGACCGGCATCATCGGCTTTTCCACGCCGTTGCGCCCGGGGCTCACGCTTGCAGGGCTTACCCGCACGCTCGATCGGGCCTTCACGATGCGTCAGGCCGCCGCCGTTGCCCTTGTTGTCAATTCGCCGGGCGGATCGGCGGTACAGTCGCACCTGATCTTCCGCCGCATCCGCCAATTGGCCGAGCAGCATAAGCGCCAGGTGATCGCGTTCATCGAAGACGCCGGTGCATCCGGCGGCTTCATGATCGCCTGCGCGGCGGACGAAATAGTGGCCGATCGGCATTCCATCGTCGGCTCGATCGGGGTGGTCGGCGGCTCGTTCGGCCTGGATAAAGCGATTGCCAAGCTCGGGATCGAGCGTCGGCTCTATACGTCGGGCGAGCACAAGGCCATGCTCGATCCGTTTTTGGCGGAGAATCCCGATGATGTGGAGCGGCTGAAGAAATTGCAGCGCGAAATCCACGACGACTTCATTGCGCTGGTGAAATCGCGCCGGGCCGGCAAGCTTACTGGTGCGGAAGACGATCTGTTCTCCGGGGCCTATTGGACCGGCCGACGGGCACTGGAACTCGGGCTCGTCGATGCAATCGGCGATCTTCGCGGCGTCTTGCGCGAACGATTCGGCGACAAGCTCGTTACGCCGCTAGTGTCCGCCGATCGTGGCTGGTTCGGCCGGCGTCTGTTTGGGGCGGCCGGTGAGACGGCTTTGCCAGTGCCGACCCGCCTGGCCATTGCCGAAGACCTCATCTCGGCGCTTGAGGCCCGCGCCATTTGGGCGCGTTTTGGGCTCTAAAGCGAAATGACTTTAGGTCGATTCGGTATTTCGCTTTAGATTGTTGTTTGAGCGTGATCTTTTCCGAAAACCGGCGTCCACTTTTCGGGATCATGCTTTGGCGTCTGCGGCCATAATTCGGCTGGCTGCTGGCACTAGGATCGTGCACAGTCGGGCAGGAGATAAAGAGCATGCCGCCACTGGTGGTTTTCGCACTCGGCGTTATCGGTGCCACGGTGCTGGCGCGCTGGTGCGTCAAAGAGGTGCGCCGGGTCAATGCCGAACTTGATGAGATGCGCGCCAAAGCCGCGCCGCACGACCGCAACAGCATGCCGAAGCTAAAGCCCGATCCAAAGACCGGCGAATACCGGCCGGGCTGACTATCCCTACGGCGTCTCCTTGATCCCGTGTTCGGCAACGACGCGGCCCCATTTGTCGTATTCGGCGCGCATGAATGCAGCCAGCGCCTCGGGCGTGCCGCCGACCGGCACCGCGCCCGATTTGACGATTTTGCCACGCACGTCGGGATCGCCAAGCGCGGCATTGACCGCGTCGTTTAGCTTTTTGATCAGTGCCGGCGGCGTCTTCGCCGGCGCCAGCAAGGCATACCAGTTCGACGCGTCGGTATTGGGATAACCCTGTTCGGCAAGCGTCGGCACGTTCGGAATCGTTTGGTTGCGTTGATCGGCCGCGGCGCCGATCGGCACGACCGTCCCAGCCTCGATCTGCGCCATCAACACCGTGAGGTCGGCGGCCACTACCTGCAGCTGACCGCCGAGCAGATCGGTCAACATCGGCGCGGCGCCGCGATAAGGCACATGCAAGAATTGGACGCGCGCGGCGTCGGCGAGGAGTACCTGCGCCAAATGCGTCGTCGATCCGATGCCGGTCGAACCGAACGTGATCGCGCCGAGTTTTTGTTTGGCGAGCGCGACCAGCTCCTTGGCGGTCTTGATCGCCATTTTTGGGCCCACGACCAGCACCGTCGTATTGGTGACCACTTCGGCGATGGGCGCGAAATCGCGCAATGAGTCGTAGGGCATATTCGCCATGACGTGCGGCGAAATCGTCACCGCACCGGCGGTGGTGAGGAATAGCGAATAACCATCGGGATCGGCCTTGGCGATATTGTCGGCGCCCACGGTGCCGTTGGCGCCCGGCTTGTTCTCGATGTAAACGCGCTGGCCAAGCAGCGTCGACATTTTGTCGGCGAGGAGCCGGCCGACAAAATCGGTCGGCCCGCCCGGCGGAAACGCGATCAATACGCGAATCGGCCGGCTCGGATAATCCTGCGCCCGTGCCGGCCATTCCAGGCCGGCGAACTGAACCGTGGCCAGCGCCAGTACCGCCGCAAAGGCCGCGAGATTGCGAATTTTGCCCACCTTAAGCCTCCATTCGGGGAAGCCAAACCGCGATCTGGTATCAGGAATCGGCTATCACGTCTTGATCACGATCCGATCGATGGGTTTTTCAAGCATGATCTTATCCGAAAACTGGTGTCCACTTTTCGGGATCATGCTGCGAGCGGCTTGACCTTGCCGCGGCCTTCCCCAAGAACGGGGCTCTGATGACGCAGACATCGAACGAAAATCTGCCGCTTCATATGCGGCCGGGGCGGTCGTTCCAGGGCCTCATTCTGGCGCTGCAGCGCTATTGGGCCGACTGGGGCTGCATCATCCTGCAGCCTTACGACATGGAAGTGGGCGCCGGCACCTTCCATCCGGCGACGACATTGCGGGCGCTCGGGCCGCGGCCGTGGAATGCGGCCTATGTGCAGCCGTCGCGCCGGCCCAAAGACGGCCGCTATGGCGAGAACCCCAACCGCCTCCAGCACTATTATCAGCTCCAAGTCATCCTCAAGCCGTCTCCAGAAGATCTGCAAGGGCTCTATCTCAAATCGCTTTACGCCATCGGTATCGATCCGAAGCTCCATGACATCCGCTTCGTCGAGGACGATTGGGAGAGCCCGACGCTCGGCGCTTGGGGGCTGGGCTGGGAATGCTGGTGCGACGGCATGGAAGTCTCGCAATTTACCTATTTCCAGCAGGTCGCCGGCTTCGAATGCGCGCCGGTCTCCGGCGAGTTGACCTACGGCCTCGAACGGTTGGCGATGTATGTGCAGGGGGTCGAGAACGTTTTCGAGCTCAACTTCAACGGCCGCGACGGCGCACAGAAGGTGACCTACGGCGACATATTCTTGCAGGCGGAGCAGGAATATTCGCGGCACAATTTCGAATTTGCCGACACCGAAATGTTGTTCGAGCAATTCCGCATGGCCGAGGCGGCGTGCCGCAAATATCTCGAAGCCGGCTGGGACGGCAATGGCAAGCATGCCAGCAATCGCGCGCGGCATTTGATGGCGCTGCCGGCTTACGATCAATGCATCAAGGCGAGCCACATCTTTAATCTGCTCGACGCGCGCGGCGTGATTTCGGTGACCGAGCGGCAGAGTTACATTTTGCGGGTGCGCGAACTCGCCAAGGCTTGCGGCGAAGCATGGCTCGCAACTGAGGGGGGAGGAAACAACGCATGAGCGATGAAGGAACAATGCCCAAAATCGGCGGCCGGCGGCCGATCCCGATCATGCTGGAAGGCGGCAAGAGCTATTGGTGGTGCGCCTGCGGGCGTTCCAAATCACAGCCGTTTTGCGACGGCTCGCATAAAGGCACGACCTTCACGCCGGTCGAATACAAGCCCGCGGCCGCGGAGGAGGCGTGGTTCTGCGCCTGCAAGCGCTCGGCCAAAAAGCCGATGTGCGACGGGAGTCATAAGAGGCTGTGATGAATGCCTGATCTGTTGCTTGAACTATTCTCGGAAGAAATTCCCGCCCGCATGCAGGCGCGGGCGGCGGAGGATTTGCACAAAGCGGTCACCGATCGGCTGGTCGAAGCCGGACTCGTCTACGACGGCGCCAAGGCGTTCGTGACGCCGCGGCGCCTTACGCTTGCGGTGCAAGGCGTGCCGGTGCGCCAGCCTGACCGGCGCGAGGAGAAAAAAGGCCCGCGCGTCGGCGCGCCGGAGCAGGCCGTCGCCGGTTTTCTCAAAGCCGCCGGCCTGAAATCGCTCAGTGACGCAAAGGTACAGCCGGACAAAAAGGGCGATTTCTACGTCGCGGTGATCGAGAAGCCGGGCCGGGCGGCGCTCGACGTCATCAGCGAAATTCTTCCCGCGGTGATCAAGAGCTTTCCGTGGCCGAAGTCGATGCGCTGGGGCGCGCAGTCCAAAAATCCCGGCGCGCTGAATTGGGTGCGCCCGCTGCATTCGATCCTCGCCACGTTCGGGCCGGAGACCGAGGACCCCGACATCGTGCCGTTCACGGTCGACGGTATCGCCGCCGGCAATGTCACGCGCGGCCATCGCTTTCTGGCGCCGGAAAGTTTCACCGTGCGCCGGCTCGCCGACTACACCGCCAAGCTCGACAAGGCCAGGGTGGTGCTCGACCCCGAGCGGCGGCGCAGCATCATCGACACCGAGGCGAAGCAGCTCGCCTTCGCACAAGGTCTCGAACTGGTGGAGGATGCGGGGCTTCTTGCCGAGACAGCCGGTCTCGTCGAATGGCCCGTGGTGCTGATGGGCGCATTCGACGAGGCGTTCCTGCAGATTCCGGAAGAAGTCATCCGCGCCACGATCCGCAACAACCAGAAATGCTTCGTGCTGCGCGATGCCACGCACGCCAAGCTCGTCAACAAGTTTCTCCTCGTTGCCAATCTCGAAGCCGAAGACGGCGGCAAGGCCATCGTCGCCGGCAACGAGCGGGTGATCCGCGCGCGATTGTCGGATGCGCGGTTTTTCTACCAAACCGATTTAAAGACCAGGCTTGAAGATCGCCTGCCAAAGTTCACAGACATCATCTTCCACGAGAAGTTGGGTACGCAAGCCGAGCGCATTGAGCGGATTGAGCGATTGGCCGCGGAATTGGCGCCGCTTGTCGGCGCCGACGTGAAAAAAGCAAAACGCGCCGCGCTTCTGTGTAAAGCCGACCTGCTCACGGAAATGGTCGGCGAATTTCCCGAGCTGCAAGGCAC
>DATAYT010000186.1:0-12688 GCA_036272395.1 Xanthobacteraceae bacterium
GTTGCCGCTCATCAGCTCGCGGATCTCATCGGCCGTCTTTGCCTTTCCCTCCGCAATTAGGCCCGCTGCGGAGCAAATCTGACCCGGGGTACAGTAGCCACATTGAAATGCGTCGTGATCGATGAAGGCCTGCTGCAATGGATGCAGGGCCCCGTCGGCGGCGAGCCCCTCGATAGTTGTGATATGAGCGCCGTCCTTCATGATCGCGAGAGTAAGACAGGAGTTGACCCGCCTACCCTCGACCAAGACCGTGCATGCGCCGCACTGCCCGTGATCGCAGCCCTTCTTTGCTCCGGTCAGACCGAGACGATCGCGGAGCGCATCCAATAGCGTTTTCCACGGTGCAACAGCTAACTCCCGTTGCTCGCCATTGATATTCAGCGTTACGGATATTTTGCGTGGCTTTAAATGTGTTTCCGGTCGAACGCGGGACTGCGAGGAAGGCTCGTCCATAAGATGGCTCCCGGTTTCACAATACCCCCCGGGCCACGCATCGTGCCGTTAAGCTAGCATCATTGGAGAGATCGAGCTAGCATGCACTACGGCGCGAACGGAATTAACGAAGCCGATAGCGCGTCGACTCTGCAATCGGACAAACCGGCCAGTCCGCGGCGATCCATTCGCCTGAAGAGTGCACGCAGCGAGTTTAGCCCAGAGACCGCAACGGCCAACGAGTCTTCGCACTTCGGACGATCTGATCAATGCGCTCACAGAGCGCGCGATAGTTTCCACTGAGCGTTTCTTTGGAGGGCAGCAGAGCGACCGGTCCCCCGCACCAACAGCAGCTCAGCGGGTGAGGTTACCAACGGGCGGTTTCGCCAAATTACCGGCAGCGAAAAATTCCGTAAAGCGCCGCTTTGGGCTTTGGCCCAGTGAGGTTCGTCGGCCAGAACGGCGGCCGGTCTCAGGCGGCCGGGTTGTTTCACCGCGGCGAGGAGCGAAGCCCCCTACGCGACCACTCGCCGTCTCCTAGAGCGCTCGCGATAATGCTAGCCTTCGTCCAAACGGGAGAAGACGTTATGGCCCAAAATTTTGGAGGGCGGCGCAGAGGTTTCGTCGGATTGGCCGAAGGACACGCACTCCAGATGTTTGCTGCGATTGTTCTGACTACGGTACTCGCGAGTACGGCCGTCCGCGCGCGAGATGATTATCCGTCACGCCCGGTGCAGTTGATCATTCCGTTTGCCGCTGGTGGACCAACCGACATCGTTGGGCGCGTTATGGGCGCGAAAATGGGACAGCTGCTCGGTCAGCAGTTCGTCGCCGAAAACAAGAACGGCGCCGGCGGCAATATCGGGGCTGAGGCAGTCGCGAAAGCCATCCCTGACGGGTACACGATCTTAATGGCAACGGTGTCCACCAACGCAATAAATCCCGGTCTGTATAAACACATGCCTTATGATGCGGTGCGTGATTTCGCGCCGCTCGGCCGCGTCGGTGTCACGCCGACATTGCTGCTTGTGCATCCGTCGATACCGGCAACCGACGTGAAGAGCCTCATCGCTCTGATCAAGGCTAACCCAGGCAAATACAATTACGGCTCGTCCGGACTCGGTTCGATCCTTCATCTGTGCGGCGAGGAATTCAAATCGCTCGCGGGAGGGCTCGACATTACGCATGTGCCTTACAAGGGCTCGGCGCCGATGGATACCGATTTGATGGGCGGTCAGATCGCGATGGCATTTGACGCCACGCCGACTGCAATGCCGCTGGCAAAATCCGGCAAGCTGCGCGCGCTCGGCGCCGGAATGGCCAAGCGCGTTGCGGCAATGCCGGATTTGCCGACGTTACAGGAACAGGGCTTGCCGGGATTTGAATGCTACACTTGGAACGTTTTTCTCGCCCCTGCCGGTACGCCAAAGCCGATCATTGACAAGCTCAACGCGGCGATCAACAAATCCTTGGCTGATCCGGCGGTTTCCTCGGCGCTGGAAAAGGCGGGTATCGACCCGACACCAGGCAGCACGCCCGAGACCACGGGCGAATTCGTCAAAGCCGAGCTTGCGAAATGGGCGCCCATTATCAAGGCATCGGGCGCCCAAATCGACTAAGCGGCCTGTTCGAAGCTGACCGTCTGTGATTTGCCGCGAGTTTTGTGCCTGATTCGCGCAAAACTTCACTGTGCCTTCAGTCACAGCACTCGGCGCCAATCGTCCCTATTGTCGAGTCAGTAAGAGAGACGGAGATGCGCCATGACCATCCTCCCGCTCGACCTTTCGCGTTTCTCGGACTTTTTGGCGGTGTGCTTCATCCGCTGGAAGCACCATTTTGCCGATGCCCGGCTGGAAAGTCTGAGCGACCAAAGCTTAAAAGACATCGGCATCGAGCCATGCCGGCACGACTTCGATACGGTGAAACCGTTCTGGATGCCGTGATCCAGCCTCGCTTTATGCGTTATCATGCATAGCGAATGACCGCTTCTCGACTCAGATCGAGCCGCACCTTGATTTTATGCGCGTTGATCGCCGCGGCTTGCGCCGTCGGCCTCGAACCCATTCACGCTCAATTGCGCGGCCACGGCGGAGCAGTGCGAGCGCTGGCGATTTCGGCCGACGGCCTGCATGTTATCTCGGGCAGCTTTGATACTTCTGCGATTCGCTGGTCACTGTCGCGCAATGTTGCCGAGCAAGTGATGCGCTTCCATGACGGCCCGGTGAATGCGGTTGCGTGGCTTAAGGACGGCCGCATCGTTACGGCGGGCGGCGATGCGCATATTGCAATCTGGACGGCGGGCAAGCAGTCGCCCGATCGGGTGCTCGATGGCCACACTGGACCGATCGCCGCGCTCGCGATTTCCCCCGATGGCACGATGCTGGCATCCGCCTCGTGGGATCGCACCGTTCGATTGTGGCCGCTCGCCGGCGGGCCTTCGCGGGTGCTCGAGGGCAATGGCCAAAACGTCAATGGCGTGGCGTTTTCGCCGGACGGCGCTCAGGTCATCAGCGCGGGATACGATGGGACGATCCGCGTCTGGCAAACGGCCGGCAGCGCTGAGTCCGTGCACAATCTTCCCAGCCCATTGAATAGCGTCATTACCGCTCCCAACGGCGACATCATCGCCGCCGGTGCGACCGGTAAAGTCCTTTTCTTATCCGCCGCGGGCGAGCTCTCGGCCGCGGTCGAAGCCGGAACCACCCCGATCATTCAGCTTGCGATTTCCAAGGATGCCAGACTTGTTGCCGCCGCCACGACCCGCGGATCAGTAGCGGTGATTGATCGCAACCAGCGCCGGCTTATGCACACGCTTGTCGGTCCTGGCCTGCCGGTGTGGTCGATCGCGTTCCTGCCCGACAATGCAACTCTACTGACCGGCGGTACCGACGCGTTTATTCGACGCTGGAATGCCGTTACCGGCGAACCACTCGATTCGACGCTGGTTGGCGTTCCCGAAGATCCGCTC
This sequence comes from Xanthobacteraceae bacterium, assembly GCA_036272395.1. Lineage (GTDB taxonomy): Bacteria > Pseudomonadota > Alphaproteobacteria > Rhizobiales > Xanthobacteraceae > BOG-931. Next base: position 3,401 of record DATAYT010000186.1, read on the forward strand.
AAGCAATATGCCGGCGACCACGGGGCTGACGTATTTCGGGCCTGCGTTGCGTGTCACACGCTCAAGCCTGACGAGGGTCAGAAGGCGGGTCCGACGCTTTGGCACATTTTCGGCCGCCGTATCGCGACGCTGCCGGGATATAATTTCTCGCCCGCTTTGAAGAAGCTCGACATCGTCTGGTCGAAAGAGACCATCGCCAAATTATTCGAGATTGGGCCGGCGCATTACACGCCTGGCACCAAGATGCCCGAACAGACCATCAATGCCGAGGATGATCGCAAAGCGCTCGTCGATTTTCTCGCACGCGTGACCGTGAACTAGGATTCAACTGTCGCTCTCTTCCCGGCGCGCGCGCAAATAATCTTCGGTGGTGCGCAGCCGGGGCCGCTGCGAAGCGCCAAACGGATCGAAGTTCTCCTCCGCGGTTACCTGAACGCGACAGTCCGCGCACATCTTCACCAGGTCGAGCCGGTGCTTGGAATCCTTGTACATCCAGTGCTTGCCTTCGAGTTTGGCCGCGACTCGCTCGACCGTGCTTTTGACTCCGAACGGAGTGCCGCAGCGGATGCAAAGGAATGGATCTTCCTGCTTGACAACATGGCTCGATGCCGTCGCGGCGCGAAAATCGATCTGCGGCACGAGCGTGATCACCTTTTCAGGGCACGTTGCGCGGCATAGCCCGCATTGCACGCAGGCGTCTTCGGTGAACCGCAGCATCGGCCGTTCCGGATCGTCAGAGAGCGCCCCGGTCGGGCAAGCCGAAACACACGACAGGCAAAGCGTGCAGCCTTCGACATTGACGTCGACTTTGCCGAAGGGCGCCCCCTCGGGCAGTGCAATGACGTCGACCGCCGCTGGAGCAGCGGCATGCAATTCGCGCAGCGCCAGCTGCAGCACTTCGCGCTTCTTGCCGACGGCAACGAAAGTGGCGAGCTTGCCTACCGTCCCGACCGCTTTGATGGCGCGCAACGTCTGCCCAAGCACGTCCGGATCGTCGGTTTCAATGCTGGCGATGCGCGGTCCGTCAAAACCAAGCCCCGTAACGATTGCGTCACCAAACCCGATTGTCTTGTTCAGCCCGCTTACGTCATGCCGCGGTTTAGCCCTTAGCAGAAAACGCACCGCCGTCGCGCCGTAAGCAAACGCCCCGGCGAGCGTCTCAAGCCCGAGCTGCGTGATCTCATTGACTTCCACCGGAAGCACATTCGCCGGCAGCCCGTCGCCGTACCGGGCCAGCGCCTCAATCAGCGGACGCCCGTGATCCGCGTCGTGAAACAACAGCACCGGCTGCACGCCACCGGCGTCGAGAAAAGTTGCAAGCAGTAAGCACAATTTCCGCAACAGGGCATCCACGGGCGGCAGCGCGTAGCTCGCGGCGCCGGTCGGACAGACCGCCGCGCATTGGCCACAGCCGGCGCAAATTTGAGCGTCGATCGCAACGTGATCGCCGTTCGGCGCGATGGCGCCGGTGGGACACAAATCCAGACAGCGATGGCAACCGACAATATTCGATCGCGAATGCGCGCATAGATGCTCGGTGAAGGCGATGTAACGCGGCTTCTCGAAAGTCCCCGAAAGATCGCGCGCTTTAAGGACCGTCCGCAACACCGCGGCCGCGTCGCGGGGATCGGCCCGCAAATAGCCGTCGCGCAAATCCGGCGAGGAAAACAGTGGCGCGCCACCGGAAAGATCGATCAGTACATCGGACTGCAATTCGATGTCATCGCGCGGGGCAGCGAAATTCAGCCGCTCGCGCGACGACGGCGCAGGCGCCGCATAATTATCGACACGGAGCTTGAACGCGCCGAGATAACCGCTGGCTGTTCTGATCGTGCCTTTCAGCAGCGGAAATTCCGTGGCGCTCGGCGGCGAAATCGCATCGTCTTTGCTGATCAGGACCGTGACACCGAGGTGATCCTTGAGCAAACGGGCAGCTTCGATAACCCGCTCGTCCTTGCCGTAGAGCAAGGTCGAACCTTCGCTCGTTAAAGTTACGACAGGAACGTCCGGCAAAGGCTCGCTTGCGGCGGCGATCAATGCCGCGATCTTCGGCCCAGCGGCCTTCGCGTCCTTGGACCAGCCCGCGGTTTCGCGAATATTGACGAACGTCATTGCGGTCTCGTGACCCTGCTCGCCAAAGAGCGGCGCCTCTTGCGTGCAGGCGACCACGATCGCTTGCCCGCCCGCCGCCGCGTCGCGCACGCGATCAAGCTCGGCGCGGCAAAGTTGCCGCCCGCGAGCGACATCGGCGCCGTGACACGCGCGCTCCACGCTCGCGCCGTCGATCGGGACGGTGTCCTCGCAGGAGCAGATCAGGATTTTGCGCGGCCGCTCGGCCATTTTCGCCATCCAATGCCGTGTTTGTTCCGCTGCTTGCGTCCTGGCAAATCCCCTTCGCCACCGGTTCAAGCTGGCGCGCGACAAACGGTCGGTCGCGAGGCCTTTATGGACCACGCGGTTATAGGTAAAAAGACCGGCAATTAACAGCGAGGATGGATGCCGCCGGTGACGCAGGCACGTGTTGCGCCGGAACTGGCGCTGCCGCCGCCATACCAGGCAGTGAGGCTGCGCGAGTTCGGCGACGCATTTACTCATGCCGCCACGCTCGCCCCGCAGCGCGGCGCCGGAACGTTGGTCTATGTCGGCCGCTTTGAGGTTGCCGAATTTGCAGTTGTGCTCGAGCCTACCGACCCGCTCGTTCGAGCACGTCGCGTGTTCTATGCCGGCATGGGCGCGCTCGCCGACGCGATCGCAGCGGCGGCGCCGTCGGAAACGGCCATCCATATAAAATGGCCGGACGCGTTGTACGTGAATTGGGGTCTCGTCGGTGGCGGCCGGTTGGCGTGGCCGAAAAGCACCGACGAAGCAAACGTCCCGGCGTGGCTGGTATTCGGCGCAACGATCCGCACGGCATGGACCAAGCGCATCGACCCGGGCCTTACTCCCGAGCTGACGGCGCTGGACGAGGAAGGCTTCGCTGAAATCACCTCGAAACAAATCGTCGAGAGCTTTGCACGCAATTTCATGCAGGCGCTTGACGTCTGGCAGGAAAGCGGTTTCGCAACCGCTGTCAGGCCGTATCTCGAGCGGCTTGCACGCGAAACCCACCAAAACTGCGAGATCGACGAGAATGGCGATCTTATGGTGCAGCCGGCGAGTGGCGGCGCGACCGAGCGTCAAGTCTTGCTGCCGAAGCTCAAGGCCCCTGCTTGGCTCGATCTGGCTCACAAAGAACCGTCGTGAAGCTCTTGCGCACCATTCGCCTGGATGCATCGGATACGTTCGTATTCGATGCGGCCGCGGAGCCCGGCGAGTGGGCCGTTTCCGGCGCCTTCGTGTTTTGGGACAAGGATCCCGTAACGCTCGACGGGAAAAAGCGCGCGGCGTTCCGCAGTGGTTTTCTCGGCGTCAACTCGCTGGGTTGGTCGACTTTGGTGCAGACCGTCGAAACAACCGAGGCCGAGCGCGCGGTCCTCGTTGAGCTTTTGGCCGAACGACTCGTCCACCACTTTGGCGCGCCGACCATAGCTGCAGCGAAAGCCGCAGCCGAAGAGGAAGTCGCTTTCGCGCAATCATTGTGCACCGTGCCGCAGGACAGCGTTGTCGCCGTACATCGCACCTACGAAGACGGCGCGGTGCGTGAGAGTTTCCGCACACTGCGGCCACGCGGGGGCCTCAAGCCGACGCGCGTTTTCTCTTTCTTGGAGGTAGAAGGCGAAGACGAGCCAGGCGAACAGATCGATGTTGCGGCGCTGGCCGAGCGTGAGCACAAATGACCGACTTCTGGCACAGCTGCGGCCATCACTTTCTCGACCGCGACGAAAGCGGCGGTTACGTCGTCACCGACGATTTTCTCAAAGTATATCTGGCCCGGCCCGAATTGATCCCGCCGCCGGAGGCTTGTTCCGCCGAGCGCAATTTGCACGCCGCGCTGATTGCCGATCCTCGCCGCACCGTCGCAGCTTTCGATATTATGGAAATTGCAGACAAAGATGCGCGCGAGAACTGGGGACTATTGATCGGATTCCGCGATCACTTGCTCCGCCACAAAACACTGGAAGCCGCATATATTGATCTCATGCGGCGCGGGGTGGGCAAAACGCCTCCGCTATTCATCAATCAGCTCGTCCACCTCATCCTGCGCAACGCGCTCGAGGATGTCGCTGATCCGCATATATTGCGCGCCGCCGAACTGTTCTTCCGCACCCAGCGTGTTACGCAGCATGACGGCTCGCTGATTGCCGCCGACGAGGAGACGATCGCGGGCGGCGGCGAAGCACCGGCCTCTCCGCTGATCTCGATGCTGGGATTACCGCCCGACGCCGCGATCGAAGTGCTCAATGACAACAACGCCGGTAGCTATTGGGAACGCAGTGATCGTTTCGACATGGCGCTCGATTTGAGCAGCGGCCGTGCCGGCCTTGCAGCGCTTGCCAAAGCCATGGAGCGATGGGTGGGGCACCTTTTGGGTTTCGCGGTGGCGATCGAGCCACTAACGGAGCTGCGCAACGCACCGCTAAGCTGGTACGTCGGACTCGACACCGATGCCACCCAGATCGGCAATGCGTTATGGCAAGGCGATGAGCTGGACGAGAACGCGATGACGCTGGTGGTCGGTTTGTTTCGTCTCAGCTTCCGCGACCCTGGGCTTATGCTTGATAAGATCAGGGGTGAGCCGATTTATCTTGTCCTAGCCATGTCCTGTGAACATCTGATCCGTATGAAACCGCAAAATCTCGTGACCGGCTTGCCGGTAAAATATCTTGAGGCGGTGAGTTGAGCATTATAGCGCCGGCCAAAACGATTACTGTTGGCGTTGTTGTTGAACGCAGCAAGGGCACCGGTCCGTGGACCGATAATCTTTGGCGTGCCGTGAGCGCGTTCACCGGAATTCCCAGCGCACCGCCTTGGACCAAGCTTTCCGACGACGGCGAGCGCGCAACGTTCTTTGCCGGAACCGCCGATATCGAGCTTTATCGTTCGGAAGCCGGAAACTATCGGGAAAATCTGGCGGTCGAGCGGCCGCTGTTGTGGGTTGCGCTGCGTTCGACTGCGGGCGATCCGCCCTACATGCTGGTCGGCGCGACCGTAGATCCGGCCGAGGGCGAATCCTGGGTCGCGCTCGGTACCGATCTGGTCGATTCCGTATCCATGCCCGGAGCGGTTGAAGCCGTGGTCGCTGACTTCGTTTCTGAACATTATGTCGAGCGACAATTTCACAAGCGCGAACGCGACCGCGCGGACCCGGAGGGCATGGCGCGGCGCTTGCCGGAGGGCCATAATCGGAAGCCATGAGTAAGCCCGAAAATAGCGAGCGCGAAAATTTTTTGACGCGTTGGTCGTCGCGCAAGCTGGCAAACCGCGCGCCGCCGGCGCGGCAAGATGCGCATTCCGGGCGCGCGCTCCGCGATGCCAAGGGCACGAGCGAGAACGATACGCTTGCCAAGACCAGCAAAGACGGCGACGCGCAGGACAATCCGCCACACGATGTCGCGCAGCTGCCGCCGCTCGATTCCATCGGCGCCGGCACCGACATCACCGCCTTTCTGCACCGAGACGTCCCACCCGACTTAACGCGTGCGGCACTTCGACGCGCTTGGACCTCCGATCCAACAATCAAGGATTTCGTCGGACTGGTGGAGAACGGATGGGACTTCAATGATCCGTCCGCCATGTCTGGCTTTGGCCCTATCAGCGCCGAAGAAGTCGCGCGTCTTGCCGGCAAAGTCATCGAGGCCCTACCCGAGGCAGCGCCGGAGGACCAAACAAAGGATGCGTCAGCGAGCGGAAAAAAATCTCAGCTTGCGAGCGCCAAGGCGTTACCCGCGGAGCCACCTGAGCTATCGCCGAAGGCGGCAGAGCCTGGCCGCGACGTCGGTCATGACGCAGCGCAGCAAAGTGAGACAGAGAACAAAAGCTGAGCCTGAGAACCGATCGCCTTCTCGCTTCCGATTTCCCCGCACCGCGCGCCATGCACACGTTTTGGTGACGTTCAAGAGCGAATTCCATTGGGTTTTCTGCGCGGCCATAGCCTAAAGCTATTGACCGCGGCTTTAGCGCGGCGATAGCCTTCGTCTACGAGAATTTTGTTCACGTCGCTCGGCGGCGCTGCGGCGCGAGCCGGGATCAACAAAACAACATGACCATGGCTAACCGGGGACTCCAGGAGGCTATTCGCGCCGTCGGTGGCGTCACCGAGCTCGCTCGCCGGATTGGAATTTCGCAGCCGTCAGTTTCGAACTGGACCAGGGTGCCTGCGGAGCGCGTCCTCCAGGTCGAGAACGCGAGCGGCATTGCACGGGCGATTTTGCGACCGGACCTCTACGCCGAGCCGCATGTCGACGACGTCGCTAGCGGCCGCGCCCAGGAATATGCGTTGCTGGCACGATTGCTCAGGGATCCACCCGATGCCGCGTTCTTAGAACAGGTCGGACTGTTGCAGAGCGACGAAACGGCGCTCGGAGCCGCGCACCATGAATTGGCTGAGGCTGCCACGCGCGCAAACGCCACCGACGTGGAGCGCGAATTCTTCCACCTTTTCATTGGCGTCGGACGCGGCGAGCTTCTGCCTTACGCCTCCTATTACGTTACCGGCTTCCTGCACGAACGGCCGCTGGCGCGCTTGCGTCAGGATTTGAGCCGCTTCGGCATCGCGCGCGCCGAGGGCGTTGCCGAACCGGAGGATCATGCCGGCATCTTGTGCGAGATCATGGCGGGTCTGGCCAGCGGGCAACTGCCGGCGCCTGAGGCGGCGGAGCGCACGATATTCGAGAGCCACATTGCGCCATGGATGGGGCACCTCTTCGCCGATCTGGAGCGCGCGGAGAGCGCGGAATTCTACAAGCCCGTAGGCACTATCGGCCGCATTTTCACTGAAATCGAAGCGGAAGCCTTTGCGCTGCCGCTGTGAGCGCGTCCTTAAGGAGGACTGGCGATGAAACAGGACAACAAAGCCAAGATTGACCGCCGTGATCTTCTGCGCGTTCTCGGCGCTGGCGCCGGCGCAGCGGCAAGTCCTGTCGCTCTGGTGAGCGAAGCGCAGGCCGATTCGGGAACAAGCGACGAAAAGCGCAAGGCCCGCTACGACGCCAACTCTGAAGACGTAAAGGCGTTCTATCGCGTCAATCATTATCCGAAGTGAGGGAGGCACACGTGCTCGTCAAGAAAACAGACCGTCAAGCGCGCCGCGGCTCTCTCGCAAGTTTGGCCGCCAACAGCACCGCGCTCGATCGCCGCGCCTTTCTGCGACGCTCGGGTATCGGCGCCGGCGGCCTTGCCGTTCTCGGCGCAATGCCACTGGCGACCGTTCGCAAAGCGGACGCGGCCGCCGCGGGTCCGCTTACCGCGGGCGCCGTCATCCGCAAAAGCGTGTGCACGCATTGCTCGGTTGGCTGCACGGTCACGGCGGAAGTGGCAAACGGCGTCTGGATCGGTCAGGAGCCGAGCTGGGATTCCCCGATCAATCGCGGCTCGCATTGCGCCAAAGGCGCCGCGGTGCGTGAACTCGTCAGCGGCGAGCGCCGGCTGAAATATCCGATGAAGCTGGTCGGCGGCCAATGGACCGTCATTAATTGGGACCAGGCCATCAACGAGATCGGCGACAAACTTTTGGATATCCGGAGCAAGTCCGGCGCGGATTCGGTCTATTGGCTCGGTTCGGCCAAAATGACCAATGAAGGCTCTTATTTGTTCCGCAAGTTGGGCGCGTTCTGGGGAACAAACAACACCGATCATCAGGCGCGCATCTGTCACTCGACGACCGTCACCGGCGTGGCCAATACCTGGGGCTACGGCGCGATGACCAACAGCTATACCGACATTCGCAACGCGAAAACGCAAATCATCATGGGCGGCAATCCGGCCGAAGCCCATCCGGTTTCGTTGCAGCATCTGCTCGAGGGCGCTGAGATGCAGAAGGCCAACGTGATCGTGATCGATCCGCGGCTTACTCGCACGGCTGCCCACGCCACCGACTATGTCCGTCTGCGCCCCGGCACCGACATTCCGGTGCTCTACGGAATCATGTGGCACATCATCAAGAACGGCTGGGAAGACAAGGAATTCATCCAACAGCGTGTCTACGGCTATGAGGACGCGCGCAAGGAAATGGAAAAGTGGACGCCGGAGGAAGTCGAGCGCGTCTCCGGCGTGCCGGGCGAACAGCTCAAACGCGTTGCCGAGATGTTTGCCAAAAACAAACCGTCCACACTGATCTGGTGCATGGGGCAGACCCAGCACACCGTCGGCACCGCGAACGTGCGCGCAAGCTGCATGCTGCTCCTGCTCACCGGCAATGTCGGCGGACCGGGCATGGGTGCGAATATCTTCCGCGGCCATGACAATGTGCAGGGCGCCACCGACGTCGGCCTCGATATCGTGACGCTGCCCTTCTACTACGGACTGGCCGAGGCGGCTTGGAAGCATTGGTCCCGCGTTTGGGAAGTCAACTACGACTATCTGCTCGGCCGCTTCGACGACAAGAAAATCATGGAGACGCCGGGGATTCCGCTCACGCGCTGGTTCGACGCCACGTTGCTGCCGAAGGATCAAGTCGCCCAGAAAGACAATGTGAAGGCGATGTTCATCCAGGGACACGCCAGCAACAGCATCACCCGCATCCCGGAATCGCTAAAGGGCCTCAAAGCGCTCGAGCTTTTGGTCGTCGGCGATCCGCATCCAACGACCTGGGCTTCGCTTGCCGTTCAGGCCGGCCGCAAGGACAACATGTATCTGTTGCCGGTCGCCACGCAATTCGAATGCAGCGGCTCGCGTGTGGCCTCCAACCGCGCGCTGCAATGGGGCGAACAGATCGTCAAGCCGATCTTTGAATCAAAAGACGATCTCGAGGTCGCGTACTTGATGGCCAAGAAGCTCGGCTTCGCCGATCAGATGTTCAAGAACATCAAGGTTGAGAACAATCTACCGGTCGCCGAGGACATTCTGCGCGAGATGAATCGCGGCAGCTTCTCGACCGGCTACTGCGGTCAATCCCCGGAACGGCTGAAATCGCACATGGCGCACCAGGCCGATTTCGACATGCTGACGCAGCGGGCCACCACCGGTCCGAACAAGGGCGATTACTACGGCTTGCCCTGGCCGTGCTGGGGCACGCCGGAGGTCAAGCATCCGGGCACTCCCCTCCTCTACAACACCAATCTTGCGGTGATGGACGGCGGCGGCTGTTTCCGCGCCCGCTTCGGGGTCGAGCGCGAGGAAAAGCAGGCGGACGGCACCGTTGTGAAGGTGAACCTGCTTGCCGAAGGCTCCTATTCGAAAGATTCGGAGATC
>DATAYT010000187.1:0-1800 GCA_036272395.1 Xanthobacteraceae bacterium
TTCATCGCGCCGCGTCACCCGCCGGCGCGATGCGCTGCTGCGGCCTGCCAGCGAATTGGTGCGCGTCACGTAAAGCGCCGTGACCTGGGCATCGTTGGCGCGCGCCAGCGTCATCCCGACCTCGACGCCATGGCGCGAAGCTTCAGTGCCACTGACCGGGATCAGAATGCGGCCGCGCCGCTGGCGCGCCAGGTCGTGCGCCCCATTGCGGATATCCACCAGCGCAAGTGGACCTTCGAAGCCTTGCGTGATGCGAGACAAGTTCTTGTTGAAGCCGCCTTTGGGATCGCGGACATCCGCGATACCAATCACGAAGAGATCGTAGCCCTTGCGCGCCTCGGTGGCGATCGCCGCTGGATCGAGCGCCGAGCGCGTAATGACGTCGAGTTTGGCGGGCTTGCCCTCGGCTGAATTTGCTTCGAGCAAAGTGGTCGCTTTGGCGGCGCTTTTAACGGTCTCCTCGAGACCTTCGCGGTTCTCTTCGGCCGAGCCTTTCGCCAATTTTTGGCGACCCATTGCAGCGGCTTTGTCCATTGCCTCACCCTTGTTCTTTGCCGTAGCGGTGAGATCGAGGAGGGTGGTCGGTTTGCCGCCGGAGCCGGCGATAGTCCCGGCCAGGTGCGCAGCGAATTTGCCGTTGACGCTGTCGTCAGTGGCAAGCAGCAGGCGTTCGAGATTAGTCACAAAGCCCTTGGCGTCCAGTTCCTCGCGCTCAAGCCGCAGCCGTTCCTTTTTGCGCAGCGGGAGCCGCTTGAGCGACCAGCGCAGCATCGGCGGCATCGCCACTGTCGTCACGATCGCCATGCCCACGATCAGCGTAAAAAAATCCTGCGTGAGCAAGCCGCTCGAAAGGCCGAGCGAGGCGATGATGACTTCGGTCGAGCCGCGCGCGTTCATTGCGCAGCCGAGCGCAAGCGATTCGGCGCGGGACAAACCACCGATGGTGCCGCCGACAAAGGCGCCGACAAATTTGCCGATGCTCGCGATAACAATCAGCCCAACCGCAAGCGCTGCCAGAGTCGGGCTATGCAAAATTGTTAGGTCCGCGTTCAGCCCGGAAACACCAAAGAACACCGGCATGAACAGCGCGACGATCAGACCGCGCAATTGCTCGTCGATGTGCCGGGTTAGAATTGGCGATTGGCCAATGAGGATACCGGCGACAAACGCACCGAGTACGGTATTGACCTCGATTAATTGCGTGATGAGCGCCATCACGGCCATTATGACGAGGATGGTCGTGATGACGGGAAAGTCGCTTTTGAAATTGTCGTTGGCCCAGCGAATCAAGCGGGACACGATGCGCCGCCCGATTGTTAGGCTCGCGAGCATGAATAGCGAGGTGCCGATCACGACGCGGCCGACTGACCACAGATCAATCGTGCCTGCTGCCGCGAGGCCGAAGGCGACCGCGATGATGACCCAGCCAACCGTGTCCTCGAGAATGGCCGAGGCCACGATGATCTGGCCGAGGTCGCGACGCATGAAATCCATTTCCCGAACGACAACGGCGACGATTTTCACCGAGGAAATTGAAAGCGCGGTGCCGAGGAAAATGGCGGTGACGAGCCGCGCATTCGCGTTGGGCAGGAACTCCGCCGGTAGCAGCTCGCCGAGCGCAAAGCCGCAGGCGAAGGGCACGGCGACACCGGCCGCCGCGACGGCGATCGCCGCGCGGCCCACCCGCCGCACCAACTGCAAATCAGTTTCCATGCCGGTCAGCAGCAACAGCATCAGGATGCCGAGCTCGGAAACGGCATCGACCATGCTTTTCTGCACCGGATCGGCAGGAAAGATCGC
>DATAYT010000188.1:0-8545 GCA_036272395.1 Xanthobacteraceae bacterium
CCAGCACGAGGCCAGCGAGGACGCGGTCTTCACCATCGGGCCCTACACGTTTCGTCCCAGTTCCAAAATCCTGCTCAATCCCAAGGGCAACAAGGTCCGCCTGACGGAGAAGGAGACCTCGATCTTGCGCTATCTCTATCGGGCCGGTCAGCGGCCGGTCTCGCGCGAGACGCTGCTGCAAGAGGTGTGGGGTTATAATTCCGGGGTCACGACGCACACCTTGGAAACCCATATTTATCGGTTGCGGCAGAAGATCGAAAACGACGCCGCCGCGCCCGCGATTCTGGTCACCGAAGCCGGCGGCTATAAATTGGTGCCGTGACCGCGGATTGGCATGAGCATCGACGACGACATCGCACTCCTTGAACAGGTGCCGATGCTGGCCCAGCTGGGCGAGAATGCGCTGCGCATTCTCGCCATCGGCGCCGAGAGCTTTTCCGTCGGCGAGAGCGAAACGCTCTTCGCGCCGGGCGAAAGCGCCGATTGCGCTTACGTGGTCCAGCACGGTTCATTTGTCGTCAAGCCGGAAGCGGCGAACGGAATCGAGAACATCGCCGAGCCCGGAAGCCTGCTCAGCGAGTCCGCGCTGCTTGTTGAAACGCCGCGACGCGCGACGGCGATCGCGCGGCAAGATTCCGTCGTACTGCGGATCTCTCGCGCCATGTTTCTGAAAACGCTGGAAAGCAATCCGCAAGCGGCGCAACGGCTGCGCACATTATTCGCATCGCGCGCCGATCAATTGGCACGCGACTTCGAGCAAGTTCACGCCATTCTGGCGCGCGGCACCGGACCGCAATAGCGCTTCCGCTACACTTCCAGCGTCGCCGTTACCGGCACGTGATCGGACGGCCGCGCGGCGGCGCGATAATGCTTGGCGACGGCGATTGCGGCGACGCGGTCGGCGAGCATCGGCGAAGCCCAGATATGATCGAGGCGGCGGCCTTTATCGGCCGTCGCCCAGTCCGGCGAACGATAACTCCACCAGGTGTAGAGCTTGGCCGGTTCGGGCGTGAACTGGCGCATGCTGTCGACCCAGTCTCCGGCTTTCTGCACACCCACAAGCTTTTCGCATTCGATCGGCGTATGGGAGACGACGCGAAGCATCTGCTTGTGGCTCCAGACGTCGTGTTCGAGCGGGGCGACATTGAGATCGCCGACCAGAATTGCGCGCTCGGGCGCTTTCGGGCGCAAGCGCGCGCTGTCGCGCATTTCGTCGAGGAAGCCCAGCTTGTGGGCGAATTTCGGATTGGCTTGCGGATCCGGAATGTCGCCGCCGGCCGGCACGTAAAAATTATGCACCGTTATGGGATCGCGCAGACCGGCGCGCTCGCCGAATTCCGCCGCGATGTGACGGCAATCGGCCTTGCCGCAGAACGTCTGGATCTCGAAGCGCTCGAACGGCAACCGGGAGAGAACGACGACGCCGTGATAGCCCTTCTGGCCGTTGAGCGCGGCGTAGTCATAGCCAAGGCGCTTGAGCCGCTTGAGCGGAAATTTGTCGTCCGGGCATTTGGTTTCCTGCAGACACAAAATGTCGGGACGCACCGCCTTGATGAAGCGCGCCACCAGATTGATGCGCAGCCGGACGGAATTGATGTTCCAGCTTGTGATGGTCAGCTTCACGGCGATCAGGGATCAGGAAACAGGGATAGAGCGGATATCACGGACCAAAATAAATACGCATTCGTCAAGAACAAGCTAGCCGATAATCGGCATAATCCACTGAGCCCTGATGGCTGATCCCTAACTGCTGATCTGATCACTGCACCCCGGTCTGTTCGCGCTGGTAATTGATGACGAACAGATTCGGATCGGGCTTCTTGGTCGAATCGAGATTGTAAACCGCGACGGTGGTGTCGAAGCCTTGCGGATCGGTCACCGTCCATTGCTTAAGCGTCAGGTCCTTGGCGTCGAACATGATCATCAGACGATCGGTGCCGACGAACAGCTGTTTCTGCTCGATCACCACGGTTGCAAAACTATCGTCGGCGTTCACGCTGACCACATCGGTGTCGTGCAACAGATTGATCCGCTCGGCCAACAGATAGCGCAGCGGCGTCTGCGACAGCGGATAGAGATCCTGGGTGGCGAGCTTGCGGTCGCGCACCACGACTGAAGAGCCGTCGGAAATAATGTCGATCGGACTTGGCGGATTGTATTGAAAGCGCACGCGCCCGGGCTTCTGCAAATAGAACGTGCCTTCGGTGCGTCCGCCGTCGGGACCGACCTGGACGAATTTGCCGACCATGGTTTGCACGCTCGACAGGTAATTGCTGATCCGGTCGAGCAGCGCGCGCTGCTTGGCATCAAACGGCGACGGCGGTTCCGGCGCGCTCGGCGCCGGCGTGGCGGTCGAGGATTTGTTGCCGAACAGCGCCGACAACGGAAACAGGCTCGGCGCCTGCCGCGTCTCGGTTGCAGCCTTGTCGCTAGCAGCTTTGTCGGTTGCTGCCTTGTCGTTAGCCGCCTTGTCGGCTGCGGCCTTGTCGCTTGCGGGCTTGTCAGTCGCAGGTCTGGCTGCGGCCGCAGCTGGGGGCGCCGCGGTTCCGGTTTTCGGTAACGGCGCCGGAACCGGCAGCGGCACGTTTTGGCTCACGACCGGATCGGCGGAAGCCGGGGACGTGGCAAGTAATGTGGCAAGTGGCGCGACAAGAATCGCAGCGATGACAACGCAGCCCGAGCCGAGCACGGCCCGGCAATAAATCGGCGCAATCGCGATCAGGCCAGACTTCGCCAGGCGCTTTGGCGCCATAATCCCTCTCCCGCCGATGCGCTGTATACGCAGGCCCCGTTACGCACGCCCCAGAAACGCACTTCGCTAAATGCGCGTTATGGCAAATTCGCGACTGACTGTTTCAATTGAGCACTAAAAGCCGGCCCTCAATAGGAATCCTCATCGGCGGCCTCAACCAGGATTTCCCGTTTACCGGCATGATTCGGCTGGCCGACAATACCTTCCTTCTCCATGCGTTCCATCAGCGAGGCGGCACGGTTGTAGCCAATCTGCAGACGCCGCTGAATATAGCTGGTCGAAGCCTTGCGGTCGCGCGTCACGATCGCCACCGCCTGTTGATAAAGATCGCCGCCTTCGCCGGCGCCCATCGCGGTCGAGTCGAAGATCGGATTGCCGTATTCGTCCTGCGGATCTTCGGCGGTCACTGCTTCGAGATATTCCGGCACGCCTTGCGACTTCAAATGGCGCACCACCCGCTCGACCTCCTCGTCGGACACGAACGGCCCGTGCACGCGGCTGATGCGGCCGCCGCCAACCATGTAGAGCATGTCGCCCTGGCCGAGCAGCTGCTCGGCGCCTTGCTCGCCAAGGATGGTCCGGCTGTCGATTTTTGACGTCACCTGGAACGATATGCGGGTCGGGAAATTGGCCTTGATCGTGCCGGTGATGACGTCGACCGACGGGCGCTGCGTGGCGAGGATCACATGCAGGCCGGCGGCGCGCGCCATTTGCGCCAGCCGCTGCACCGCGCCTTCGATATCCTTGCCGGCGACCATCATCAGGTCGGCCATCTCGTCGACGATGACGACGATATAGGGCAGCGGTTCGAGGTCGAGCTCTTCGTTCTCGTAGATCGCCTCGCCGCTTTCGCGATCGTAGCCCGTGTGAACCGTGCGGCTAAGTTTTTCACCTTTGTTTTTTGCCTCGGCGAGCCGCGCATTGTAGCTGTCGATATTGCGCACGCCGAGCTTCGACATTTTCTTGTAGCGCTCTTCCATCTCGCGCACCGCCCATTTGAGCGCCACCACCGCCTTTTTCGGATCGGTGACCACTGGCGTGAGCAGGTGCGGGATGCCGTCATAGACGGAGAGTTCGAGCATTTTCGGATCGACCATGATCAACCGGCATTGATCCGGGCGCAGCCGGTAGACCAGGCTCAGGATCATGGTGTTGATGGCGACGGATTTGCCGGAGCCGGTGGTGCCGGCGATCAACAGATGCGGCATGCGTTGCAGATCGACCAGCACCGCTTCGCCGCCGATCGCCTTGCCGAGGCAGAGCGGCAGCCGCGCCGCGGTCTCGGCATAATCGCGCGACGACAAAAGCTCGCGTAGGTAGACCCGTTCGCGCGTCGGGTTGGGCAGTTCGATGCCGATGGCGTTTCTGCCGGATACCACCGCGACGCGCGCCGATAATGCGCTCATCGAGCGGGCGATATCGTCGGCAAGGCTGATGACGCGGGACGACTTTATTCCCGGCGCCGGTTCGAGTTCGTAGAGCGTCACCACCGGACCGGGCCGCGCGTTGATGATTTCGCCGCGCACGCCGAAATCGGCAAGCACGCCTTCAAGCGCGACGGCGTTCTCCTGCAGGATTTCGCTCGACATGGTGGCGCGGCCGACTCGGCTCGGCGGATTGAGGAATTCGAGCGCCGGAAGCACATAGCCGCCGCTGGAACGCCGCACCCGCGGGCGCGGCTTGCGCACCGGCGTCGGCTCGTCCTCCTCCTCGTCATCGGCCCCTTCGTCGCTGTCGGCATTCGCCGCCGCCCCGAAGCGCGGTTCGATTCGGGCGCGCAAGACGGCATCGGCCGGCGGCATGGGCCGCCGTTTTCGCAGGCCGAACAGGTGCGCCAAACGCGCCCGCAGGCTCAAAAGCGAATGGGTGAGCCAACCGAGCGAGATCCAGCCTCGATCGCGGTCGTCCTCGCTTTGCTCTGCTGGCTCCTCGTCGTACTCCTCATCGTCATCGGCATCCGCATCGCGCCACAACAGGCCGGAGGCGGCGGCGATTGCGATGGCAGCCGCGGCGCCGAGCACGACGCCGGCGATAACGCTGCTGCCGCCGCGAAGCGGCACATGAAACAAGAGCACCGGCAGCCTTAAGATCGCGTCGCCGATCACGCCGCCAAGTCCGCACGGCAGCGGCCAATGCGTGCTGCGCGGCAGGCACGAGGCCAAGGCGGCGGCGAGGACGGCGCCCACCGGCCACAACATCACGCGCAGCCGCTCGCGTCCCATGGCGCGGTGCCCCATCAGGCGATAGCCCCAAACGGCGACCGGCAAAATCACGGCCAGCGCGCCCAGCCCCAAAAGCTGCATCATCAGATCGGCGGCGACCGCGCCCGGCCAGCCCATCCAATTGCGCACCGGAGCGTCGGTGGCGTGGCTGAGCGACGGATCGGCGACCGACCAGGACGCGAGCGCCAGCGCCGCCATCATGGCGAGGCCGATCAACGCGATACCGCACAATTCGGTGACCCGTCGCCGCGCCATGGCGCCGAGCTCGCTCGTCAGTGCGGCCATGCCGTCAAGGCTGCGCTCGATCATCGCCACGTCCTACCCCAGCGCCGCGACCAGCCGATGCAGCGCCTCGGCGGTGATTGCTTTGTCTTGCACCATGGCGACGCGGATATAGTCGGCGCCGGGATTGCTGCCGTCGGCTTGTTCGCGCGCCAGATAGCGGCCCGGCACGACGCGCAATCCGGCTTCGCGCCAGAGCCGCTGCGTCACCGCTTCGCTGCCGCCGTAAGCCGAAACGTCGAGCCAGAGGAAAAATCCGCCGGCGGGCCGGCGATAATTGTAGTGATCGCCGATGATCTGATCGGCGAGATCGAATTTCTCGCGATAGAGCCGGCGATTGTCCTCGACATGTTTCTCATCGCCATAAGCGGCGATGGCGACACGCTGCAGCGGCGTCGGCACCTGCGGCGCGGCGACATTGCGCAGTTCCAGATAGCTCGCCAGGAATTTGCGGTCGCCCGCGGCGAAGCCGACCCGCAAGCCGGGCAGGCTCGAGCGCTTCGACAGCGAATGAAACACGACGACATTGGCAAAGTCGGCGCCGGCGGCTTCGAGCATGCCGGCCGGCGCGCGATCGGAGTAGATTTCGCAATAGCATTCGTCGGAAAGAACCAGAAAACCGAAGCGGCGCGCCAGCGCCGCCAGCTTTTCCAAATAGGCGCGCTCCGCCACCGCGCCTTGCGGATTGGACGGTGAAGCGAGAAAGAACGCAACGGTGCGCGTCAGAAGTTCGTCGTTGAGCGCATCGAGGTCGGGCAGAAAGCCCGTTGCCGCGGTCGCCGGCAAATAAACCGGCTCACAATCGGCCGCGATCGCGGCAATGGCGTAAGCCGCATAGAACGGATTGGGGATGAGGACGGCGGGCTTGAGGCCTGGTTTCGCACGCGACGCCGCGTAATTGCGGGCGGCAATGCCGGCGAGGAAAAGGCCTTCGCGGGTGCCATTGAGCACCAGCACTTCGGAGGCCGGGTCGACGCGGCGCGGTAACTTATAGCGACGATCGAGCCATTGCCCGACCGCGGCCGTGAACTCCTCAAGGCCGCGGTTCATCGGGTAGCGGCCGAGCTCGTTGACATGGGCGGCGATCACCGAGCCCACGAAGGACGGAATCGGATGCTGTGGCTCGCCGACGGCGAGACTGATCGGCGATTGTCCCGGCGTGGTATCGGCAAGAAGCTCGCGCAGGCGCACGAATGGCGAGCGTGTATTGGGCGCGCCAACAGATGCGCCGGTGGATGCGGCGCGAACACGATTCGGGGCAGACTCGGGCGTCATCCTGTACATCAATCAACAGCGGGACCGCCCGCCGCTAAAGCGCGATCCGATTAAGCTGAACGCTGTGCGTCCCCAACATTCTGCTTGCGCATGATCTTATCCGAAAACCGGAAGTCCACTTTTCGGGATCATGCGCTCAGCCTTGGACACCATAGGAGCGGCGAGGTTAAGACCCGATTAACCAATTAGCGGTTTCCCACGGTTGCTTCTTATCGGCGAAGCTGGCTAAATATCTCTAATAACATCGGTTTTTCATAGTAGGCCATGGTTGGCAATTGCCTACCATTTCCAATCGGGTGTTAAACGAGCGTTAAACGGAGAGCAAATCGATGCCCCGGCCCAGGAATGACGGTACCGCCGCCGACCCGCCCAATCGGCGGCGCCTGAACGAGTTCTACGTCCGCCAAACCAAGCCGCGATCAAATCGATATTTCGACACCTGGGACAAAAAGAGCCCCGGCCTGATCCTGCGGATACAGCCGACCGGTCATCGGGCCTGGTATTATTGCTATCGACTGAATAGCCGCACTTATTGGCACCACCTCGGCAACGCCAGCACCGTCACGCTGGCCGAAGCCCGCAAGATCGTCACCGAACTAGCGGCGCGAATCGCCCGTGGCGAGAATCCGGCCGCCGATCGTGCGGCCGAACGCAATGCGGGTACGTTTGCCGAACTTGCCGTCGATTATGTCGAGCGGCATGCCAAGAAGAAGAACAAGAGTTATCGGCAGGCCGAGAAACTGGTGTCTCGTTATTTGTTACCGAACTGGAAGAAGCTGAAGGCCACCGATATCAAGCGCCGCGATGTCCGGGCCGCTCTCGACCGTATCGATGCTCCTGTATTGGCCAATCAGGTGCATGCCGCCGCTTCGGCGATCTTCTCGTGGGCGGTCGAGCAAGACATTCTCCAAGTCAATCCGGCTCGCGGCATCAAGCGCCATGCGGTTAAGGCTCGCGAGCGCATCCTCACCCAGACTGAACTCAAAGCCTTTTGGCCCGCCTTTGATCAGGCTGGGCCGATCCGGTCAGCGGCGTTGAAGTTGATCCTGCTCACTGGGCAACGTCCCGGCGAGATCAGTCGCATGCGCCGTGAACATATTGAACTAGTAAGCGACGAAGGAGCCTGGTGGCACTTGCCAGGCGCGCCGGATCAGAATGGCTGGCCAGGAACCAAAGGCAAAAAGGACCATAAGGTTTGGTTATCGAGGGCAGCCGGCGCCGTACTGACCAAGCTCAAGCTGGGTAACGATGAGTCGACTGGCTTCGTCTTTGGATCGCCGCTGCACAATCTCGATGAAACCATGCGGCAAATTTGTGCTTCACTAAAAGTCAAGAACAAGGTCACGCCGCATGATCTGCGCCGCACCTGTGGCTCGACCATCACTGAACTCGGCTTTGGTCGTCAGGCGATGGACCGCATCCTCGCCCATTCCGATCATTCGATCGGGTCGATCTATGACCGGCATTCTTACAGCAACGAAGATCGTCACATCATGGAGGCGGTGGGCAGCCATATCATGTCCGTGGTCGAGGGTAAGACCGATCAGGTAGTGGTGCCGTTCCGTAAGTAAAAATTATTGGCAACCATTTCGGTTGCAATCACGATCCGGATGCCATATATGCGAAAACAAAGGCGGCCGTTCCGCGCGCGAAGTCTCTATAACCGCGCGGACATCTAGCAGATGTAAAAGCGGTTTGCCGTGTAGTGCTCTATAGGGAGATAGAGGCACTCCAAGCGCAATTTGCAGCGCTCGGAGTGCCTCTTGCTTTTTGGCAGGCCCTCCGATCGCAATCGGAGGACGAGCGTGTCTACCAAACCAAAAAACACGACGCCTGCGGCGCAGATCGCCGAAAATCTTAAACACATTCACCACCAGTCCCTGACGACTGATCTCGGCAGGCAACAGCATGACCGGGAGGAAACGGACGTAACTACGAAGGCTATAGAATATTCACGGAATCCAATGTTTGCTGAAGTCTTCGATCATCTCGGCAAGCTGTCAACCTACAGTGT
>DATAYT010000189.1:0-11060 GCA_036272395.1 Xanthobacteraceae bacterium
CCTCCGCAGAAGAACTGAAGCGTTCCAACCACGCTGATCGAAACCAGGGCCGCTTGTGGGAGAACCGCAGGCGGCCTGATGACATTGCATCCTCACGAGCCTGCGCTAACGCGCCGCAACGGCCGATGCCGGATTTTAAAGTGCGGCGGCGGAAATTAAGCTAGCGTTACCGCCCGGCTGCCGGCGGCCATGCCGCGCGACAACAACAACACCGAACAAGCAGCCGCCAGACAAGGGAGAACAGCGATGCCGCATATCGATCGCCGGACTGCCTCGCTCCTTGGCCTCGCCGCCATGGCGGCGCCGCGCTGCGCCTTCGCGGCGGACGTCTACCCGACCCGCCCAGTGCACATGATCGTCGGCTTCACGCCGGGAGCGGCGGCCGACGTCACCGCGCGCATCCTGGCCGAAAGCTTGAGCCCGATCATCGGCCAGCAGGTCGTGGTCGAGAACAAGCCCGGCGCCGGGTCGAGCATCGCGGCGGTCTATGTGAGCCACGAGAACAAGGACGGCTACACGCTGTATCTCTCCACCGTGTCTGTCATCGTCAATCAGATCATCAATCCCAACGCATCGCTCGACATCGTTCGCGACCTGGCGCCGATTGCGCTGGTGGCAGCGATTCCCCTCGTCGTGGTGGTCAACCCGGACAGCGACATCCACAGCATCGCCGACCTTATCGCGCGCGCCAAGGCGAAGCCCGGCGAGATGCTGCACGCCACCGTGGCCGGCAGCATGCCGCATCTGGCCAGCTTGCTGTTCGCCGAGCGCACCGGCATCAAATGGACTCAAGTGCCGTTCCAGGGCAGCCCCGAGACCGTGATCGACGTCCTGGCCGGCCGCTCGCAGGCGACGTTCACACCGGTCTCCTCGGCGATCGGCCAGATTACCGCCGGCAAACTGCGGCCGCTCGCGGTTGCCGCGCACAAACGCTGCGGCGCGTTGCCCGACGTGCCGACGCTGGAGGAGCAAGGCATCGCGGATTTCGACACCAGCCTGTGGTTCGGCGTATTCGCGCCTATCGGCACGCCGAAGCCGATCATCGACAAGCTGGCAGATGCCGCGCAAAATGCAATGCAGACGCCGAAGGCGCAGGACGCGCTACGCAAGCAGGGCTTCGAGCCGCTCAGCGGCGGCCCGGACGTGCTTGCCGACCAGATCCGCCGCGAGACCGCGCGCTGGACCGCGGTTGCCACCGCGGCCGGCTTGCGGAGCTGACAGCTCACGCCGGAACCACCGGCAGCAGCACATGTGACGGGTGCTTGCGGTCGTGAAAAACCTTGTGCAGCACCGTCTTGCTCGAGCAGATGTGGTACGGCACGTATTCGGCATTGGTGGCGCCGGCGACGCCGGTCGGCAAATCCAAACACGCGATATCCAGGCAGATGCGGTGGCCTTGGCGAAACAGGTTGGCCGTCGCCATCACCTCGATCTGATATTCCTCGATTGCACCCGGCGTCACCGGCTTTTGCGCCTCGCGCGTGAGCGGATGCCATGGCCACCACGGCTTTGAACGCTTGGCATCGAGCGCGCGGTGCGAGGCTTTGAGCCAGCCGCGGGTGATCTCGCGCTCGTGCAGATTTTTCGGCACTTCGCGCTCGCCTTCGCGCACGCTCATCACCGAGACGTCGGGGCCGACGTCTTTCAAGATCACGATCCAGTTGGTGTCGTCCTGGTCGATCGCGGCGTGGAGCGTGACGACGATGGGACCCGCGACCATCACGTCGTGCGGCAACGGGTCGGTCATGTAGCGCAGCCGCTGGATCGTGGTGGTCTGCGACGGCGGCATCTGCACGAAGGCGTCCGGCGGCTGCGTCTCGGTCGCGCTCGACGGCTCGGGCAGATCGGGCGTCAACCGCTCCCAGCTCGACAAATAAAGCTTGATCCATTTCGCGTCGGGCGGCGGCCAGTTGTTGGCGCTGCGCCATTCGTTGGCGCCCATCACCCAATAGCGCACCGGCTTTTCGTCCATGATGCCGGTGTTCATGCCTTTGAGCCAGAAATCGTGCCAGCGCAGCACCTCGTTGTGGAAGGTGTGATACGGCCGCTCCAGGTGCGCCGGGCCGGCGAGCAACAGCTTCTTCGGCGCCCTGATATTGCGAAACCAGTGCTGGCAGCCGTTGAGATGCGTCTTGTAGGTGTAGCCGTACCAGCCGGAGCCGGTATAGGTCGGCACTTTTATTTTCTCGAATTCGGTTTCGCTTTTTTGCACCGCCGCCTCGCTGTCGAAAGGATCGATCAGCACATTGAAGAATGGCGGCATGTGCTGGCCTTTTTGCGCAATCAGATTGAACACATGCGGGTACATTTTGTAGTCGGGATTGTTCATGGCCTCTTGCCATAGCCGCTCGCGCTCCGGCGGCAGCGGGCCCGGCGATCCCTTGTTTTGATGCATGGCCGAGAAATGCCCGACCAGGTAACGGAACAGATGGATCACGCCGCCGGGATATTCGTCGCGAAAACCGCCAAGCTCGCCATAAGCGCCGCGCGAATCGAACGGGAAGATCGCTTTGAGATGCGGCGGCGACTGTTTGGCGACCTCGAGCTGCTCGGCACCAAAGCCGGAAATGCCGACCATGCCGACATTGCCGTCGCACCAGTCCCGCGCCGCGATCCACTCGATCAGATCGTAACAGTCCCATTGGCGCGAGCCGCCGCCTTGCGACTTGCCGACGCCGCGCGGCGAGCCGATGACATGCACATAGCCGCGCGAAACCAGAAACCTCGTATCGCCGGCTTCCATCGGCCCGGTCCACAATGGCGACCAAGACGGCTGCGGCGGCAGCGCCTCGGCCAGGTCCGGGCCTTGCAGATCTTTGTTGTAGATCGCAAAGGCCAATAGCGCGGGAAATTTTCCCGGCGCCCGTGGGCGATAGATATCGACGCAGATTTGCACGCTATCGCGCATCGGCACCATGACATCGCTGTCGCGAACGATGTCGGAATGCTCCGGCAGCCGATCGTAGACCGGTCCTGGATGATCCGGCGACTGCAGCGCTGTCGGCGACGGCGGCGATCCCACCTTCACCAAAGGACTCCCGGTGCGCCCCGCTGTCTCGAATGATTGCCCGTCATGCGCGTTTGTGCTTGGCAAAGGCAGGCATCATTGTCTAATGCGCGCTGCAACGGCAAGCGGATTTAATGGGGAGGAGACGGCAATGGAAATGAGATCGACGCGGCGAATCGTGACCGGCCACGATTCGCGGGGCAAGGCGGTCGTGCTGTTCGACGATGTGGCGACAGCGAAACAACGCGGCGCCAACGGTGTCACCCTGTTCTGGGTCACAAGCGAATTTTCGGTGGACGCCGCCGTTTTATCGGACCGCGCGCAAACGCCGATCGGCGTGCCGCCGCCGAAGAACGGCACCATTTTCCGTGTCGTCGATTTCGCTCCGGCGAGTCCGCATGCAGCGCCAGTCGATCACAATGAAATTCTGCGCGCGATGGGCATCGATCCGGCGACCCAAGGCTACCCGCGGCACGCCAATACGCACCGGACTAAAACCATCGATTATGCGATCGTTCTCGACGGCGAGATCGACATGCTGCTCGACGACACCGAGATCCATGTCAAAGCCGGCGATGTTCTCGTTCAGCAGGCAACCAATCATGCCTGGGTCAATAACGGGACCAAGCCATGCCGCATCGCCTTTATCCTGATCGACGCCAAAACCCCGGAAGCGTGGCAGAAGGACTGGAAGCCATAAGATTTGCAGTTATCGCGATCGGCGCGCGCGCCCGGAATTCAAGGCCGTGAAATCCTCTGGGTCAGCGTTTCCGCTTGCTGCGCCACTTCACGCCACAGTTGCGCGAGCTCACGATAGGTCCTGCGATAGGTCTCGTCCTGGGCGACTAGCGCCCGGCGCTCGCATTCCGCGGCCTCTTTCCGGCACGCTGCCGCCTGTTCTACCAGTTCGATCCCCATTCTAAGAGAACGATCAGGCTCGCCAGGGCGTTCCGTGGCATTCCGGGGGCGTTCCTTGGCTAGGGGCCGAAGTATCAGGCTCTGCCTGCCTCGCCGTCCGTAAAGCTAGGGCGGTGGCTCAGGCCTGCATCAGGCTGGGCTAGGCGATCGCAGATACTTGTTCAGCCAATCGAGCGTACGCTGCCATGCCAGTTTTGCGGCCGCTTCGTCGTAACGCGGCGTCGTATCGTTATGGAAGCCGTGATTGGCGCCGGCATAGACGTAGCCTTCATGCTGCACGTGCGCGGCCGTCAGAGCGGCGTCAAAGGCGGGCCATCCGGAGGTGATGCGCGTGTCAAGCTCGCCATAGTGCGCGAGCAAGGGTGCTTTGATTTTGGCGGCATCTTCCGCACTCGGCTGGCTGCCGTAAAACGGAACCGCCGCGGCGAGCTCGGTTCCCATCCGCACCGCGAGTTGATTCACCACGCCGCCGCCGAAGCAAAATCCCACGGCGCCGAGTTTGCCCGTACCGTCGCTGCGCGATTTCAGCCAGAGTGCGGCGGCGAGAAAATCCTCGGTCATCTTGGCGCGGTCGAGCCCCTGGAAAAGCTGCGCGGCTTTTTCGTCATCGTTGGGATAACCGCCAACCGGCGTCAGCGCATCGGGCGCAAAGGCGATGAAATCGGCGACCGCCACCCGGCGCGCGACGTCGCGGATGTAGGGATTGAGGCCACGGTTCTCGTGGATGACAAGTACGACAGGCAGCTTCTTGGTCGCGCCGCTTGGCCGGACCAGATACCCGTTGATGCTGCCGTTGCCCCGCGGTGAGGGAACGGTTGCCGACTCGGTGGCAATACGGCTGTCCTTTTCCGGCACTTGCACCGCCCAGGCGTAATTCGGCTTGAGCATCTCGAAGAGGGCCGAAGCCGTTACGCCGCCAACGGCAAAATTCTGCGCGCCGTCGAGAAATGCGCGGCGACTGATCGCGCCATGCACATACTGGTCAAACAGATTCAAAAGCGCTTGCGGGAAATCGGACGCCTTCTTTCGTTCCATTTGTTCGCTCCACACGCGGTTTGGCGTTTACGACGGATAGCGGCTTCGCAGCTTCGGCGGATGCGGTCCGGGCGGCGGTTGATATTGTGTATTGCGATCACAAAAGCCGCCAATCCCGCGCACATTGTCGAGGCATTGCTGAAATGTCGTGAAGCCGCAATTGGTTCCGCCACCGCCGCTGGCGGTATAGTAGGAGCACCATGGATAATTTTGGGCTTCGGCCGGCGTTGTGGCGGCAATTCCGACGGAAATTGCCAATATGAACAAGAGTTTCATACGTTTCCCGAATTTGCGTGACTATCCTTTATAAATCCCGGCGGCTTGCGTTTATTCCCACACGTCTTTCGTCGCGCGATGTTGGATCGGCGCTGCAAGCGCGCGTACGGGATTTAGCTGAGCAAGCGACGTATCGCCGACGCCCACTCGGCTAATTTGCGCGCGCGCTCTTTGGCGTCCATGCGCGGTTCGAAGCGGCGTTCCAAGCGCCAATGATTCAAAAATCGGTCCGGCTCGGGAAAGAAGCCGGTGTGCAAGCCGGCGAGATATGCCGCGCCAAGCGCGGTCGTTTCCTTGATTTGAGGACGGTCGACCGTGGTGCCGAGAATGTCGGCGAGCCGCTGCATGGTCCAATCCGAAACCGCCATGCCGCCGTCGACGCGCAGCGCATTGCGCGTGCTTGCGCTGTCGCGCCAATCGTCTTTCATCGCGGCGAGCAAATCGGCGGTCTGGAAGCACACGCTTTCGAGCGCGGCTCGCGCCAGCTCGCGCGGTCCGGTCGCGCGCGTCAGACCAAACAAGGCGCCGCGCACATCCGGCCGCCAATGCGGCGCGCCCAATCCGACAAAGGCCGGCACGAGCACAACCTCCTGCGATGGGTCCGCCGTTTGTGCGAGCGCGCCGCTCTGTTCGGCCGTGCTTATGATGTTCAAGCCGTCACGCAGCCACTGCACCGCCGCGCCGGCGACGAAAACCGAGCCCTCGAGCGCGTAGCTGCGCACCCCGCCGAGCTGATAGGCCACCGTGGTGAGCAAGCGATTCTTGGAGGCGACCGCCGTGCTTCCGGTATTGAGCACGATGAAACAGCCGGTGCCGTAGGTGGACTTCACCATACCCGGGGCGAAGCAGGCCTGCCCGATTAGAGCGGCCTGCTGATCCCCGGCGATGCCGCAAATCGGAATTGCGCTACCGAACAGTTCCGGGTCGGTCGCACCGAAGTTCGCCGACGAATCCAACACCTCGGGCAATACCGATCGCGGGATGCCGAGCGCGGCGAGCAGCGCATCGTCCCAGCGCCCGGTATGAATGTCGTAGAGCAGCGTCCGCGAGGCATTGGTGGCGTCGGTGGCGTGAACGCGACCGCCAGTCAGCTGCCATAGCAAATAAGAATCGACTGTGCCCAAGGCGAGCTCGCCGCGCGCGGCGCGCTCGCGCGTACCGGGAACATTGTCGAGGAGCCAAGCGAGTTTGGTTCCGGAGAAATACGGGTCAAGCAAGAGGCCGGTTTTGGCGCTGAACATGGCCTCGTGGCCTTTGGCTTTGAGCTGTGCACAGAGATCCGCGGTCCGCCGGTCCTGCCAGACGATGGCGCGATGCACCGGCCGGCCACTGGCGCGGTCCCACAACAATGTCGTCTCGCGCTGGTTGGCGATGCCGATAGCGGCGATGTCGCGTGCGGAGGCGCCAGCCTGGTAGAGCACCGCGCGGCAGGTCGACAGCGTGGATGACCACAGATCTTCGGGCTCGTGCTCGACCTCACCGTCGGCGGGAAAGTGCTGCGGAAGTTCCTGCTGGGCGACGACCGCGATCGACGTGTTGGCGCGAAACAGAATGGCGCGCGTCGATGTCGTTCCCTGGTCGATGGCAAGGACGTAGGCGGCCACGCGTCTTCCTTAAAGCTTTGCGATCGGCCTCAAACCAAATTCCATCAGCGGCCGGCGACCTGCGCCAGTCGCTCTCTCGCGCCCGGAATTGACAAGTGCCGCAGCCACCGTTCGCAGGAAGTGATGGTGTTGATCAGGAGCATGGAAACCGTCATCGGCCCGACGCCGCCCGGCACCGGCGTAATATAGGAGGCCTTTGCCGCGACGCCGGCGAAATCGACGTCGCCGACCAGCCTGCCGTCGGGTAGGCGATTGATGCCGACGTCGATCACCACCGCGCCGGTTCGCACCATCTGCGGCAGGATCAGATTCGGATAGCCGGCGGCCACGACCAATACGTCGGCAAGCAGCGTGAACTGCGCCAGATCGCGGGTTTTGGCGTGGCAGATACAGACCGTCGCCTCGTGCTGCATCAGCATCAATGCCATCGGCTTGCCGACGATATTGCTGGCGCCGACCACGACAACGTTCTTACCCTCAAGCGAAATGTTCTCGTGCTCGAGGAGCTTCAAAACGCCATAGGGCGTGCACGGTGGAAATACCGTGCCGCCGACTACGAGGCCACCGACATTGTAGAGGTGGAAGCCATCGACGTCCTTGTCCGCCGATATGGTGTGCAGGATACGCGCCATGTCGAAGGATGCCGGCAGCGGCAGCTGAACCAGAATGCCGTGCACGGCCGGATCTTCGTTAAGCTCGGCAATCTTGGCGACGACCTCGTCCTGCTCGACATCGCTCGGATAGTCGAAGCGCAACGAGCGGATGCCGACATCGGCGCAGGCGCGGATCTTGTTCTTGACATAGATTCTTGAGGCCGGATCGGAACCGACGAGGATCACCGCCAATCCGGGCGGCGCGCCCGATTGGGCGACGATGCGCTGTACGCGTTGGCGGCACTCATCGCGGATCGTGCGGGCGACCGCATTGCCGTCGATGATTTTTGCGGTCATGGTTGCCCCAACGCGATCGTAGTATTCATGGCGATTACAGTGATCTCGTACAGCAATGCCGCTTTACCTCGAAATTGGCATCCACTTTGGATCGATCGCCACTCTAGGGTCAAAACTCATTATTTGCACGGCCGCGACGCTGGGCAATTCGGCCGCTGGCTAGGCGCGAGGAGCGAGGTGATCTATACGATCATGAGCGACGAGCAACAACGCCAGCGGCCAAAAGGCCCGCGTCCCTTCGGGTTGCAGCGAAAATCGTCGCCGGGTTCGTCGAAGGGCTCGACCGTATTGCCGATACGCTTTTCGCCCTTCTCCTGCCCGGCGAGCGATTTTGGCTGCAACGCGGCTCGTGGAAATAATGGGTTTTGACCCTAATCCGAAGCACAACGAAAACTAGCGCAGAGCAGCACAAAGGGAAAACGATAATGCAGCGTCGCCATGGCGGGTAAATATTCGTGCCGTTAGCGGAAGTGGTGTGGATCGCGCCGCTCGGATGCTTGTTGGGCCTGATGATCGGATGCATCGGCATCGGCGGGGTTATTCTGGTGCCGGCGCTTGTCTTTCTTGCCGGCATCGCCATTCAGATCGCAATCCCCGCGGCAATGTTCGCCTATATCTTGTCAGGGCTGGTTGCGACCGTCGTATTCGCCCGCAATAAATCGATCGACTGGCGCATGGCAAATTCGCTCTGCATCGGCGGTACGCCGGCGGCATTCGCCGGCGCGTGGGCGGTCAGCATTTTCGATGCCCGTTTGCTGGTTGGCTGCCTCGGTCTGCTCACCCTTTTGTCGGGAGTAAATTCGTTACGGCCGCGAACTCACGCTGCAATCGATCGTGCCACGTTATCCCACGGCATCCTGTTCTTTATTGGAGCCGGTGCGGGATTTCTCTCGTCGCTGACAGGGACGGGTGGACCGCTGCTGCTGGTGCCGATCCTTCTTTCTATGCAGCTTGGGGTCCTCGCCAGCGTCGGATTGAGTCAGATCTTTCAGCTCCCAGTGGCGATTGCTGCAACCGCCGGGAATATAGTTTACGGCAAGCTCGATTTGGCCTTGGGGCTTATCCTCGCGGCAACCCTGAGCGGCGGCTCCTGGTTCGGCGCCACGCTCGCTCATGCCGTGCCGCGGGCCGCGTTGCGCGCCATCGTCTCCAGCGCCCTGGTCATCATTGGCCTCTTTATTCTCGCCAATGTTGGCTGGCGCCTGATCGGATAAGCGGGCGCGGTCCCCGCTTTCGATTTGCCCTGGCAGCGCACGAAAGGCGGCTTGCGCGGCATTCGTTAACCGTTTGTGGACAGCCGTCCTCGCTCCGCGCCGCGGCACCGGATTCGTTGCGAACGCTGCCGATGTGCGGTACGACGAACTTGCGCCTGGCGCTATCGCAGTACGCAAACCCGCGGAGCTGCGGCAGCGGTGTTGGCAGCGCAAATAGAACCTGCTGAGACGGCAATGACGCGGAGCCACGTTAGCTTTCGAGAATCTCATCATCCGTATGGTGTGCGGTGATTGCGTTAGCCGCCAGAGTCGGGAATCCCTTGGAGATTCCGCGACGGCTGCGGGCGCTCGTACGAGCGCGAGAATCCAGCCTCATCCTGCTCGCGGTTGTGGTCGGCGTGCTGGGCGGCTTGGTCGTCGCCGCGATGGGCAGCTGCGTCGATCTCCTGCATGAGAAGCTGTTTCATTTAGAGCCCGGCGAACGCCTCTCGGCGCGATTCACCCTGGATCCGGTCCTGGCAATTTCGGTGCCCTTGCTCGGCGGCCTGTTGTTCGGCATCGGCAGCGAAATTCTCCGGCACTGGCGGCCGGAACGGGAAATCGATCCGATCGAAGCTAACGCGCTGCATGGCGGCCGCATGTCGCTGTTGGGCAGCATCATCGTCGCGGCGCAGACGGTGTGGTCGAGCGGCGTTGGGGCTTCAGTCGGTCTGGAAGCTGGCTATACGCAATTTGCCAGCGGCATCGCCTCGCGCATCGGCGTGGCATTTCGGCTGCGCCGCAGCGACCTGCGCATCCTGGTTGGCTGCGGGGCCGCCGCTGGAATTGCCGGCGCCTTCGGCGCGCCGCTGGCCGGCGCATTTTACGGCTTTGAGCTGATCATCGGCAGCTACGCGCCGGCGAGCCTTGCGCCAGTCGGCATCTCGGCGCTCATCGGATATCTGGTGGCGCACTCGGTCGAACCGGCCGACCTCGGCGTTGTCGCGCCCGATAAAACCGTCCTCCTCACCAACGATCTGGTGCTGGCCGCGGTCCTCGGACTGCTTTCGGCGGTCCTCGGAATTATTTTGATGCGCGGCGTCGCCCTGTGCGAGGACCTGTTCGCCCGTCTGCGGATACGGCCAACGCTACGGGCCATGGCCGGCGGGCTCGTGGTCGGGCTCATGGCGATCGTATCCCCGCAGGTAATGTCGTCCGGCCACGGCGCGCTACGAGTCATCGGGACGCTCGATCTGTCGGTGCGGACCGTGGCGATCGTGTTCGCCCTCAAGGTCGCAGCGTCAATCGCCTCGCTTGGCTCCGGTTTTCGCGGCGGCTTGTTCTTTTCCTCACTGCTGATCGGCTCGCTCGGCGGGCACCTGCTCGCTGAAGCGATCACCATGACCTGGCCGACGCTCGATTTCGACACCAATGCGTCGGCGGTAATCGGAATGAGTGCCTTGTCCGCGTCCGTGATCGGCGGACCACTGACCATGACCTTTATCGCGCTGGAGACGACCGGCGATCTCTGGCTGACGACGGCGGTGCTGATTGCCGTCATCATCGCCGCGCAGGTCACGCGCGAGACGTTCGGTTATTCGTTCGCGACCTGGCGTTTCCATCTGCGCGGCGAAACTATCCGCAGCGCCGCGGATATCGGCTGGATGCGCGATCTCACCGTCGAGAAGATGATGCGCGAGGACGTCGAGACAACCAAAGCGACCGCCGCGATTGGCGAATTTCGCGAGGCACATCCGCTAGGCTCCACGATCTACGTGGTCGCGGTCGACGACCTCGACCGTTACGTCGGTCTCGTCCTGGTTGCGGAGGCGCACGGCGCGGACGTGGCGCCGGAGCGCGCCGTCAAGGACCTTCTGCATTTTCCGGATGAAATGCTGCTGCCGGAAATGGCGGTGAAGGAAGCCGTCCTTGCCTTCGACCGCGCCGAGGCCGAAGCGCTGGTTGTGGTGGATTCCTTCCTCGACCGGCGCGTGGTTGGGCTGCTCACCGAAGCCTACGTGCTGCGCCGCTATGCGGCAGCCCTCGAAGGACGGCGCCGCGACCTGATCGGGGAATA
>DATAYT010000190.1:0-6652 GCA_036272395.1 Xanthobacteraceae bacterium
CCGGTCGTAGGCCAAGCGCTCACCGCCGGTGAGCGTAACTTGCCGCTCCCGCGGATGGATGCTGGCGACTTTGGTCTTCAGGCGCAGATCGATATTGCTCTCGGCATAGAAATCGTCCGGACGCAGCGGCAGCCAATCCTCCGGCGCACTGCCGGCGAGATAATCCTTCGACAGATTAGGTCGATCGACCGGCGGCGCATCGTCGTCGCTGAGCATGACGATGCCGCCGCGGTAATCGCGCCGGCGCAGCATTTCGGCGGCGGCAAAACCAGTGGCGCCGCCGCCAATGATGACGATCTTGCCCGGCGCGTCGGCTTTCGCCTTTGCGCCGCGCGGGTTTGGCTGCTCGCGCTTGTCCTTGACCACGATGCGGCCGTCGCGGCGCTCGACTTTCCAGCATGCGAGCGGGCTTAACGCCGGCGCGCGCTCCGCTTCTCCGGTGCGCAGGTCGAAGCAGGCGTGGTGCCAGGGACAGCGGACGCTCTCGCCGGTCACAAGACCCTCGGCCAGCGGGCCGTGATAATGCGTACAATGGGCGCCGACGGCGAAGATGTCGTCACCGCTTCGCACCAGCAGCACCTCCTCCTCGCCGACATGGCCGAGGAGCTTGCCGTCGACGAAATCCGTCAGCGCGACACCCTGGGTGAGGTCCGGACCCTGCGCTTTGTTCTCATCCTGGGCCATCGCTGTGCTCCTGGGTTCTCACTCGATCATGCCGAGGAACTGGCGGCGTAGCTCGGCATCGTCACGAAAGCATCCCAGCATGCGGCTGGTGACCAGACTGCTGTCCGGTTTGTGGATCCCGCGCGTGGTCATACAATGATGCACCGCCTTGATAACCACGCCGACGCCTTTTGGTTTGAGCACGGCATCGATCGTATTGGCGATTTGGGCGGTCAACTTTTCTTGAATCTGCAAGCGCCTGGCGAATGCCTGCACCACGCGGGCGAGCTTGCTGATGCCGACGACACGGCCGCGCGGAACGTAGGCGATGCAAGCCTGCCCGATGATGGGCACGATGTGGTGCTCGCAATGACTCTCGAAGCGAACGTCGCGCAAAACCTCCATCTCATCATAACCGTCGATCTCTTCGAAGGATTTCTGCAAGATCGCGGCGGGATCCTCGCCATAACCGCAAAAGAACTCTTCGAGCGCGCGAACGACCCGCGCCGGCGTCTCAATCAAGCCTTCGCGCTCCGGATCGTCGCCCGCCCAGCGAATGATCGTGCGTATCGCGGCCTCGACCTCGGCCCGCTCGGGCCTCTCGTCGCGATACAGGCTTTGCAGCGGTTGCAAGGGTTGCAAAGGTTGCAAGGCGTGGACAGTGCCATTCATACATCGTCTCCTTTGGCGGGTCTTGTTGTCACGGTTTTTGGTCCCGCCGCTTTAAGTCATACGTGAGTGAGATGGATCGAGCGGGCGGAAAATTCCGGACTATTGGTCCAGTCCGAGCCGGTTGAGCACGCCGGCGGTGAGCCGCTCGCAGCGAAGCCCGGCGAACGGAAACGCATCCATCAGGACCGGGCCGATTTGTTTGTTGAGCTGGTCGCGTAAGAGTTGCCGCGCGCGGTGCAGCCGGGTTTTCACGGTTTCGGGTTTGATACGGAGAAGATCCGCGGTTTCCTCGACGCTCATGCCCTCGATGACGCGCGTGACAAAAACCACGCGATAGACCTCGGGCAAAGCATCGGTCGCGTTCTCGACCAGCTGAAGGATTTGGCGCTGCGCCATGGTTCGTTCTGGATCCTCGTTCGCCGCCGATGAAGGAAACTTTATGATTTCGGCTTCGGGCACGGCTTCGAGCGTTGCGAAGTCCGAAGCGGTGGGCTTGCGCCGCAAGCGGCCGAGCGCCTCGTTCATCACAATGCGGGCAAGCCAGCCTGCGAGCGGCGATTCGCCGCGATAGGTCGCGAGATGACTAAACGCCGCGACATAGGCCTCCTGCACCGCATCTTCGGCTTCGGCGCTATTGCGGAGCACGCTGCGGGCGATCCGATAGAGCCTTTGATTGTGCCGCTGCATGATCGCGGCAAAAGCGCCCGCGTCCCGGTCGATTGCACGCCGCACCAGTTCGGCATCGTCTAATGCGGCAAGGTTCGACTTCCTGACTGCTGGTTGCACCATGACGGTTCCCTTTCGCTCCTTAGATGCGGATGGCGGCGAGAGGTTCCCAATAAAAACACCGTGGTGGGGGTTCCTCTTCCGCCTGCGGGGAGGCGTAAGGGGGCAGCGAAGTGTGCCCTGCGAGCGAGCTATCTCGGCTGAAACCCCGATTCCCGGATCAGCTTTGCGCCATTGGCGCGCTGTTGCCTGAGGTATTGCGCAAGATGCTCCGGCGTGTCGAAAACCGGAACGATTCCGATATCGGTGAGGCGTGCTTTACGAAATCCGGCTCGTTGCCGATGGCGGCGATCTCATCATGCAGCCGCGCAATGATCGCGCGCGGGGTACCCCCCGGGAGCGACAAAGGCAAAATAGACCGGCGCGAGGTTTGGAAATCCGAGCTCGCCGAGCGTCGGCACATCGGGAAACAACGCCGAGCGCGTCTCCGAATCGACGGCAAGGGCTTTGACGGCGTCGCTGCGGATATAAGGAATGAAGTTCGGCAGCCCGACGATGGCGACCGGCGTCGTGCCGGTGAGAAGGCCGTTGACCATATCGCCCCCGCCCCGAACCGGGACGTAGACGAGATCGGCGGCGGTTTTCTTCTTCCAATTCTCGATCGTGATCTGCATCGGAATGGCGAGCGCGCTGTAGCTCAAAGTCCCCGGCTTTGACTTCGAGAGTTGCGCGAGTTCGTCGAGCGAGGCGACATTGAGCGCCGAACTCACCACCATGACCTGGGTGTTGATGAAGGCATTGGTGATCGGCGCAAAGTCCTTTTCCGGATCGTAGGAAATGGACTTGTAGGTGAACTGATTCAGCGTCAGCGTTTCGTTCGGCAACAGGCAGATCGTATAGCCGTCATTGGCCGCATCCGCGCAGGCGCGCCCGGCAGTGATCATGGCGCCGCCAGGTCGGTTCTCGACAATGACCGGCTGCCCCGGCTGAACCTGCAATTTTTCCGCGAGAGCGCGCACGAAAATATCGCTCGTGCCGCCCGCGCTATTGGCGGTGATGACGCGGAGCGCTCTGGTTGGATAGTCCTCCGCGCGTGCCGGCGCGAGCGCGGCGAGAACGGCAATACAGATCAGAGTCCGACTGAGCAGGATCTTCATTGCACCGAATCAGTCCAAACCGCTCGTTTCTCAGTGAAGCTTTAACAGACATTTGGCGTTGCCAGCGAAAATTTTTTCTTTATCGGCCGTCGGAATATCCAGGTCGCGGATCAGCTTGATGGCGCGAGGCTTCAGCGACGTCAGCGGCGGCGCATCGCTGCCATAGATCACGCGATCGGCGCCCATCCAGTCCAGCACCATGCGCACGGCCGGCCGATTATAGGTCACGGTGTCGAGATACATTCTCTTGAGGTAATAGCTCGGCGGATGCTTGATCCGCATCGGCGCATAGGGCGCGAGAAAAAATGCCTCATCTTGCAGCTCGTACGCATAATCCATGCGGCTGATGGTCTCGCAAATGCCGCCGCCGCCGTGCGAAGCGACGATTTTGAGCCGCGGAAAGTCCTCAAGCACGCCGCGCACGATCAGCCGCCCGAGCGCCAGACACAGATCGAACGGCCGGCCGATGCTGGAGGCCAGCCGATACTCCCGCATGCGCTCTTCGCCGAAGCCGAGATGCGGCGGATGGATCATTACCGGAACGTCGAGGTCTTGGACGAGCTCCCAAAATGGGCGCGCCTCATCGTCGTCGGGATAATGACCTTTGTGGCTGGAATGGATGAATACGCCTTTTAATCCGAGCTGGCGCACCGCGCGCTCGGTTTCTTTGATAAAGGCCGGCCCGGCACACGGCAGGATCGTGGCAAAACAGACAAGCGTGCCTTTGTATTTTTCCTGCACTTCCGCCGCGTAGTCGCTCCAGCGTTGCACCGCGGGCAACTCCTCGCTCTCGGCTTTGCCGCGCAAATAATGCGCGGCATTGGTCACGACGCTTAAATCGATGCCAGCTTGGTGGTGGGCATCGAGAAAATTCTCCAGCACCATCGGACAGCCGCGCTCGCCCCACGACGGGCCGCTTTTGCCATCGAAGGCGCGGCGGTCGTCGGCCGCCTCTTCCGGGGTGTAGATGTGTGCGTGCCAATCGATGATCATGACGAACTCTTCAGTTGGTCTTGCAGCGCGGTGGTGACGCGCGCGATCACGGAGTTCCAATCCGCCAAGGCCGATTGCCGGAACACGCGCGCGGTCGGATACCACGGTGTGGTTTCGCCATCGAGCATCCAGCGCCAGTCCGGCGCGAACGGCACCAAGACCCAAACCGGCCGGCCCATCGCGCCGGCCAGATGCGCCGGCGCGGTGTCGGCGGTGATGAGAAGGTCGCACAGCGAAAGGACCACGGCGGTGTCGTTAAAATCGGCAAGCTCGCCGCCGAGATGCGTGAGCTGCATTGCCGCGCCGAGTTGCGTCGCGTCGGTGCTCCGTACATCGCGCTGGATGCTGATAAAGCTCGCCGGCATTGCCAATAACGGCGCCAATGTTGACAGCGCAATCGAGCGATTGCGGTCGTTGTCGTGCGCCGGATTGCCGGCCCAGGCCAACGCAATGCGCGGGTGCGGCAGTTTTTCGATCTGGGCCGACCATTTTTGCAGATGCACTTGGCCGGCCGACAGGTACGGAATTTCCGCCGGCACGACCGGCAATTCGGTTTTGCGCGCCAGCGGCAGCGAGCCGAGCGGGCAATGCATGTCGAACGGCGGCGGCGCGTCGCCGCGCGCCACTACGGTCGTGACACCATCAAGCCGCGACAGCAGCGATTTGAGTTCCGGCTGCACTTCAAGAACGACCTTGGCGCCTTGCGCGGCGACAAGCGGAGCGTAGCGCGCGAACTGAATCGTGTCGCCGAATCCCTGTTCGGCGTGGAGAAGGATCGTCTTGCCGGAAAGCGGCGCGTCGCCGAGCCACAAGCGCCGGCCGCGGTTTTTCTGCGCCGGCGCGCCGGTCCGGCGCCAGCGCCATTCATAGTCCGCAAAGCCGGCCCGATAGTCGCCGATCGTGAGCAGCGCCAGCGCACGGTTGAAATGCGCGTCGGCATTGTCCTGGCGCCGGGCCAAGACTTCGCCGTAGCTGACGATCGCTTCCTCGAAGCGGCGCAACTGCGCCAGCGCCATGCCGCGATTGAGCCAAGCCGCGACATAGTCGGGCGTGGCGGCGACGGCGCGCTCATTGGCGGCGACCGCCTCGGCATAGCGGCCGAGCTTGATGAGAACGACGCCTCGGTTGAAATGCGCTACCGGATGCTGCGGGGAGAGCGCCAGAGCCGCATCGAAATCGGCGAGCGCAAGCTCGAGATTTTCGAGTTTGGCCTGGGCGAGCCCGCTATTGAGGCGGGCCTCGAAATGCTGCGGCTTGCGGGCGAGCACGGTCGCCAATTCGGCGAGCGCCTCGTGCGGCCGATCCAGCGCCAAGAGCGCGTTGGCGTGCTGATAGAGGATATCGACATCGTCCGGCGCCAGCGCGCGGGCCTTGTCGAATGATTGTAGCGCGTCGGCCGGGCGCTTCTGCGCATACTGGGCCTGGCCGAGATTGCACCAGACCGCCGCGATCCGTGGATTGACCTTGATCGCGGCGGTAAACAGGCGTTGCGCCTCGCCGAACTGGCCTTGCTGGATCTTGACCGCGCCGAGCAGATTGAGCGCATCGAAATGACCGGGCGCGGCCTTGAGCACGCGCGCATAGATTCGTTCCGCCTCGCGCAACTGTCCCTGCCGGTGCAGCGCCACGGCTTCGCCAAAGGCCTGGCCGAGATTGAACGGAACCGAACTTGTTATCATCGCCTCGCACTCATAGCCGATTGATGCGGGCGATGCGGCGGGTGGTCTCGACCGCCGTTTGCGCATCTGATTTCGTCTTGAGCGCCAGGGCGCGCCGCGCCGCCGGGCGTTCGAGACATCGCACCAGCCAATTCTTCAGATGCGGCCACGCCGACAAATCCATGTCGACGGCGCGGCTGACCACCGCCGCCACATTGACATCGGCGACGGTGAAGTCCGAGCCGAGCAGATAAGGATTTTCGGATAACGCTGCATCGAGCACCGCAAATGGCGCCGCAAGCACTTTGAGCGCTTCCTCGCGCAAACCCGCGTCGCGTTCGTCGGGCGGCAGGCGCACGGCATGGAGCGACCAGATATTGACGCCGCGGTCGACTTCGGCCACCGCCCAGAAGCTCCACTGCCAGACCCGCGCCTCGTCTTCGAGTGCGGTGGGATAGAGCGCGCCCTGCGCATATTTCTTGGCGAGATAGAGCGTGATCGCGAGCGACTCCGGCAGCACGAAATCGCCGTCGACGATGAGCGGCAGCCGCCCATTGGGGTTGAGCGCTAAAAATTCCGGCTTGCGCGCGCCGGCCTCGCCGATCTCGATCGGCACGTGCTCGTAGGCGAGCTTAAGCTCTTCGGCGATCCACAAGGCGCGGAACGCGCGCGTGCGGGCGACGCCGTAAATCTTCAAGCCGGACATCTGTCCTCCTCGACCATCCACCATACTCGACAATCGGCGTGTTCGGCCAATATGCTTCGCACGCCTAAAGCGAAAAG
>DATAYT010000191.1:0-27174 GCA_036272395.1 Xanthobacteraceae bacterium
GAGCTGAAATTGAAATCCGCCATCGGCCTGCCGACATTTTTCACGTCGGGCATGACACTCTACAAGCGCATGGCGATGGTGCTTGAGGACGCGGCAATCGTCCGCGTTTTCTACCCGGTATTCCCGCCCGACAAAAATGCCGAGGAGGTCACGGCTTGGCTGGCAACGCGCTCTGCGGCTGCGCGTCGATGAGCTTGCGCGCGGCAGCGATGACGTCGCGGAACATTCGCGGCGTCAGTACGCCGGTATTGGTGTTGTAGCGCGAGCAGTGATAGCTATCGAGCAAGGTCAGCGTCGCAAAGACATGTGCGCGCCCGTGAGCGAAGGGAAATTGTGATCGCCGTGCGCCGCTTGCTTGCACAAAGCTTTCATGCGCGATGCGGCCCAGTGCGACAACCGCGCGCAGATTGTTCATTTCGGCGATCGCGGCCTTCAGATAATCGCGGCAGGTCGTGATCTCCTGCGAGGTGGGTTTGTTGTCCGGCGGAACACAGCGCACGGCATTGGTGATCCGGCAATCAAGCATCTGAAGTCCATCGTCGGGACTGGCTGCGTAATGGCCGCGTGCGAAGCCGAATTCAGTCAATGTCGCGTAAAGGAGATCGCCGGCATAGTCGCCGGTGAACGGCCGGCCGGTGCGATTGGCGCCGCGCAGCCCGGGGGCAAGGCCCACGATCAAAAGCCGCGCGTCGCTGGGTCCAAATGAATCGACCGGAGCGTTGAACCACTCCGGCTCGCTTTGGCGCCACGATTGCCGAAACGCCACCAGCCGCGGACAACGCGGGCAATCGCAGCCGGGCATTCCGCTCGTCATTCGTCTTCGAATTCGTCTTCGACTTCGACGCGCTGGGAGGTCGGGCTGCGCTGCAGAAATTGCGGAGTGTGCCTCGGTTCGCGCGGTTCGCGCTGGTCCCGCGGCTCGCGCAGCGGCCGATCGGTCGGATCGCGGCCGATCTTGGATTGTAGCTCGATGATATCGACGAACTGATCGGCCTGGCGGCGAAGCTCGTCGGCCACCATCGGCGGCTGCGTGGAAATCGTGGAAACGACGACGACGCGGACCCCGCGCCGCTGCACCGCTTCCACCAGCGAGCGGAAATCACCGTCGCCGGAAAATAGCACCATCTGGTCGATAAACGGCGCGAGCTCCATCGCATCGACGGCCAGTTCGATATCCATATTGCCTTTGACCTTGCGCCGTCCGGTCTGATCGACGAATTCCTTGGTCGCTTTGGTGACCACGGTATAGCCGTTGTAATCCAGCCAATCGATCAGCGGACGGATCGAGGAATATTCCTGATCCTCGATGACCGCGGTGTAGTAAAACGCGCGCACCAGATAACCGCGCGACTGAAATTCCCGCAGCAGGCGCTTGTAATCGATGTCAAAGCCAAGCGACTTCGCCGTCGCGTAGAGATTGGCGCCGTCAATAAACAATGCTATTTTTTCGATTTGTGCTGACATGATCGGTCTCGTTTACGCTGTCGTGATCAAACCGGCTCGATCGCAATGGGTTCGCCTGCCGGCGCTTAAATAATGAGTTTTGACCTAGCTTCCCACCACCGGAAACATTTCACGTGCGAAATACTGTCGTCATCGCCGGGTAAAATCCACGCCCGACACGCTGTGGCACGCCGTCGCGGCGTTTCCATGACTACGAATCGGAACCCCCGGGCCGGTTCCCAAAAATTCCGGTAACAGAGGCGGGCGCAGACGCCAAGTTAAAACTCGCCAAACGAAAATATAAACCAAATCTGGTTCGTAAAAAGAGGCCCTAAACCCGCCACTCGCGCCTTGCTTCGCCGATCGCCGCGGCCGTGCGCTGTCCTTGCAGCCGCGGCTGGAAGCCGACTTTTCGCGCCCTGGCCCTTGCGCAGCGGGGCCGGGCACGATAGTTAGTGCCCACATTATTCCTATATTCATCGGTATGAGAGCTTTGCCGCGAGCCATTTCCGGGGGCTTCGGCGAGCGAACCAGGAGCTAATATCAAGATGGCCCGCGTCACCGTCGAAGATTGCATCGACAAGGTCGAAAACCGCTTTGATCTCGTTTTACTGGCAAGCCACCGCGCCCGGATGGTGTCGTCCGGCGCGCAGATTGCCGTCGAGCGCGACAATGACAAAAACCCGGTGGTGGCGCTGCGCGAGATCGCCGAGAAGGCCATTTCGCCCGAGGATTTACGGGAAGAACTGGTCCACTCATTGCAGAAATACGTGGAAGTCGATGAGCCCGAGCCGGAGGCAGTTCCTCTCATCGGCGCCCCGGGCACCGGGGTCGACGCCGACGATACCGACGTGACCACCGACCGCATGTCCGAAGAGGAGCTGCTCAAGGGCCTCGAAGGCTTGACCCCTCCGGAAAGCCAGCCCGAGCCCGATCCCGGCGAGGAGGAGGAAGAATAAGCCTCCTGCCTGCAGCCGTTCGCGTTCGTGGCCTGACGATTATTTAACGAAAGTCAGTCTTTGCTCGCCGCTCGTGCTGGCGGGCGCCGGCCGTTGCCTAACGGCGCATCTCGCCTTGTGGTGCTAAGCTCGCGCCATGATATCTTGATGGGCACTTTGGCCGCTCATTGGGGCGCACACGTTGCCCAAGGGGTGCCAAAGCAACTGCCTGAGGTATCGCGAATGCCGCGCTTGCCGATCGATCTGCCGCGGATGCAGAACCAGCCCCGGATCCGGGCACCGGTGACGCGCAGCCCCGATCTGGCGCCGCTCGAGGTCGAGCCGGTGCGAGCAAAGCCGCGCAAGCGGCTGATGCGGCAGTATGAACTCATCGATCGGGTCAAACACTACAATCCCAACGCGAACGAGGAGCTCCTTAACCGCGCTTACGTCTATGCCATGCGCGCCCATGGCAAGCAGAAGCGCGCCTCGGGCGACCCGTATATTTCGCACCCGCTCGAAGTGGCGGCGATCCTCACCGAACTCAAGCTCGATGACGCCACCATTGCGGCGGCGCTGCTGCACGACACGATTGAAGACACCGACGCCACTCGCGCGGAAATCGATCGCGTATTCGGTCACGAGATCGGCTTGCTGGTCGAAGGCCTGACCAAACTGAAGCGTCTCGAACTCGTATCCAAGGAAGCCAAGCAGGCGGAAAATCTCCGCAAGCTTCTGCTTGCGGTGGCCGACGATGTGCGGGTGCTGCTGATCAAGCTCGCCGATCGGCTGCACAATATGCGCACGCTCGCCCATCAGCCCGCCGCCGCCCGCCGCCGCACCGCCGACGAGACGCTCGAAATCTACGCCCCGCTCGCCGGCCGGATGGGCATGCAGCAGATGCGCGAAGAGCTGGAGGATCTGGCCTTCCGCGAGCTCAATCCGGAGGCCTACAAGGTTTTAAGCGAACGGCTCGACGCTCTCGCCGCGCGGTCGCGTGCCTGGACCAGCGAGATCGAGCAGCAGCTGACAAAAAAACTCGCCGATCGCGGCATTGCCGCCGAAGTTTCCGGCCGTCGCAAGCGGGTCTATTCCATTTGGCGAAAAATGGAGCGCAAGGCCGTCGGCTTCGAGCAGCTATCTGACATTTTAGGTTTCCGCGTTGTCGTCGGCAGCGTTGCCGAATGTTACCAGGCGCTCGGCATCGTCCATACGACTTGGCCGGTGGTGCCGGGACGGTTCAAGGACTACATATCGACGCCGAAGCAGAACGATTACCGTTCTATCCATTCCACGGTGATCGGTCCGGGCAAGCAGCGCGTCGAATTGCAGATCCGTACGCGCGAAATGCATCAGATTGCCGAATACGGCATTGCCGCGCACACTCTCTATAAAGACGAGCTTGGCTCGCCAACCGAAATGCTGTCGCGGGAGTCGAGCGCCTATGCCTGGCTGCGCCGCACCATCGAAATGCTGGCCGAAGGCTCAAATCCGGAAGAGTTTCTCGAGCACACCAAGCTCGAATTGTTCCACGACCAGGTGTTCTGCTTCACGCCGAAGGGAAAGCTGATCGCGCTGCCGCGCGGCGCCACGCCGATCGATTTTGCCTATGCGGTGCATACCGACGTCGGCAATATGGCGGTAGGCGCCAAGATCAACGGCAAGATCGGGCCGCTCAGTTCGCCCCTGCAAAACGGCGATGAAGTCCAGATCCTGACCTCAAAAGCGCAGACCGCGCCGCCCGCCGCCTGGGAGTCGATCGTCGTCACCGGCAAGGCGCGCGACGCCATTCGCCGCGCCACCCGCGTGGCGGTGCGCCATCAGTATTCCGGGCTCGGCCGGCGTATCGTCGAGCGGCTCTGCCAGCGCGCCAAGATCGAATATTCGGACGAAAAGCTCGAAGGCGCCTTGCCGCGGCTGGCCCGCGCATCGATCGATGACGTGATGTCGGCAGTCGGTCGCGGCGAGATGAAGGCATCCGACGTGGTCCGCGCCATGTATCCCGACTACAAGGATGAGCGCGTTGCTCCGGTCGCGCCGAAGTCCGAAAGCGGCTGGTTTGGCCTGAAATTCGGCCGCGCGGTGAAGTTCAAGCTGCCGCCGGAAGGCGAAGGCGGCGCAATCCCCATTCGCGGCGCCAATACCGATCTACCGGTGCGCTTCGCTCCGAAGGGCGGTGCGGTGCCGGGCGACCGCATCGTTGGCATCCTCACGCCCGGCGAGGGCATTACCATTTATCCGATCCAGTCGGAGGCGCTCAAACAATTCGAGGACCAGCCGGAGCGCTGGCTCGACGTGCGTTGGGACGTCGACGACAAGGTGCCGCAGCGGTTTCCGGCGCAGCTCGCGGTGCATTCGGTAAACGAGCCGGGGACGCTGGCGCAAATCGCGCAGGTGATCGCCGAACACGACGGCAATATCGACAATATTCGCATGACCAGACAATCGCCCGATTTCACCGAGCTGACGATCGACCTTGAAGTCTACAACCTCAAACACCTCACCTCGATCATTTCCCAATTGCGGGCGAAAAAGGTCGTCGCCGCCGCCGAGCGGGTGAATGGCTAATGCGTCGGCAAATCCGTAATGGGACCCCTCAGCTGATATGCCTGTGCTCCCGATCCGGCTCGGCGTGAACATCGATCACGTCGCCACCGTGCGCAACGCGCGTGGCGGACGCCATCCCAATCCCGTCAAAGCCGCCGAAGCGGCGATCGCCGCCGGTGCCGACGGCATCACCGCGCATTTGCGCGAAGATCGCCGTCACATCGTGGATGCGGACGTCGCGCTGCTCAAGGCGCGGATCAAGAAGCCGCTGAATCTTGAAATGGCGGCAACGGCCGAAATGGTGCACATCGCGCGCCAACTCAAACCGCATGCCGCCTGCATCGTGCCCGAACGCCGCCAGGAGCGAACGACCGAAGGAGGTCTCGACGCTGCCGGACAACAGGACGCCTTGCGCGGTGTGGTTGGAGAATTGGCCGATGCCGGTATTCGGGTTTCGCTGTTCATCGCGGCCGAGCCGGCGCAGATCGAAGCTGCGGTCAAGATCGGCGCGCCGGTCATCGAGATCCATACCGGGAGCTGGTGTGATGCGGTCACGGCCGGGGAGCCGGCGGCGGCCGAGTTCGATCGTATCGTTCGCGGCGCTGCGCTCGCCAACAGCGCGGGCCTGGAAGTGCATGCCGGGCACGGTCTCGATTTTTCGACCGCCGAAAAGATCGCTGCGCTTGCCGAAATAGTCGAACTCAACATCGGACATTTCCTGATCGGCGAGGGGATTTTTGCCGGGCTCGGCGCTGCGGTGCGTTCGATGCGCGCAGCCATGGACCGGGGCAGAGCCCGGGCGGCCGCAGGTTCGCGAAGCGGGATTGCATGATCCTCGGTATCGGCTCCGACATCACCGACGCACGCCGGATCGCCAAGGTTATCGACCGGCATGGAGATCGCTTCCTCGATCGTGTCTTTACCCCCATCGAACGAGCCCGCGCCGATAAACGCCGCAACCGGGTGGAGACCTATGCCAAGCGGTTTGCCGCCAAAGAGGCTTGCGCCAAGGCTCTAGGGACGGGACTGCGCGGCGGCGTATGGTGGCGCGATATGGGCGTGGTCAACTTGCCGGGCGGCCGCCCGACCATGCAGTTGACGGGGGGCGCCCAGCGGCGCCTGCAGGCGATCACGCCAGCGGGTTACGAGCCGCGCATCGATGTGACGATTAGCGACGAAGGGCCCATGGCCCACGCTTTCGTCGTCATCTCGGCAGTCCGGACCGGCAATGCCGGTGCGCCGTGAAGCATGGCGCATCGCTGCGATGAAAAATTTGTCATGTAGGGCAGGGCGGGATCATAAACACATGGGAACACTACGCAAAATGCGCTTTTCCAATGCCGCGACCAAATCCCGCGCGTAATTGCTTGTCGCCGTGTCAGACGTTACAAGACCGCCGCGGGGGGCTTCCATGCAAGATGATAGGCCAATGAGCGTGCAGACCGGAACCAAACGGAAAGAAGGTGGCTTTGCCGAGACGGTACGGGTGGTATTTCACGCTCTGATCATCGCGCTGGTCATCCGGACGTTTTTATTTCAGCCGTTCAATATTCCCTCCGGTTCGATGATTCCGACCCTCCTGGTGGGCGATTATCTGTTCGTGTCCAAATATTCCTACGGGTACACACATTACTCCTTCCCATTTTCGCCGCCGCTCTTCTCTGGCCGCATCTTCGGCTCTGGGCCGCAGCGCGGCGACGTCGTCGTGTTCCGGCTGCCGAAAGATGATTCGGTCGATTACATCAAACGCGTCATCGGTCTGCCGGGCGACCGCATCCAGATGATTGACGGCGTTCTGAACATCAATGGCGTTCCGGTCCCGCGGCGACGCGTCGAAGACATGGTGACGGATGAGGACGGCGTCGTGCAGCGGGTCAAGCAATACCGCGAGACTTTGCCGAACGGTGTCAGCTACAACACATGGGATCTGACCGATAACGGTTTCTACGACAATACCCCGGTCTATACGGTCCCGCCCGGCGACTATTTCATGATGGGCGACAACCGCGATAATTCGACCGACAGCCGCGTTCTGAGCCAGGTCGGCTACGTGCCGGGTGAAAATATCATCGGCAGGGCGCAGATCATTTTCTTCTCGATCCGCGACGACACCCACGCCTGGGAGGTTTGGCGCTGGCCGTGGTCGGTTCGCTGGGGCCGCCTGTTCACACTGGTGCGATGAGCGGCCGCCGCAAACGTAAATCCCCTGCAATTCGCGAAACGGCGGCCGACTGTTCCGCGGCGCCCGCTGCACCCGCAAAATCCGCCGCGCCTGTTGCCAAGCCCGATCGCAGCAAGGCAGCGCGCCGCCGCAAACGCGCCGCCACGGTTCTCGAAGAGC
The DNA here is from genome assembly GCA_036272395.1 of Xanthobacteraceae bacterium. Lineage (GTDB taxonomy): Bacteria > Pseudomonadota > Alphaproteobacteria > Rhizobiales > Xanthobacteraceae > BOG-931. Next base: position 7,270 of record DATAYT010000191.1, read on the forward strand.
GTATCGGCTATCACTTCACTGATGCGTCCCAGCTCGAAAACGCGCTCACGCACATTTCGGCGCTTCGTGGCGCGCGAAACCGCGCCGGCAGCTATCAAAGGCTGGAATTTCTCGGCGATCACGTTCTGGGTCTCGTGATTTCCGACATGCTGTACCGCGCCTTTCCAAAAGCCGATGAAGGCGAACTGTCACGCCGGTTGGCCGATCTGGTGCGCAAAGAAACCTGCACGGACATTGCGCGCAGCATCGATCTGGGCGCGGCTATCCGGGTCGGCTCCTCGGAGGCCAATGCCGGCGCGCGCACACGTCCGGCCATTCTGGCGGATGTTTGCGAAGCCGTGGTCGGGGCGGTTTATCTCGATGGCGGCTACAAAGCCGCCGAGCAGCTTGTCGAACGGCTATGGGAAGTGCGGCTGCGCGCGACCGCTCAGCCGCTGCGCGATCCCAAGACCGTGTTGCAAGAATGGGCGCAGGCACGCGGCTTGCCGACGCCCGCCTATCGGGAGATCGCCCGGTCGGGGCCGGATCACAATCCCGAGTTCCGGGTGGCGGTGCAGCTTCCGGCCTTCGCGCCGGCCGAGGGGCTCGGACGGTCCAAACGCGCCGCCGAACAGGCCGCCGCCGCCGCCATGCTGGCGCGCGAGGGCGTTGAGCCGCCGGCGCGCCGCAATGGCTGAACCGGCGCCAATCGAGCACGTCGAACACCGCTGCGGGTTCGTGGCATTGATCGGCGCCCCGAACGTCGGCAAATCCACGCTGATTAACGCACTGGTCGGCGCCAAGGTCTCGATCGTTACGCCCAAGGTGCAAACCACCCGCGCGCTTATTCGCGGCATCGCTATTGCCGACGGCGCGCAACTGATCTTCGTCGACACGCCTGGCATCTTTTCGCCGCGGCGGCGGCTGGACCGCGCCATGGTCGGCACCGCTTTAGCCAGCACGCAGGACGCCGATCTGGTTATTGTCATCATCAACGCGCGCCGCGGCGTGATGGATGACGACGAGAGGATTCTGCGCGAGCTCGCCGCTCTTCGCGCGCCAAAAATCCTGGTCCTGAACAAAATCGATCTGGTCGACAAGTCGGCCTTGCTGGCGTTGACGGGCAAGCTCAACGAGTCCGCCAATTTCGCGTCGACCTTTATGATATCGGCGCTGTCGGGCGACAGTGTCGCCGACTTAAAACACTGGCTTGCGGCGAATGTGCCGGCGGGGCCGTGGCTTTATCCGCACGATCAGATTTCGGATGCGCCGCTGCGCCAATTGGCGGCGGAGATGACTCGGGAGAAGCTCTATCTGCGCCTGCACCAGGAGCTGCCATATCAGTCCACCGTCGAGACCGAAGTCTGGAAGGAACTCAAGGACGGCTCGGTGCGCATCGAGCAGACCGTCTATGTCGCTCGCGACAGCCAGCGCAAGATCGTGCTCGGCAAGGGCGGTCGGACCATCAAGGCGATCGGCGCTGCGGCGCGCGCCGAGATCGCCGCGGCGATCGAGCAGCCCGTGCATCTTTTTCTTCACGTCAAAGTGCGGGAAGGTTGGATGGACGATCCAGAGCGCTACCGCGCGATGGGTCTGGAATTTCCGAATGAATAAGGCGCCGGTCTGCCCGGTGCCGCGCGCATGCGCAAAATATATAAATACGCGCCATGGAATGGATCGACGAAGGTATCGTACTCGGCGTCAAGCGCCACGGCGAAACCAGCATCATTCTCGAATTGATGACCCGCGCCCATGGACGCCATCTCGGACTGGTGCGCGGCGGTTCGGGGTCGCGACTGCGCGGCATCTTGCAGCCGGGCAACACGGTGCGCGCAACCTGGCGGGCGCGGCTCGACGAGCATCTGGGACTTTACCTCGTCGAGGCGGCAAATCTGCGCGCCGCCGGCTTTTTGGACAAGGCGCATGCGCTGCATGGGGTCACCCATCTCGCAGCCTTGTGCCGGCTCCTTGCCGAACGCGAGCCGCATGCCGCGATCTATGACGCATTGCAGGCGATCCTGGACAGGCTCGAAGACCCACAAGCGGTCGGGCCGATGATTGCGCGCTTTGAGCTCGACTTCCTCGCCGAACTCGGGTTCGGGCTGGACCTAGCGGCTTGCGCCGCGACCGGCGCGAAGGACGAGCTCGTCTTCGTATCGCCGCGCTCGGGCCGGGCGGTGTCGCGCGCCGCCGGCGAACCTTATCGCGATAAGCTGATGCGGCTTCCGGTCTTCCTGCGCCAAGACGGCGAGCCGCCATCGCCGGGCGATCTTCTCGATGCCTTCACGCTGACGGGATTTTTTCTCGACCGCCACGCCTTCGCGCCCCGCGGGCTGTCGCTGCCGGAGGCCCGTGCACGGTTCGTCAACGCGCTGACGCGTGAGGCGCAGTCACGGCAGACGCACTGACCGGCAGGCTACCAGTCCCACTGACGCTGCCACCCCCACCATGGACGATGCCAACCCCACCAATAATGGCGGCGCCATCCCTGATAGGGATCGGGGCGGTCGTATCCCCCATAATCCGGGCGCCAATAACAGGTCCAGGGATTGCAAACGAGGACAGTCTTTTTGAGCGCTCCTGCGGCGCCCTCGGCAGCCCCCAACTGGCCCGGCGGCGCGACCGGCATGGCGTTCGCCGCGGGCGCCGCGAGGCCGAGCCCGGCCGCGATTGCGGCAGCCGCGAGGGTCGAGTTACGCATGCCTTCCTCCCATATTTTGGGACAAATCGATGCGTGCATCAGGGTACGCGCCTATCCTAACGCGCGAGTAAGCGCGAATCGATGGCGACAAAGGCGGACGCAAAAAGGTCGCCCCGCCGCCCTTCGGTCCCTTGTTCGGCGGGGGCAAGCGGGGTAGCGCTGGTGAACCATGAACAAGAAGGTGATTCCTCCCGAGCCGAGCTCGGTGCACGAGATCCCGCTGCGCGAGGCGCTTGAGGAGCGTTATCTCGCTTATGCGCTCTCCACCATCATGCACCGCGCGCTTCCAGATGCGCGCGACGGCCTCAAGCCTGTCCATCGGCGCATTCTTTATGGCATGCGACTTCTGCGCCTCGATCCGGGCGCGCAATTCAAAAAATCCGCCAAGATCGTCGGCGACGTCATGGGCAATTTCCATCCCCACGGCGACCAGGCGATCTATGACGCGCTGGTGCGCCTGGCGCAGGACTTTTCCTCGCGCTATCCGCTGGTCGACGGCCAGGGCAATTTCGGCAATATCGATGGCGATAATGCCGCCGCTTATCGCTACACCGAAGCGCGGCTGACCGAGGTCGCCCGCCTTCTGCTCGACGGCATCGATGAGGACGCCGTCGATTTCCGCCCAAACTACGACGGCGTAACGCACGAGCCGGCGGTCCTGCCGGCGGCGTTCCCCAATCTCTTGGCCAACGGCGCGCAAGGCATAGCGGTCGGCATGGCGACGTCCATTCCGCCGCACAATGTCGCCGAGTTGTGCGACGCGGCGCTGTATTTGATCGAACAGCCCAAGGCGCGCACGCGAACGCTCCTTAAATACGTCCTTGGCCCGGATTTCCCGACCGGCGGCCTAGTCGTCGATCCTCCCGAGGTGATCGCCGAGGCCTATGCGACCGGCCGCGGCTCGTTTCGGTTGCGCGCGCGCTGGAAGACCGAGGAAACCGGCCGCGGCACTTATCAGATCGTGGTTACCGAAATCCCGTGGCAGGTGCAAAAAATGCCGCTCGTCGAGCGCATCGCCGAGCTCATCAATGAGCGCAAACTGCCGCTCTTAGCCGACATGCGCGATGAATCGGCCGAGGACGTCAGACTGGTTTTCGAACCGCGATCGCGCTCGGTCGATCCGGCGCTGTTGATGGAAAGCCTGTTCAAGCTCACCGAGCTCGAAACCCGCGTGCCGCTGAACATGAATGTGCTCCTGCGCGGCCGCATCCCCAAAGTGGTTGGGCTCGCCGAAGCCTTAAGCGAATGGCTGGCACACCGCCGCGAGGTTCTGCTGCGGCGTTCGCGCCATCGCCTGGCCGAGATCGAGCACCGGCTCGAGGTCTTGGGCGGCTATCTCGTCGCTTATCTTAACCTCGACAAGGTCATCAAAATCATCCGCAAGGAAGACGAGCCGAAACCGGTTTTGATGAAGAGTTTCAAATTGTCCGACGTTCAGGCGGACGCCATTCTCAACATGCGGCTGCGCAATTTGCGCCGCCTGGAAGAGATGGAAATCCGCCAGGAAGACAAGACACTCCGCGCGGAGAAGAAGTCGGTCGAGGAGTTGTTGCGGTCCGAAAAGCAGCAATGGAAGAAAATCGGCGACGAAGTGCGCGCCGTGCGCGACCGGTTTGGGCCGAAGACGCCGCTCGGCAAGCGCCGAACCGGCTTTGCCCAGGCCCCCGCCCATGATGAGGCGGCAATCGAACAGGCTTTGGTCGAGCGTGAGCCGGTCACGATTGTCGTATCGGACAAAGGCTGGATTCGCGCCTTGCGCGGCCAAGTCGCCGACCTCTCGGGATTGTCATTTAAGGCCGACGATAGTCTCAAGCTTGCGTTCTTCGCCGAAACCACCTCGAAGCTTCTGGTCTTTGCCACCAATGGCCGCTTCTACACGATCGAGGCGGCGAAACTTCCGGGCGGCCGCGGCCATGGCGAGCCAATCAGGCTGTTCATCGATCTCGAACAGGAAGGCGACATCGTCTCGGTATTTCGCTACCAGGGCGGCCGCAAGCTTCTCGTCGGCAGCCGCCAAGGCAGGGGATTTGTCGCTCCGGAGGATGAGTGTGTCGCCAATACCCGCAAAGGCAAGCAGGTTCTCAATGTCAAAGCGCCCGATGCGGCGCGCGCCGTGACGCCGGTTGAGGGCGATCTCGTCGCTGCGATTGGCGAGAACCGGAAGATGGTGATCTTTCCGATCGAGCAAGTTCCGGAAATGACGCGCGGCCGCGGCGTGCGCCTGCAGCGCTACAGAGATGGCGGTTTGTCCGACGTCAAGACGTTCGAGGTCGAGAAGGGTCTGAGCTGGGCCGATTCCGCCGGCCGGATTTTCAATCTCTCGCTCAAGGAGCTCGCTGATTGGCGCGGCAATCGCGCCGATGCCGGCCGTCTTGCGCCCAAGGGTTTTCCAAAAACCAACATGTTCGGCAATACCGAAGGCCGGTCGGCCACGGGAACCGCTGAGGATCGCGCCTGATTTTGGTCAGCCCGGCGACCCCTCTGGCAGTTCTCCCAATTTATAATAAAACCCCGCTATTATCTTAAGCCGCCGGGAATATCGGCTCCGCGCAGGTGGTCTTTTCGGCAGACGAGGTTGCGAGCCGGCACGATGAGCGGACAACTGACGATCGCAAATTTACGGATGTGGCGCGCCCGGCTCCGCCTGATCAGCGCGCTGATCATGTTGTCCTTTGTTATCTGCCACCTCACCGCGCACTGGTTTTTGCTGGTATCGGTCGATCAAGCGGAGCCGGTCCTGACCGTCCTGATGTATCCATGGCGGACCATGATCGGCACGGGAATCCTCGTTGCCGCTTTTGTCGTCCACTACTGCAATGCGTTGTGGTCGATTTACATTCGTCGCTCGCTGCGGCTGAACCGGTGGGAACTGAGTCAGCTTGTGCTTGGCCTGTGCATTCCTATCCTGCTGATGGCTCACGTGGTGGGGACGCGCGTCGCCGACAGCGCGCTTGGCGTGACCCCCAACTACAACAATGTCTTCATCGGCCAGTGGCTGCATCGCCCCTGGCTGGCCGCGGTGCAAATGACGGCGCTGCTCGCGGTGTGGATCCATGCCTGCATCGGCATTCATTACTGGCTGCGGACAAAACGCTGGTATCCGACCTGGCGGCCGGCATTGTTTATCTACGGGCTGCTTTTGCCGACTTTGGCGCTGGCTGGTTATATCAGCGGCGGCAATCAAGTGCTTCGCGAAGCCGATGACGATCCGGATTTTGTAAAAACCGCCGCGCGAGAAGCTCATGTCACGCCGCAAGCGGCGCAGGAAGCTGACCAAATTGCGCGCGTCGGCTTTGCGCTCGCCTTCGGGTTCACTGTGTTACCGTTCGCCGCACGCGGCGTGCGCGAACTTTACTACCGCCGCCGCAAACCACCCGTATTGACCCACGCCAGTGGACGCAGCATGGCGATCTTGCCCGGCGCCACGGTGCTGGAGACGCTGCGCGCCAACGGCATCCCTCACGCGTCGGTGTGTGGCGGCCGCGCCCGTTGCACCACCTGCCGGGTTCTGGTGACCAAGGGGCTTGAGCAACTTCCTGAACCAAGCGGATTGGAAGCCAAGGCTTTGGCGCGGATCGGCGCCACGCCGGGCATGCGGCTCGCCTGCCAGATCCGTCCAACCGCAGATACCGCCGTCTTGCCGCTGATGCCGGCGGATGCCGGCGCGGCCGACGGCTCGATTCGCGGCGGGCTTGAGGGCAGGGAGCGCCAGATCACGATTCTCTTTACCGATTTGCGCGCTTCCACGACCTTGGCCGAGGGCAAGCTGCCCTACGATGTCCTGTTCATTCTCAACCAGTTTTTCTACGAAATGACGCAGGCGCTGGTCACGAGCAACGGCCACTATTCGCAGTTCACCGGCGATGGGCTGATGGCGCTGTATGGACTTCACAACGCCGATCCAAAGAGCGGACCGGCGGAGGCCGTTCGCGGTGCTCAGCAAATGCTCGAGCGGCTCGATCAGCTCAATTACCGGCTGCGCGGCGATCTGCGCGAACCGCTGCGCATCGGCATCGGCATTCACTATAGCGAGGCGATCGTCGGGGCCATGGGCCCGCCGCGCTCGCAGGTCATTACCGCGATCGGCGATGCCGTGAATACCTGCGCACGGCTTGAGAGCCTGACCAAGGAATACAGCTGCGCGGTCGTGATTTCACGTCAGGCCGCGGAGGCCGCGGGCTTGAGCCTCGACGGCCAGGAATTGCACGAAGCGCCGGTGAAAGGTCGGCGCGAGCCGGTCCAGTTTTATGCGCTCAAGACACTGGCTGATGTGCAGGTCTAGATTCGACACCTCAAGCACGGTGGTAAGTCAATCATCGGACCAATCGCAAAGAAAGCGCATACCCGTGAATGATGTGAGGGAAAATCCTAAAAAGCGCACGACGACCCAAGATCGTATCGTATGGCCGTTCGCAGTAATTGTCGCCGCGCTAATGATCATGGCGCCCGTGTGGACGATCATGAGGAACCCCTATGCGGAATATGCGATGCCGGCGGCTATCATTGTCTTGGTGGTGATGTTCGTGATCATTCTTTTTTACAACAAGATCCGCTTAGGGGTGTGGCTGCCGGGGCGTAAGAAAGATCCAAAATAAGTTGTACGGGTCGCGGCGCGACCTCTGCCGCTCATCGCGCGCGAATCACGGGCTGGCGACGTGCCAAACCTTATTCACGCCGTCCCCGGTCGCGTCACCGGGTTTCTTGTCCTTGGTCCAGGTATAAAGCGGTTTGCCCTTATAGGCCCATTGTTTGCGGCCATCGTCGCGGCTGATGAAAGAAAAGCTTCCTGATGCCTGCGCATCGGTGTCGGCAATCAAGGGCAGCCAGCTGACGGCGCACTGGGCATTGCAATTCGATTTGCCATTGCCGTCGCGATCAAACACGTAGAGCGTCATGCCATTGAGATCGACGAGGGCCTTGCCCTTGGCGGTCTCGCCGCTGGTTGGCGGGATGGTTTGCGCCAGCGCCGTGAGCGCAATGAGACAGGCGACGCCACTGCCAAAAGCGACGCCAAAAGCGGCGACGATCGGGATCCGCATCCATTCTCCTTTTTCCCGCCGATCGGCGGCACGCGAAAATTAATCGACGCGCATCCAACCTTCAGGCATCAGCCGCTCCTGCGGCAGAAAGCGGCTCTTGTAATCCATCTTGCGCGATCCGCGCACCCAATAGCCCAAATAAACATAGGAAAGGCCCATGCTTTGCGCCCGGGCAATATGGTCGATGACCATATAGGTGCCGAGCGAACGCGCCGCTTCGTCCGGTTCGAAGAAGGAATAGACCATGGATAGTCCATCGCCGAGCACATCGGTGAGCGCGATGGCGACAAGTTCGCCGGCCGCGCGCTTGCCGGGGGGCGCATCCGGGTCCTTGCGGCGATACTCGATGATGCGGGTTTCGATGTGGCTGTCTTCGACCATCATCGCGTAATCGAGCACGGTCATGTCGGCCATGCCGCCATCGCGATGCCTGGAATCGAGATAGCTGCGAAAGATCGCGTATTGCTCGGAGGTCGGCACGGCGATGCGCATTTCGCCGGCGATGTCGGCGTTGCGCCGCATGATCCGGCGCATGCTCGGGGTCGGGCGAAAATCCTTGGCGACGACGCGCACCGATACGCAGGCGCGGCAACCCTCGCAGGCCGGCCGGTAAGCGATGGATTGGCTGCGCCGGAACCCACCCTGGGTCAGGATATTGTTGAGCTCGCCCGCGCGCTCGCCGACCAGATGGGTGAAGACCTTCCGTTCCTCCTTGCCGGCGAGATAGGGGCACGGCGACGGCGCGGTGAGATAGAATTGCGGGGTATCGCGCGAATGCTGGGTCACAGGAACTACCGGTTCTCCCCTGGGGATTCGCAGACAGGATCGCCCGGGCGCGTTGCTCCGTCAAAGGCCATTTGCCAGTCAGCCCGCGGCACGCGCCCGCAGCGTAAGCGCCCGGCTTTGCGCGTTGATCAGCACCACGCCAACCAGAATGTCGTGTAAAAGCCGGCGTCGCGGGTTAAAGAATCCGACCAGGAGGATAAAGGGGGTGAGGACGCTCACGCTGATCCAAAACACGACGGCATGAACCGCGCCGAGCACAAAATAGGCCGGCGCGCCGTACCAGGTCCGCATCTCGATTTCCATGGCGCGCATACCGATTGTGGCCGAGGCCGGGTTGCCCAGCGTAAAGCCGTAATAGGCGAGCGCCCAAATGACCGATATCGGCGACAATAGCCAGAACAGCAGCCAGCCCAGTCCGAACGTGACCAGCCCGAAGACAAAGATGAAGGCCGATGCCGCGACCAGCGGAACGGCGATGATGACGACATCGATAATGAAGGCCACGATTCGGCGCGCCAGCACGCCTTCGAACAGTTCCGGATTTGCGGCAGGGTCATAGGCATGCGGCTTGAAATCGAACGACATGCCGCTCGGACCGGGACCTGTATTTGGGCCAGAATCCGTCATGATCAGCTCGGCAGTATAATATCGCCATCATGAGCGAACAACGATTGAAGATCACGCTGGCCGACGTCCAGGCCGCGCGTGCGACGATTTCGGGACACGTGCTGCGGACGCCGATGCTGGCGGCGCCGCCGCTTTCGGCGCTGACCGGCGCCCAAGTCTACGTCAAATATGAGAATTTACAGGTCACCAATTCGTTCAAGGAACGCGGAGCCTGCGTAAAGCTCGCGGCGCTCGACGAGAGCGAGCGCGGCCGCGGCGTTATTGCGATGTCCGCGGGCAATCATGCCCAGGCGGTCGCCTACCATGCGCGGCGTCTCGGCATACCGGCCACGATCGTGATGCCGACAACGACCCCGTTTGTGAAAATCAAAGCAACGCAGATGCTCGGCGCCGAAGTGGTGCTCTCGGGCGAGACTCTGTCCGAGGCGCAAATGCGGGCGGAGGAGCTTGCCGCCGAGCGCAAGCTGGTCTGGGTTCATCCTTACGACGATGCTCGCATCATTGCAGGGCAAGGCACCATCGCGGTGGAAATGCTCGAAGAGGTTCCCGACCTCGATGTGCTAATCGTGCCGATCGGCGGCGGCGGACTGATTGCAGGCAACGCGATTGCCGCGCATGCGATTCGGCCGGCCATCGAAATATTCGGTGTCGAATGCTCGCTTTATCCGTCGATGTGGAATGCCGTTCACGGCGAGAAGCGCCCGTGCGGTGGCGCCACGCTTGCCGAAGGCATTGCCGTGAGCCAAGCCGGCAGATTCGCCTTGCCGGTGGTGCGCGAACTCGTCCGTGAGATCATTCTGGTTGACGAGCCGCTGCTCGAGCGCGCCGTCAACGACTTTCTGACCTTGCAGAAGACAATGGCGGAAGGCGCCGGCGCGGCCGGGCTTGCCGCCATGCTAGCCAAACCGGAGCGCTTTGCCGGGCGCAAAGTCGGCCTGATCCTCTGCGGCGGCAATATCGATCCCCGTATTCTGGCGTCGATCATGGTGCGGCAACTGGAGCGCGAAACGCGGATCGTCTCGTTTCGCCTCACGATTCCGGATCGGCCGGGGATTTTGGGCCAGATCGCGAGCCGGCTCGGCGAGTTTGGCGCCAATATTCTGGCCGTCGATCACCACCGGCTGTTTCTCGACGTGCCCGCCAAGGGCGCCAAGCTCGATGTCACGATGGAAACCCGCGATGCCGCCCACGCCGAGCAGATCTTCCGGGCGCTCGCGGCGGACGGCTATGAGCCGGTGCGCATGGAAAGCGGCGCGGTGCTGCAGTGAGAGATCGGCCGCGGGCTTGTTGTTTGAGCATGATCTTTTCGGAAAAGCGGTACCCACTTTTCCGGATCATGCTCTAGCGATCGCTATCGAGTCCGGGCCGGTAACCGGAAACGGGCTCGATCGCCGTATTGGCCGTTTCGGCGGAAGCGGCCGCCGGGCGGGCGCGGGGCAGCGGTACCGGACCGCTGGCGGCGGCGGCGGCCGCGGCCACGGTAAAAGTGCCTGGCCGCTGCCGCGGCATGGGTATCGGTCCACGGATCGGCTCTTCCGCGGGGAGAACCTCGGCCGCCGCCGTGCGTGCTGCTGGCGGTGCGGGCGCGGGAAGAGGCGGCAGCCGCGGTGCGGCGAAGTCCGGCGGGTTGGTTGTATTCGGATTAGGCCAGGCGAGGCCGCGGTCCGAGGAACTCGGGGCGCCGGGCGACGCGGTATTGTCATTCGATCGAGGCGCCAGGGACGGCCTTGGCGACGGCGGAGCGGGCAGGGTGCTGCCTGTCGATATGTCGCCGGTTGTGGTTGCCGTGGTGATTGCAGACGAGGGCGCCGGCGGGGGTGCGGTGCGCAGAGAAACGCCGGATGGACTGTTCGCGGTCGGCGGCGACGCTCCCGCGTCCGGCACCGAGGCAAGATTGGGAGGCCCGTTTCTGGTGCGGGCCGCGAGGCTTGTCGCATCGCTCGCCGAAGCCCCATCGACGCGCTGCGGCGCCGATTGATCGGCTGGAGATGGAGTCGGACTGGGTGCTGACGGTGAGATCGCCGGGGTTCGTGCGGGCAGGTTGGTAGACGCGAGGTGCTCGAGCGCCGGCACTTTCGGCCGCGCCACGTAGCCGCGGACGAAGGTCGTGATTGTCCACATCATGACGGGAACGGCGATAATGACGGCGGCGAGAATGATGACGCGCTGCAAGACCGGCGTGTAAAGCCGGATATTCTCGTCATTGTAGTAATCGTCGTGTTCGCGCATCACATCCGCCCTAGATTCTCTTTAGCGGACGGGGTGGTTTACGGCGCTTTCGGGCGCGCTTGTCCGGCGGTTTCGCCATCCCTCGGCGAAAACGCCATTGCGCTTCTCGCGGCGTTCTATGCGCCGGCCTTCTTCAATTTCTCCGCAACCCTTGCGGCAAAATACGTCAGAACCCCATCCGCCCCGGCTCGCTTGAACGCAATGAGGCTCTCCATCATCGCTTTATCGCCGTCCAGCCAGCCGTTCCCAGCAGCAGCCATGATCATCGCATATTCCCCGGAGACTTGATAGGCGAAGGTCGGCATTCCGAACGCGTCTTTCACACGCTGCAAAACGTCGAGATAGGGCAGGCCGGGCTTGACCATCACCATATCGGCGCCTTCGGCGATATCGAGTTCCACCTCGCGCAAAGCCTCGTCGGTATTGGCCGGGTCCATCTGGTAGGTTCGCTTGTCGCCGATCAGTGTGGCGTTCGAGCCGACCGCATCGCGAAACGGGCCATAAAATGCGGAGGCATATTTCGCCGCGTAAGCCATGATGGCAACGTCGGCGAAGCCGGCGGCATCGAGCGCGCCGCGAATGGCGCCGACGCGGCCGTCCATCATGTCAGACGGCGCGATAATGTCGCAGCCCGCTTCCGCCTCCACCAGTGCTTGCCGTACCAGAACAGCGACGGTCTCGTCGTTGAGGATCACGCCGTCGCGCAAGAGGCCGTCGTGGCCGTGGTTGGTATAGGGATCGAGCGCCACGTCGCATAACACGCCGATTTCCGGCACCTGTTTTTTGATGGCGCGAATGGCTCGGCAAACGAGATTGTCGGGATTGATCGCTTCCAAGCCGGCATCGTCGCGTTTGTCCGGATCGGTATACGGAAACAAAGCCACGCACGGAATTGCAAGCCTAGCCGCCCGTTCGGCGGCGCGAACCGCCTGGTCGACCGAAAGGCGATCCACGTCCGGCATCGATTCGACCGGTGCGCGGACATTCGTGCCATCGACGATGAACAACGGCCAGATCAGGTCGTCAGCGGTCAGCACGTTTTCGCGCACCATGCGGCGGGACCATTCGCTCCGCCGATTGCGGCGCAGGCGTACCGGGAGATCGAGTTCGGTCCTGATTTCGGCCGGCGCCGGGACAATCCGGCTTCGTTCGAGCGGACGGCCGAATTTGATCGCCATAAGAGGTCTCCTTACGCCTCTTTGTATCCCGTCCCAGGCCGATCTGCCACTGACTGCAGGCACCGGTTTTGAGGCCAATTCCCGGGCTTTGACGCGCTGCCAAAGTGCCCGTATCGATCTCTGCCGGCCCGTTCGCCATCAATCCGCCCCTTGATCCCGCAAAGCAAGGATCATGACCGATCAACCGCAGCGCCGTCCGACGAGGCCCAGCGACCTGCTCGAACCGGTGCGGCTGGCCAAGGTCGTGCGCGGGACCTGGACCGATTATCTGGTCCTGTTTCTCCGCCTCATGGCCGGGGTGTCGCTGATCAAGGGGCTTTATCACTGGGTCCAGGTCTGCGGCATCGGCGCAGGCCCCGGGCAAGGCTTTGAGGCGCACACGATCGCCTGGCAAACCACGACGGTGTTTTTCGCGGTGCTGGACCTGGTGGCGGCGGTGGGGCTGTGGCTCGCCGCGGCCTGGGGAGCGGTTCTCTGGCTTGCCTCCGTGGTGTCGATGTCGGCGGTGGAAGTCTTTTTTCCGCAGGTCTATGGCGGCAGCCTGTTCGTGGTTTTTGTCGAGACGACCTTGCTCGGCATTTATCTGTTTCTCGCGATCGCTTCGGCGCGCGAACGCGCGATGTGATCAGGAGTCAGTGATCAGTAATCAGAGTCGCCTGTTCTGATCACTGATGACTGCCTGCCGATTCCTGATCGCCGTCCTGATCCGCTGCGGCGTCGCCGGCATCTCGTCGATCGAGACCGCAAAGGGCGAGAGTGCGTCGTTGACGGCGTTGAGTATAGCGGCAGGCGCGCCGATCGCGCCGCCCTCGCCGAGGCCTTTGGCGCCGGTGAGCGAGCTTGCCGCCGGCGTTTCGAGGTGCTGCAACTCGATCGGCGGAACTTCGCGCACGGTCGGCGGCAAATAATCGGCGAGCGTCGCGGTCAACACGTTGCCGAGCGCGTCATAGACGATCTCTTCTAAGAGCGCGTTGCCGATGCCTTGGGCGATGCCGCCGTGCACCTGGCCGTGCGCGATCAGCGGGTTGATGATGCGGCCGGCATCCTCGACGGCAACAAAGCGCTCGAGCCGGACGCCTCCGGTCTCGATGTCGACATCGACGATGGCAACGTGACAGGCATTGGAGAACGTGCCGGGCGGATCGTAATGGGCGCTCTCGGCAAAACCCGGACTGAGATCTTTGAACCGGTACGACTGATGGTAGCCCGCGCGCGCCAGTACCGCGATGGATACGCTCCGATCCGTGCCGGTGACGCGCGCCTGACCATCTTCGAGCACGATGTCATCGCGCGCGGCCTCCAACAGATCGCCGGCGATGGTGAGCAGTTTTTCGCGCATCTTGCGCGCCGCCAGCGTCGCGGCGCCGCCACTGATGACGAGTGAACGGCTGGCAAATGTCCCCCAGCCATAGGGTGTGCGGTCGGTATCGCCGTGGACCACCCGAACGTTTGTCGGCAGAACACCGATCGTATCGGCAACAAGTTGCGCCAGCGTCGTTGCCAGGCCTTGGCCGTGCGGGCTCGCCCCGATGCGCGCCTCGATCTGGCCCGACGGGTCCATCACGAGCTCGACGGTTTCCCCGCCCGGTGTGATCGCCGTGCCGCGCGCGGCAAAAGCCGAACTGCCATAGCCGGTGCGCTCGGAGAAACTGGCAAATCCAACTCCCAGAAACCGCCCGCGCGCGCGGGCGTCGCGCTGGCGCGCGCGAAATTGCGGCAGATCGATTTCAACGGCGGCAATCTCCAGCGTCTCGACATAGCTGCCCTCGTCGAACACCAATCCTGTCGCCGATGTGTAGGGAAAGCGACGGATGAGATTGCGCTTGCGGATCTCGACCGGACTGATGCCGAACGCCGCCGCGGCTTTGTCCATCAGCCGTTCGAGCGCAAAGGTAATGACCGGCCGCGACACGCCACGATAGGGCGCCATGGTACAGGTATGCGTTGCGATCGCGCGCGCGCGGCAGGAATAGGCTCGAAGATCATAGGGGCCAGGCAACTCCGCCATCGCCATCAGCGGTTCGACGCCGCAGGTCGTCGGAAAACACGAATAGGCGCCGACATTGGCAACGACATCCGCCGATAGTGCAACGAGCTTGCCGCCGGCGTCGAACGCGCCGTCAAGTTCAACACGCTGATCGCGACTGTGAAAAGCCGCGATCAGATTTTCGCGGCGGTCCTCGACCCAAGCAAAGCTGCCACCAAGCTTGCGGGCGAGCCAGACCAGGACCACGTATTCGGGCGCGAGCGACATTTTTTGACCGAAGCCGCCGCCGACATCCGGTGCGACCACGCGCAGATCGGATTCAGGAAAGCCGAGAATGTCGGCAATCGCGGTGCGAGTGAGGTGCGGCATTTGCGTGGTGCAGGTCAATGTCGTGCGGCCCGACGCGGGATCGAAGCTCGCATGCGCCGCGCGCGCCTCAAGCGGCGTCGCGTTTTGCCGGTGCGACTGCGCGGCGAGACGAATGCGCCGATGGGCTTTTGCTAGCGCCGCGTCGAAACCCGCGGTCGCGAATTGCGCGTCGACAACAAGATTGCCGGCGTCGTGAACCGCCGGCGCATCGGGTCGCAATGCTGCGCGCGCGTCGCTGACCGCCGGAAGTTCGGCAATGTCGATCTCCACACGATCCGCGGCGTCTTCAGCTTCCGCCGGCGTCGGCGCCAACACCGCCGCGATCGGTTCACCAACAAAACGCACAACCTCATCCGCCAGGATTGGCTGCTCGATCGGCCGATAATTATATTTGTGCAGCATCGGCTTGATCGGCCGCGCCGCGAGATCGGCGGCCCGAACGAGTGTGACGCCGTCGGGCGCGCCGATCTTGACAATGCGCCCGGCGGCGACCGGGCTGCGGACGAAACGTACGAAGTGGGCCGCGGGAAGGTCGGCGGTGAAGCGGCCGCGCCCGCGCACCAGCGCCGGATCCTCGATGCGCCGGATCGCGCGGCCCACCCATTTCATCCCCGAGCCGGCGGTTGCATCAGCCGTGGTTGCCTTTTCCATGACGGCGACTGTAGCTCGGATCGGACGGCCCGCCCATGTTTGCTGCAGCGTTTGCCGCAGCGGGCGACCGCGGTCGAATTCGCCCGTCGCGAAGGGCTCGCCAGCGGCGGCTGTCATTCTTTACGATAGGCAAAAGCAAGGCCCGATGTGATTGCGCAATGTTGCCGATGAAACTCAAGACCACGCTGGCGCGGCAATTGCTCATCTACGCGGCGCTGCCGCTGGCCTATCTGATCACCGGACGGCTTGGGCTCCTGCTCGCCGTGCCGCCCGGCTATGCGACCGCGGTTTTCATACCCGCCGGCATTGCCGTCGGCGCGATGTACATCGCCGGCGCGGCTACGCTGCCCGGAACGTTCGTCGGTTCGCTTCTGCTCAATCTCTGGACCGGCTACGCGATCACCGGCCAATTGAGTGCCGTAGATAGCGCCGCCGCGGTCGTGATCGCGCTCGCTTCCGCACTCCAGGCGGCGCTGGGCGGGACTCTGCTTCGCCGCGTGATCGGTTATCCAGCCCCTTTGGACAATCCGCGCGATCTTTTGTTTTTGCTCGTGCTTTCGCCGCTGTTCTGTTTAACGAGCGCGAGCCTCTCCTTGGTCGGGATGTGGGCGCTGGGCGCGGTTCAGTCCGGCGATCTGCCGTCAAACTGGATGACGTGGTGGGCTGGCGACACGCTCGGCGTGCTGGTCGCGTTGCCGCTGTTGCTTGTGCTGTTCGCGGAGCCGCGAGACTTATGGCGCTCGCGGATCTGGTCGGTCGCTATACCAGTTTTGCTGTGCTTTGGGCTTTTCATCGCAATTTTCATCCGTGTTAACAGCTGGGAGTACGACCAGTCGCTGTTTGAATTTCGCCTCCGGTCGCAGCAACTCGCCGACACGATGCGGGCGACGCTGGAGGAGCAGCGCGGATTTCTCGAACAGCTCTCGGACTCGTTTGTCGGCCGCCAGCAGCCCGTCACGCGTCAGGAGTTCCGTAATCTGGTGCAGACCTTGTTAGCGCGATTTCCCATCGTTCAGGCGGTCGAATGGGCGCCATTAGTCAAATCGGCCGATCGAGCAAATTTCGAGCTTGCTCAGCGCGCCGAAGTCCCAGGATTTGCGATTCGCCAGCGCGCTCCAAATGGCGAACTGCGGGCCGCCGACGATCGGGCTCGTTTCTATCCCGTTACTTATGTCGAACCACTGACCGGGAACGAACGCGCACTGGGCTTTGACCTCGCATCGGACGATGCGCGTCGCGTCGCGATTGACTCGTCTATCGTCAACGGAAATCTGAACGCGACCGCGCCGATCCGCCTGGTGCAGGAGAACGGCCGGCAATTTGGCGCCTTGTTGGTCGACGCCGTATCCGGCGGTCCGACGGGCCCGGGTATCGTACTGGTGGTGCTGCGCATGGGCACATTCGCGTCGACGCTCATGGACCCGCTGCGATCGACACTCAATCTGCGATTTGCCGATGCCGCGGCGAACGCGCCGCTGTTCGATGAAATTCCCGAGTCAGTGTCAACGTTGTTCACAACCGAATTCAATTTCGGAGGCCGTCACTATGTCATAAACACAACGCCATCTCCGGCTTACCTCGAGACCCATCGCGGGTGGCAAAGCTGGGCGGTGCTGGCCGCCGGCGCGCTCGGCACCGGCTTAATCGGCGGCTTGCTTCTCTTGGGAACCGGTCACGTTTACCGTTTCGAACAGCTTGCCAAAAGGCTGCGCGAGAACGAGCTGTCACTGCGCGACAAAGAAGCGCAGCTCGAAAGCATTCTTTATCGAACCCCCTTCATGCTTATCCGTTTGGATCGGGACCTCCGCTATCGCTTCATCAGCCAGGCTTATTTGGAGATGACCGGCCGCCGACCCGAACAGGTGATGGGCAAACGACTGTCCGATATTTTGGGCGACAAGGATTTTCAAGCGATACGCCCTTACGTCGAGAAAGTTCTGCAAGGTGATCGGGTCGAATTCGATAGAGAAGTCCATTACCAGGGCGTCGGAACGCGATTTCTGCATGTCATCTACACCCCGGAAAAAGACGACAGCGGAACGGTCACGGGCTGGATCGTTTCCATGCGCGACATTACCGAACGCAAGCGCGCGGAGGAGGAACAAAAACGTGCGGCGGACGCCGAGCAAATACTCATTCGCGAACTTCAACATCGGACCAACAATCTGCTCGCCGTGATTCAGGGAATCGCGCAAAAGACCTTGTCCGGCCCCGGATCGCTTGATGAAGCGAGAAAGATTTTTGAGGGACGATTGCTGGCCTTGGCGGGCACTTATCGACGGTTGACCAAATCGAACTGGAGTGGCGTCAGCTTAGGCGAGATCGTGCATTTGACCTTGGAGCCATTTGCCGCGCGAACTGAAATCAACGGGCCCGATTTGATGCTGAGTGCAAAGAATGCCCAGAATTTTTCACTTGCGCTGCATGAGCTTGCCACCAATGCCTTGAAGCATGGCGCGCTTTCAAGCGCCGGCGGCAACGTAAGTATCGTGTGGACCATTGCCAGCAATGGCGGCCGCTCGACCTTGAAATTCCGATGGCAGGAGCGCGGCGGCCCTCCCGTACGCGGTCCGGGTCAACGCGGATTTGGCACCTCGCTGCTCGAGTCGACCTTCAGGACCGTCAATTTCGAATACGCGCGCGAGGGCTTGACCTGCGAAATCCAGGTTCCGCTCGGCAAGAATGAATTTGCAGCCCCACCGGATCTTTCCGCTTAAGACAAACCGGCGGCGCCGAACCAGGTCTGCCGCAAGCCGCAAAATCCATGCCGGTTATCTTTTCAAAAGCGAATACCAGGGCGGACAATCAGGGCGGACACGGCAACGCGTCCGCTTTGGGGCGCGGAAAGTGGAACCGCCCGATGACGTTCTCCGCGACACCGATCTAAGTCAGGCCACGCCAAGCCAAAGCCAAGCCAAGCCAAGCCAAGCCAAGCCAAGCCAAGCCCTTCAACCCTTATTGACCGCGCGCACCTCAGGCGATCGACGCACTTCACGAATGAAACTTGCGAGCAAGGGAGAGCTATTGTCCCTTCGCCATGCCAGAGCGAGCCGCAGAGTCACGCTCAGATCGACCACAGGCAAGATGACAACGGTTGCGGGACACCGCCAGCGTGCGGTTGCAAGGACCCATCCCACGCCCAAGCCGGTCGATACGAGACTAAGGATCGTTGCCTCGTTCAGTCCCTCCTGAACGATGCGCGGAGACTTCAGACCTCCGCGATAACACGCTGCCATCATCTGGTCGTAAAATGCGGGGCTTGCCCACCGCGGAAACCAGACAAACGCTGCCTCCGCCAGATCCAGCAGGCGAAGTTTCTTCAGTCTGGCGAGAGGATGTCTCTTCGGCAGGGCGAGTTCGACATGCTGATCAGCGACGGCAAGTTGATCCAATTCCGGATCCGCTTTTGGCATGAAATTGACGAAGCCCGCATCCAGGCGGCCGGATCTTATGGCTTCCAGCTGGTCCAGACTCGCTACCGGATAAAGCTGTAATTCCGCGTCGGGTTGTTGCTCGCGGAAACGCCGGAAGGAATCCGGAACCACCCCACGCCAGGACGCATTCTCGGTAAACCCGACGCGCAGCGTCCCCGAACGACCGTGAGCCACGCGAGCTGCGCGCGCAGCCGCGTCGTTTACCTCCTGCAGGATACGTCTCGCATCCTCCAGAAACAGCTTGCCGGCTGGATTCAACTTCACGCCGCGCGGGAGGCGTTCGAAAAGCTTGAAACCGATTTCTTCTTCCAAATCCTGTATCTGGCGGGAAAGCGCCGGCTGTGCCACGCGCAGTCGACGCGATGCGCGGCCAAAATGCTGTTCCTCGCCGACCGCCACGAAATAGCGCAGGTGCCGCAATTCCATTCTAATACTTTATCGCGATTGGTCTGATAGTAAAGATATCTTGGACGTATTGACGACTCCCTTTCACATTAATCCCACGGAGTTGAAACGGCCGCAACAAGAAGCCAAAAGGCCGAATCGATTCGGAAACCGCGAACTGGAGGAGCGTCAGCGCATTGCCCTGCCGGCCGCCTTCCAAATCACTTCGCAGGCAGCGCGATCTGATTTCGAAAGAAACTCGGTACGGTCAGTGCTCAAGGAACGGCTCGCTCACACGCGTCCTTCGTCATTTTATTTTGTCGTGAACGGGTTTCTTAATCCACGGAGAAGAGCGATGAACGCTCTCGCGAACAAAGATGCAATTAAGAAAATCACGACGCATTACATTGATGCGGCGTTCGTTGAATCCCACGGCCGCGAGGTCATGGACATCATCAATCCAACAAGCAGCGAAGTGATCGCCCACGTAAGGTTGGGGGATGCAGAGGATGCCCAGCATGCAATCGCCGCCGCCAAGCGC
>DATAYT010000192.1:0-2704 GCA_036272395.1 Xanthobacteraceae bacterium
TTGACCCCGGTGTCGATGGTGGCGATCACCTGCTTTGCCATCGCGGTCAATCCGGCGGTGCCGGTGCACTCGCTTGGCGAGCTGGTCGAATATGTCAAAGCCAATCCCGGCAAGATGGCCTACGGCTCCGCCGGCACCGGCACCATGAACCATCTCAGCGGCGAACTCTTGAAATCATTGGCCGGCATTACCGATCTGCCGCACGTGCCATATCGCGGCGCCGGCCCCGCGATTGCCGACGCCATCGGCGGCCAGATCCCGATGATCATCCCGGCCATGACCAATCAGGTCCTCGAATTTCACCGCACCGGCAAGCTCCGCCTGCTGGCTATCACGAATCCAACGCGCATTCCGGTTGCGCCAGAAATACCGACCGCGGTCGAATCCGGAATACCGGGCCTGTTCTCGCAACAAGTGCTGGCGTTGTTTGCTCCGGCGGGAACGCCAAAACCGATCATCGCTCAGATCGACGAAGCCAATCATCGCGCCATGGCGGATGCGCCTTATCGCCAATCGTTGGTCGATGCGGCGGTGATTCCGGTTCCGGATTGGACAACAGCGCAGTTCGACGAATTTATGCGCACCGAACTCGCGCGCTGGACGCCATTGGTCAAGGCGATCGGCGTGCGGCTGGACTAAATTTTATTTGCCAGCAACCGCCGCAGCCGCTGGGGCGTGATCGGTAATTGCCGTACCGCGCCGGGCATGCCGATGGCGTCATCGATGGCCGAGGCGATGGTCGCGCCGACTGCGGTGATGCCGCTTTCGCCGGCGCCTTTGATGCC
The DNA here is from genome assembly GCA_036272395.1 of Xanthobacteraceae bacterium. Taxonomy (GTDB): domain Bacteria; phylum Pseudomonadota; class Alphaproteobacteria; order Rhizobiales; family Xanthobacteraceae; genus BOG-931. The sequence goes on from DATAYT010000192.1 coordinate 786, forward strand.
GAGCGGATTGAGCGGGGAGGTGTAATCCTCGCGCAACAGCATCTCCGGAGCGGGCACTTCGTGCAGTGCCGGCAACAGATAATCGGCAAAGGTCGCCGCCAGCGGGTCGCCGCGTTCGCTGTAGTTGAATTCCTCGAACAGCGCGCCGCCCAAGCCTTGGGCGTAGCCGCCGACGATCTGGCCGCGCACCAGCGCCGGATTGATGGCGCGGCCGATGTCATAGGCGATGCAGTAGCGTTCGACGACGACGCGGCCGGTCTCGGCATCGACCTTCACCACGGCGACGTGGCTGCCATAGGGGTAGACCTGATGCTCGGTCTTGAACCAGCCCTCGGCGGCAAGGCCGGGCTCGCGGTCGCCCCTAGCTTTCGCGGTTGGCGCCAGATTCTGCGCAATGGCGCCGAGGCGCATCGAGGGGCCGCCTTTGCTCCCCTTGCCGTCCTTGCGCACCACTTCGCCCGCAACGATGTCGAGCGCCTCCGGAGCGGCTTGCAGGAGTTCGGCCGCCACCGCCAGCGCTTTGCGCCGCACGTTCAACGCCGCGATATGCGTTGCCGAAGCGGTCATAACCGTCGCGCGCGAAGCGTGCGCGCCGATCCCGAATGGAATGCGGTCGGTCTGGCCGTGAATGACGCGGCAGCGCCGGTAGTCGACGCCAAGCGCGTCGGCGGCAACCTGCGCCATTACGGTTTCAAAACCCTGGCCCAGCGATGCCCCGCCGGTGAGCACCTCGACCATGCCGGACGTATCCACCGAAATTCTCACGCCGTCGGTCGGACCGAGCCCGCTCTTCTCGATGAACATCGATAGCCCGACACCGACGTGCTCGCCGGCGGCTTTGCGCTTGCTGACCGTTTCGTTCAGCGTGTCCCAGCCGATCATGGCGAGAAGCTTTTCGAGCAGACCGGAATAATCGCCGCTGTCATATTCGATTTCCTCGCCGAGCGCTTCGAGCGGCCGCGGATACGGCATTTCCAGCGGCCCGATCGTGTTGCGGCGGCGCAGCTCGATCCGATCGATCTTGAGCTTGTGCGCGATCGCATCGACCAGCCGCTCCCGCACGAAGGTGGTTTCGTAACGTCCCGGCGCGCGATAGGTCGCGGCCGGGGTCTTGTTGGTGAGTCGAAAATGCCCGATCGCGCGATAGGCCGGCACCCGATACGGTCCCGGCAAAATTCCGGCGGTCATATGCACCACGCGCGCCGCGTGCGTGCGCACATAGGCGCCTTGGTCGTGGAAATATCGATCGTCGATCGCGAGGATGATGCCATTGGCATCGACGGCGGCACGGATCTCATGCACCTGCTCGCGTGAATGGTTGGCGGCGATCAGATGCTCGCGGCGGTCCTCGATCCATTTCACCGGCCGGCCGAAGCGCTTGGCCGCGACGCAGACCAGCACATCCTCGGGATAAAGTTCGCCGCGGACCCCGAACCCGCCGCCGACATGCGATTCGTGAACGTGGATGGCGCTCGGCGGCAGGCGGAGCATGCGCGCCAGCAATTCCTGATTGCGATGTGGAACCTTGGCCGCGCCATGCAGTTCGAGCACGCCGCGCGCCGCGTCATAGCGGCCGATGGCGCCGCGGGTCTCGAGCGGCACGCCGGAATGGCGGCCGCTCGACAATTCCAGTTCAACGATGTGCGCTGCTTGACGGAACGCGGCGTCGATGTCGCCATAGCCTTGGCGGATCACCGCGGCTTCGCTCGAATGTCCCGGCGAGAATTCGACCGGCGCCGCCTGCGCGTCGATCAGCGCCGGCAATTCTTCGATTTCGGCGTCGACGAGGTCGGCGGCATCCTCGGCGGCATATGCATCGACGGCGAAAACCGCCGCAACGGGGTCACCGACATAGCGCACGCGCGCCTTCGCCAATACAGGCTGGCGGTAAGGATCAAGCGCCGGAATCGAACCTTCGC
>DATAYT010000193.1:0-1794 GCA_036272395.1 Xanthobacteraceae bacterium
TCTGGATCAGCTTGCGGTCGAGCACGTTCTCCAGATGATGGTTCTGCGGCTCCGCGTGATAGATCTTCTGGCCTTTTTCTTCCTTCTGCCGCACGAACAGTTTTGAGAAATCGAGCCCCTTGGCCTTCCAGTGCGCGACCAGCCTCGTCTGGTCGAGCATCTGGGTCTGGCCGACCATCTCGTTGAAGGTGCGGTAGCCAAGGGTCGCCATGATCTCGCGCACTTCTTCGGCGACGAAGAAGAAATAGTTGATGACGTGCTCCGGCTGGCCGGTGAAGCGCTTGCGCAGCACCGGGTCCTGCGTGGCGACGCCGACCGGGCAGGTGTTGAGGTGGCACTTGCGCATCATGATGCAGCCGGCTGCGATCAAGGGCGCAGTGGCGAAGCCGAATTCGTCGGCCCCCAACAGCGCGCCGATCACCACGTCACGTCCGGTGCGGAAGCCGCCGTCGACCTGGACGACGATGCGGCTGCGCAGCCGCTCCCGCACCAGCGTCTGGTGGGTCTCGGCAAGCCCGATTTCCCAGGGACTGCCGGCGTGCTTGATCGAGGTGAGCGGAGAAGCGCCGGTGCCGCCTTCGAAGCCGGCGATGGTGACATGGTCGGAGCGCGCCTTCGCAACGCCGGCGGCAACGGTGCCGACGCCGATTTCGGAGACGAGCTTCACCGACACCTGGCCGTCGGGATTGACGTTCTTCAGGTCGTAGATCAGCTGCGCCAGGTCCTCGATCGAATAGATGTCGTGATGCGGCGGCGGCGAGATCAGGCCGACGCCCGGCGTCGAATGCCGGACCTTGGCGATGATCGCATCGACCTTGTGACCGGGCAGCTGCCCGCCTTCGCCCGGCTTTGCGCCTTGCGCCATCTTGATCTGCATCATGTCGGAATTGACGAGATATTCCGTGGTGACGCCGAAGCGGCCCGAGGCCACCTGCTTGATGGCCGAGCGCATTGAATCGCCGTTGGGCAGCGGCTTGAAGCGATCGGCCTCCTCGCCACCTTCGCCGGTATTGGATTTGCCACCGATCCGGTTCATTGCGATCGCAAGCGTGGTGTGTGCCTCGCGCGAGATCGAGCCGAACGACATCGCGCCGGTGGCAAAGCGCTTCACGATCTCGCTCGCCGGCTCGACCTGGTCGAGCGGGACAGGCTTTCGCTTTTCGTCCTCGGCGGTCTTGATCCTGAACAGGCCGCGGAGCGTCAACAGCCGCTCGGACTGCTCGTTGAGGATTTTTGCAAAGGAGCGGTAACGCTCCAGCGAATTGCCGCGCACCGCGTGTTGCAGCGTGGAGACGGACTCCGCGGTCCAGGCGTGATCCTCGCCGCGGGTGCGGTAGGCATATTCGCCGCCGACATCGAGCGCGTTCCTGTAGACCAGCGCATCGCCGAACGCGTCCGTATGGCGTCGCACGGTTTCTTCCGCGATCTCGGCGAGGCCGGCGCCTTCGATCCGGGTATGGGTGCCGGCAAAATATTTCGATACGAAATCGGCTTTCAGCCCGACGGCGTCGAAAATCTGCGCGCCGCAATAGGACTGGTAGGTCGAGATGCCCATCTTCGACATCACCTTCAACAGGCCCTTGCCGATCGATTTGATGTAACGCTTGACGATTTCGTAATCATCGAGCGCGCCGGGCAGCCGGTCCTTCATCCCGATGATGGTCTCGAACGCGAGATAAGGATTGATCGCCTCGGCGCCGTAGCCGGCAAGGCAGGCGAAGTGATGCACCTCGCGCGGCTCGCCGGATTCGACGACGAGGCCGACCGAGGTCCGCAATCCCGTGCGGATCAGAT
>DATAYT010000194.1:0-2429 GCA_036272395.1 Xanthobacteraceae bacterium
GTTGCGCGGATCGAAATCGGGCGGCACAAATACCGGCGTATGCGGCATCGCTACATTGGCGGCGAACAGGGCAAGCCACAGACCTGCAATCCGACCGACAAGTCGCCAACCCGATTGCTGTTCGAGCGAGCCGACGATGCAGGTCATCGCTCCAATCCACCACGCGAAAAGCAATACGTAGATTGCGCCGGCCATGACCGCGTTATTGATCAAGGCAGGCCGTCCCGCCGCTTGCGCTATCAGCGGCGCGCCGACACTGATTGCGGTCATGACGATGTCGGCCATCAGGGAGAGAACGAACATCGCCGCCAATGCGGTGGTGCGCGCCTCCGGTCGCACGAACAGAGCGGCGATCGCGAGCTCAAGCGCGATCCAGGCGATCACTGCATTGAGGCCGTAGGGATTGAAGTCTTGCCAGGCGCCAGCCTCGACCAGCTGCAGTGCGGCGCGCACGACCGCCACCAAGGCCGCGAACGCCAACAGCGATCGCAATCCGACAAGCGGCGGATCGAAGGTCCTACGCCAGATCGCAGCCCGGATTGCGAGCTTTACAACACTCCACACGCTTGTCGTTCTCCGCACCAGTTCCGAACAGGTCATGGGGCAAGCCGGGCTCCGCCCACCCGAAGTCCGACCTTATATCAGGCAGGCTTTATGGGCCACCGCGGCACTGTCGATGGGGATGACGGTTGTGCCGGAAGGCTTCGCGCTTTACCAGTTAAGCAAATGAAATTTCTCGACCAGGCCAAGATTTACATTCGCTCCGGCGACGGCGGCAATGGCTGCGTGTCGTTCCGGCGCGAGAAGTTCATCGAATTCGGCGGTCCGAACGGCGGCGACGGCGGCAAGGGCGGCGACGTTATCGCCGCAGCAGTCGATGGCCTTAACACGCTGATCGATTATCGCTACCAGCAGCATTTCGCCGCGGGCAACGGTCGCGCCGGTATGGGCAAGGACCGACACGGCGCTAATGGCGCCGATGTCGTTCTCAAAGTGCCGGTCGGCACGCAGATCTACGACGAGGATGACGCAACGCTGTTGGCTGATCTGACCGAAATCGGACAACGCGTCGTGCTCGCCCGCGGCGGCAATGGCGGGTTCGGCAACGCCCATTTCAAAACGTCGACCAATCGCGCGCCGCGTCACGCCAATCCCGGGCAGCCCGGCGTCGAGCTCACGGTACGATTGCGGCTCAAGCTCATCGCCGATGCCGGAATCATCGGTCTTCCGAACGCCGGCAAATCGACTTTTCTCGCCGCAGTGAGCGCGGCCAAGCCCAAGATTGCCGACTATCCGTTCACCACGCTGCATCCGCAGCTCGGCGTCGTCGACGTTGATGGGCGCGAATTCGTGCTCGCCGATATTCCGGGCCTGATCGAAGGCGCACATGACGGCGTCGGACTCGGCGATCGCTTTCTCGCGCATGTCGAGCGCTGCCGCGTCCTTTTGCACCTGGTCGATGGCACCGGCGAGGACGCGGGCGCCGCCTACAAAACCGTGCGCGCTGAGCTGAGGGCTTATGGCCACGACCTTGCCGAAAAACCGGAAATCGTCGCGCTCAATAAAGCCGATGCGCTCAGCGCTTCGGAGATTGAGCGACAGCTGGCGAACTTGAAAGGCGTGACGAAAACGACGCCATTCGTCATTTCGGCGGTGAGCGGACAAGGTATTAACGCGGCACTGCGGGCGTTGATGCAGTTCATCGACAAGGCGCGCTCGGACACGGCCGCGCCGCGCGCCGCCGACGTTGCTTGGCAGCCTTAAAGCATGATCGCGAAGAGTGGATACCGGTTTTCGCAATAGATCAGGCTCAAACAACGAGCTAAGGCGGAATATAAAATTATTTCGCTTTGGCGTTGGCGTGGGGGAGGGGTGACTGATGGCCCACACCTTTGTGCTGGTTCACGGTGCTTGGCACGGCGGCTGGTGCTGGCGGCGCGTCGCCGATCGGCTTCGCCGCGATGGCCACGTTGTTTTTACGCCGACGCTGACCGGGCTGGGCGAGCGCGCGCATCTGTTGGCGCCGGGTATCGATCTCGCCACCCATGTCGCCGATGTCGTGAACTTGCTGAAATGGGAGCGGCTGAGCGACGTGGTGCTCTGCGGGCACTCCTATGGCGGGTTCGTTATTCCGGCGTCGCTGAAGTCATGCCGGCACAGACCCGCTCGATTGTGTTCCTGGACGCTTTTTCTTCCCGAGAACGGCGACACGATCCAAAAACTCACCGGGGTGGCGGTTCAAGACGCCATTCGCGCGGCTATGCAGCGCGGCGATCTCGGCGTGCGCCCGCGGCCGGCGGAAGCGTTCGGGGTCAATGCCGCCGACCGCGACTGGGTCGACAGTCTCTGCGTGCCGCAGCCGATCGGGACTTTCACGTCGCCGATCGCGCTCAGCGGTGCACGCGAGCGCATCGCGCGCAAGACCTACA